>NZ_JAVBXR010000124.1 GCF_030824455.1 Desulfobulbus sp.
GATTAAGATGAAAAAGCAACAAATTGTATATTTTTTCATGGGCATATATATTGTTATATTAATAATTGCAATGTTTTTCAGCAATTTTATCCCTGGTAACAACAGTATAGTTTATTTATTATTAGTAAACATTTCGTTATCAGCTACAATTATATTGTATTCAGAAAAAAGAAGTGATAAGCGTAATTTAGAAATGCTAATTATAAGACACCCCTGGGCTGAATGTAGTACTTTAAGGCGCGTCTTTTTATTTTTCGCATCTATGTTCATGCTCTACTATCCTGTATATTTTGGTATACCATGGGTTTACAATACAGTTTTTGGAAAAAATGGGTATGTTTTTGCGATAGTCACAGGGTGGAAAGGAGCTGGGGCTAGGACTTGTGCTCAACCACTGATAAATAATATAAGTACATTTCATTATGCCCCTCACGCATTATGTGTTAACGAAAACGAAAAGGGAAATTTTAAAATAGGAACCAAAATTAAATTGGTTGGAAAAATATCAAAAGTCGGAGTGAATGTATTTAATATTGAAAGACAATTACCCTAACCAGCCGATGAACCAGACCTGCGGAAGCACGCGTTCATTTCGTGGCTAGTTCCGTTGCCGCAGGCTGGTTAGCTCCACGTTGGGCATCAATCCAGTGAGGCACTGGCATGTCAATTTTTGATCAAGAACCAGAAGACTGGAATGAATTTCAAAACTTGGTTGCTCAACTATTCGTGGAAATCGATTGTGAAGTTAAAGTCGAGGAGCGAATCAAACTGGTGCGGGGCGAGAAAGAGATTGACGTCTGGGTACGCGACCCACACACTACACCACCATCCATATATCTCTGCGAGTGTAAACATTGGAACAAACCAATCCCCCAAGAGGTTATTCATTCCTTTAGAACTGTGCTCTCCGATTATGGAGCCCATCGCGGATTCCTAATTTCAAGGGTCGGCTTTCAAGCAGGTGCTAAAGAGGCGATAAAAAATACCAATCTGGATCTAGTAACATTCACCGAGTTACAGTCGATTTTCTTTCCACGTTGGCGGGTTGCCATGGGTAAACGTTTCATGCCATATGCAGATCGCCTCTTCCCGTACTGGGACTATCCCGGAAAACGTCCAAAAATCGAGTGGAATAAGCAGCATGTAGAACGACAAAACTTACTCTATAAAGCTTACTATCCGCTTGTACACCTTGGGCCGTCATTTGAAAACGAAGGCTCAGTATGGGAATTGCCAATGACACTTCCGGCCTTGGACCTTAATGGTTTGAGAAGCGGAAATGTTATTTTGTGTACCTATCGACAAGTGTACGACTTCATAGATAATAATAAAGACATCGCCCTGAAACACTTTCAAGTTTTATTCGGGGAAATAGAAGCTTAACCCAAGCGTCATTATGGCAATTAATCTTAGAAAATTCAGGGACAGTATGTCGAACTTCCAATGGATACAACAACATCAATGATACACACGCCATCTCCGGAACGTCGCCCCATCTTCTGACCTACCCCGCGGGGGAGTGAGGCTTGCCTTTCACTGGAAGTGCGTTATCGCCCCGCAGACCATCATCGATTACATCGTGGCTCATGAATTCTGCCATTTTCACCAAGCCGACCACACCGACGCTTTCTGGAATGAGGTCGACAAGGTGTTGCCGGGCTTCTGGGAGCGGAAGGCTGCGTAAGGATGGGGCGGGGTTGGATGTGTGAGGTGACTTATTGGAAGTATGTTGACAGGCCATAGCTATCGATTACCATCACACCCAACCGTTGCTCCAGCACGATTCAAAATTCAAGATCTGACCCTGGCAACCGCTCACTTTAGCTCGCTCCATGCAAGAAAGGTTATGAAATCAAAATCAAAAGAGTTGCAGAAGAAAATATCCGCCAAGAGAGCTTCCCTTGCACATGTGCTTAAAACAAATGTGAAAATCAAAGCAACTCTCAAGAAAGCCGCCAGTGAGCTCACCTTGGTAAATGAAGTTCTCAGTCAAGAAAAAGTCCCTCTTCAGGTTATGAAACAGGCCCTCAATCAGAATGAAGGTGTTGAACAGAAGGTTGAGCAGGCCGCAGACGATTTGAAGTTGGTCAACGTCAAACTCGCCAAAGAAATCACCGAGCGGATAGCCCTCGAATCCGAACTCGCCGATACAAAGACCGACTTGGCCGAAGTGCGCGACGATTTGTTAAAATCCCAGGTGAAAGAGGAAGAAGCGCAACAAATTGCGCTTCAGGACGCACTCACTGGCCTTCCGAACCGCGTGTCGTTTGAACAGGGGCTAAACCATGGATTGATCCAGGCAAAACGGCACGGCTGGGGACTCGCCGTCCTCTTTATTGATATCGATAAATTCAAGAGTATTAACGACTCTTATGGCCATGATCTGGGGGACAAAGTGCTGTTGATGGTGGCAAATCGTTTACAGTCTTCTGTACGCGATGAAGACATGGTCAGTCGCTGGGGTGGCGACGAGTTTGTGTGCCTGTTGTTGGAAGTCAAGCAAGAAGCCGACGTGACTAGCCTTGCAGAGAAGATGACCAATCGGATTGCTGAAGCCTGCGAGTTTAATGGGACTGTACTTTCTATAAAAGCCAGTATCGGCATTGCCATATATCCTGCAGATGGAGAAACTGCTGACGTTCTTTTCAAAAATGCCGATACTGCAATGTATAAAGCCAAGGGAACAGAGACTCGAGTTGTGCTGTTCCGAGATTCTGGCGAGCGAGAAGCAGACTAACAAAGCACGCACTGGATAGGTGAAGGCGGCTAGAGGTTTATGTTGCTAGCCTTCAACTTAGTCAATCGAAAAGTCAGGATCTCCCCTGTAATTTTTGACGTCAGCAACCTGTTTCTTCTTTTTGGGCCCGATTGGCCTTGTGTTTCTGGCCTTCTAGTGTTCGTGGCGGACAAAGGCGATTAGCCCAAAGATGGTGACGGCGACGCCGACCAGGGCGACTGGTCCCGGCAGGGCGGCGTGCAGGAAGACAATCTCGCCGGCCAGGGCAAACAGCACCTCGCTCGACTGGGTGGCGTCGACTGCCGCCAGTTTGCTGGCGTTGTCGGCATGGTTGCGGGCATGGAGAAACAAGGTGGTGGCGATCACCCCGGAGGAAACGGCCACCAGGGCCGCAGTCGCCAGTTGGCCGCCGGAGGGCAATCCCGGCCTGACGCAGGGATAGAGCAGCAGCCAAAAGGGCAGGCTGCCGATGGAGAGGAGCAGCACCTTGGTGAAACTGTTGGCCAGCAGATCGCCGTCAATCTGCGGCAAACCGCGCCTGCCGCGCTGCGCCTCCCACACCAACTGGTTGCCCAAGGGATAGCAAAAGGCGGCAACCAGCACCGGTAGCGCGCCCAGCAGCAAAGGCCGCAGATCAGCGGCGTCGACGTTGCTGAGATTGACCAGCGCCACCCCGACCAGCACCACCAGGGCATACAACCAGATTCGCCGGGCAAAGCGGCCGCCGAAGCCCATCAGCACCACCAGGGTCGCAATGATGGTCAGTTGCCAGGTGGTGGCCACCACCCAGCCCGGGGCAAAGTCGGCGGCAAAGCAGATCAGCGCATAAAAGCAGCCAAAGCCGATAGAGCCGCTGATCGTCCAGAACAGCCAGTGGCGAACCAATTCGCCCATTACCCGGCCCAGATAGACCGGCCCCTTGAATAGCGCCAGCCCGACGCCAAGCAGCAGCGCCATGTACAGATAGCGCAACGAAGCCGACCAGTACCAGTGGCCGCCGTCCAGGCTCATGGCCCGGTTGAGGACAAAGGTGGCGCTGAAAAAAAGCCCGGCGGCAAGGCCGGCAAGCATCAGGCGGATCATGGGCAGGCAAACGCCCCCAGCAACCTGTCCTGTTTTCCCCCTTGGTCTTCGTTATTTTTTCTCATCTTCGAGATCCTGGAAATTCTGGCGCAAGGCTTTGAGCCGCTGTTGGTAGTCTTTGCAATCGCCGTATTCCAAAAATTTATGATAGCGACTGTGCATGGCGGCAACCTTCCTGGCGTGCTTGATCGGGCACCAATACTGCTCCGTTCTGGCGGCTATTTCCTGCACATAGGCAATCAGCCCGTTGAAGTAGCCGCAATAGACACAGTTAATCTTTTCGATGGTGTTTAAGTAGCTCAAATTGTGGCGATCTATAACAATGTACTCGCTGCGCTTCACTTGGGGGATTTTATACACTTTGAAACAAATCCATTGATAGACCGAGGCGGTCGCGTCAAGAAAAAAGGCCGGAACGATGCACGCCCAAATAAACGGAACAGTGAGGATGTTCAACAAAGAGGCGTTCAATACATACGGCGCGACCCGAACCATAAATTTTTGTTGATACTTTCGCGCCTCTTCTTCAAAAAATATTTTCTTCCCTTTGATTTTGTAAAAAAACTCCGCTTCTTTTTTCTGTATTTCCGCCCGAAGCTCAGCTTCGAGCCGCTTTATTTCTTTGATCAGCTCCTCTATCCTATCCATGCGACGTCGCTCCTTGTTGAATGCCTGCAGAGAACGGCATTCAATGAAATGTGATTGGTTAAGTCGATATCGCAGAATCTCCCCTGAAATAACTCCTCGAGCGTGAAAAATTATCCAACTGCCTGGACGCTATGGGGCAACAACGCCGTAAATGATGCGGCTGACCAACCCCTCTTGATCAAAAACGTATAAGATGCCGTTGCCTTGATCAAAAAGCGCGCCCCCCGTATCATTCACATTCAGCTTTTCCTTAACGTCGCTGTATTTTGAGCCGACGCGGAACCCGTTGACGTCTTTAACCGATTGATCGTAAATGAAAATATGCTCAATCTTTCCAGTTTTTTTAGGAAAATTGATACTGCCAAATCGGTATTTGTAGATTGTCTGATCCCCGTCAATAATTCTGGAAACCGGCTTGCCCAGGATCCGCGACGTGTCGTCCAGGGTCGAGATGCCCGGGGTCACCCCTTTGAATGAAACCTTGTTGGCGGCAAAAGACGCCGGACTGCAGCAGGCCCAACAGAGGAAAACCAAAGCCAAGGCGAGGATTGATCGTGTCATGCGTCTCCTTTTTGCAAGGATGCGCGCTCGCCAGAGAGCAACGCAACCTGATGTTATTATTGCCAGGGAGTTTCCAGCCGATTTGATTTGCCGTCCATCCCGCGCCGCTGCCAACAACTCTTCGACGTGGCCCTGCTCTGCCCACGCCCGCCAGGAACTCCGGCGTGCTCTCAAATGACCGGGCAGTCCGAATGCGCTCCATTCTCGAGCCCGCCGACGGTGAAACAACCGGCCGGCCGAGGGCCCCTAGGTGAAAGAAGGCGGCGATTCCCAGTCCGGCTTATTGACTTGTCGAGCCCCTTGCCCTATTGTACATTGAATCGTACATATCGACCCGGAGGAAGATCATGAATACCATCACATACAGCTCAGCCCGGAGCAATCTCGCGCAGACAATGGAAAAAGTTTGCGACGATCACGCCCCGGTTATCATCACCCGAAAAGCGGCCAGACCCGTCGTCATGATGTCTCTTGACGACTATGAAGCCCTCGAAGAGACCGCCTACCTTCTGCGAAGCCCTAAAAATGCTCGCCGACTGCTTGAATCAATCATCCAACTTGAAGCGGGCAAAGGAACCGAGAGGGAGCTGGCGGAGTGAAGCTCGTCTTTTCAGAACACGCCTGGGACGACTATTTGTACTGGCAAAACGCCGATAAAAAAATTGTAAAACGGATCAACACCCTCATCCGTGAGATTGAACGGACGCCTTACCAGGGCCTAGGCAAACCCGAACCTCTCAAGCATAGCCTCTCCGGATATTGGTCGCGCAGAATCACCGACGAGCATCGCCTTGTCTACAAGGTCGAAAATGATGCTGTTTTCATCGCTCAACTTCGATATCATTACTGACATTTCCCTGCACCTGGCTCCTGCCGCGACCTGATCGTCGCCGGCCAGCGGCGCCTTTGCCTCGACCAGTTGATTCGTCCTGCACACGGAAAACCCGCTACCCTTGCCGACCGTTGTAGACAATGGGGTTGGCGGCCGCGAAAACGCGGAAATCGGCCAGGGCCTCCTCGCGCATCATCCCCTCGATCAGCTCGATGCCGCGCCTGGCCAACTCCACCCTCCACTCGCCGGGCATGGGCCCCTCGTCAAATCCGGTAATCGCCTCCATGGCCGGATCGGCGCCGGCGATCACCAGTGAGCGAATGCCGGACCAGAGCACGGCGCCAAAACACATGGCGCAGGGGCTCCAGTTGACCACCAGTTGATGCGCGGGCAGACCGGGACCGCCCAGATCGTAGACGCCCAACCGTTGCTGGGCCAGCGACAGCGCCATGACTTCGGCATGGGCCGAGGAGCAGTTGAGCGGCACAACCCGATTGACGCCAATCACGACCAACCGCCCGGAATCGCGTTCAAAAACCCCGGCGGCAAAGGGTCCGCCGGTTTGACGCTCGGTGTTGAGGCGGGCAAAGCGCAGCACCGCCGCCATCCTGTCTTCCAGTTGCGGCAGGCATTCGGGCAACCGGTGCAATTCGGCCGGGGCCCAGTCCGGCAGGTCGAGGACGAAACGGGCAGGCAGAGCGGTGTTGTCCATGGCGTTGACTCAGGGTAGAGTGGTCGGGGGTCAGGCCCCCATGATCTTGCCGCGAAAGAGAAAAAAGACGGCGCCTAGCAGGCAGAGCCCGGCCCAGAGATAGTCCAGGGTCAGCTTTTCCTTGAGATAGAACACCGAAAAGGGCACGAAAATCGACAGGGTGATCACCTCCTGCAAAAGCTTCAGCTGCCCCACGGACATGACGTGGTGGCCGATGCGGTTAGCCGGCGCCTGCAGCAGGTATTCGAACAGGGCAATGCCCCAGCTGACCAGGGCGGCGATGATCCAGGGCTTGTGCGCCAGGTTTTTGAGATGCCCATACCAGGCAAAGGTCATAAAGACGTTGCTGCAGCAGAGCAGGCCAATGGTCAGGATGTAGCGATTCATGATGTTCTCCGCCCGGAGGCGTTCGTGGCAATGAGGCTGGCTCGAATAGACGGCGCGGCGGCAGGCGGATCGTTCAAGAACCTTTGCTTTCGGCGCGAACCGGTATATTAGCAACAGCCCTGCCGATTTCCAAGGAGGAAGTCGGCGGCGCAGCCCAAGAGACGGCAAAAGAAAACAGAGACGGGAAAATTCGTTATGCTGGGAACCATCGCCAACGCCCTGGCCATCATTGTCGGCGGCCTGATTGGCCTGTTGTTTGGCAAGGGCATTGCCAAAAAATACAAGCAAACCATCCTCCAGGGGGTGGCGCTGTCGGTGATCCTCATCGGCTGGAAAAGCGCCCTGGCCGCAGATCAGCTGCTGATTGTGATCGTCTCCATGGTGGTGGGCGCGACCATCGGCGAAGGACTGAACATCGAGGGCAGGCTGGAGAAGCTGGGCCAGTGGCTGGAAGCGCGGGTTTCCGCCGGCCCCGGCTCCAGTCTGGCACGGGGTTTTGTCACCGCCAGCCTGGTGTTCTGTGTCGGTTCCATGGCCATTGTCGGTTCGCTGGAAAGCGGCCTGACCGGCAATCACCAGACCCTGTTTGCCAAATCGATTCTTGACGGGGTGATCTCGATTGTCTTTGCCTCGACCCTGGGCGCGGGCGTCCTGTTCTCAAGCGCAGCGGTTTTTCTCTACCAGGGGCTGATCACCCTGGCGGCCGTTTTCCTCAAACCCTTGCTCGCCGCCGCAACGGTTGCCCAGATGACCGCGGTCGGCGGCCTGCTGATCGTCGCCATTGGCCTCAACATGCTGGGCATGGTCAAAATCCGGGTGGGCAATCTGTTGCCGGCCATCTTCCTGCCGCTGGTCTATCATCTCCTTCGCCTCCTGCTGCCCTGATCTCAAGGCCCCACTGCCGCGCCGCGCAAAACTCCTGCTGACTTTCCGGGACAACGCATTTACAATAGAAATGTTGCGGTCTTATTTTATCCTCTCCACCTGCGAGGTTGCCCATGTCCGTTGAGCCCTGCCCGTTGCCCCTTGCCTCCGACGCCCTCAAGGCCAATCTGCGGGAAACCGCCGCCCCTGTGGTGATCAGCCCGCGCTACGCCCTATTGCGCGAGGTGGTCTGTCGGTTCCAGGGCATCCTGGGCAAACTGGACGCCCTGCTTTATGAAATCAGCCATCCCTACCATAATTGGAAGTTGATCATCCCGGAATTGCGGGCCTTTGCCCTGAAAAACCTCAATCACTACCGCGACCACGAGCAGGGGCCCGAGGCCTTTGCCCTGTTCACCGGCATTTTTTTCGACGCCCTCAAGGATTCGAGCCGCAACGACCAGTTGCTCCAGCGCATTCTGGAAGGCATGCTCGCCTATGCCGACAAGCTGATCCTCTCCCTGGACGGCGCCGCGCTCTTTCGTTTTGAGCAGGTCTTTGCCGATTTTTTCACCCGCCTGCGCGAACTCGACAAAACCGAACCGCTGGTGATGCTGTCCATGGTCCAGGGCCATCATCCGGTGCGCAAGATGGCGCAGAAGGTGATCGCCCTGCGCCAGCAGCAGCCTGAGCAGCCCTTTGACCTGCGGGCGCTGGCCCAGTTGATGCGCACCATTTTGCTCCGCAATTACGAATACTGGCTGAGCGAGGAAGATCCCCTGCCCTGGTTTGAGGCGCAGTGCGGCGACTACTGCCGGCAATGGCACGGCCAGGACCTGCTGCTGGCCATCTCGCACCAGCGCATCCGCGAATGCCTGCAGATTCTCGAAGGGGTGGACTTTACCGCCGATCACCAGGCCGGCCTGGAGCTGATCCTCACCCTGCCCAGCCACATGGACATTGTCCGCCTGTACAAAGAGATCCCGGCCAAGATGGTGGCGTTGGAACCGACAGACGAGACCTCGGCCCATTTCGTTGAAAACCGCAAGCTGCTCTTCCTCTTCCGGATCATGGACACCAAGGGCCTCTCCCTGATCCACGAAGAAACCCTGCGCGAGATCAACCGCAGCCTGGTGCAGCTGATTCGCAAGCAGAGCTTCGAGGAGATCGAGCAGTTTTTCGTCACCACCTTCCACCTGCTCAAGGCCAATGTCCGCCGCTACCCGCACACCTCGCTGCAGTGCATCCAGGTAATTGGCAACGAGGTGTTCAAGCGCGGCAACTCCCGTCTGGTCGAAGCCTTTCTCTGGGAGGCGGTGCGGTTCGGCTTCCAGTATGCGGGGGTGCGCGGCGTCGACGAGGACTGGCAGCCCATTGCCAACCCAGCCCATCTGACCAACATCCGCATCTGGCTCAATCTGATCGAGCAGGAGCCCAAATGGTGCTCCACCCTGTTCTCGGCCCTGATCATCAACCTGCGCCTCTCGGGCACCTGCGTCCGCGACACCGACCTGTTCCAGCGCGACGTCACCGAGCTGCTCAACCACCCCATCGGCCCGATCTACAACCTGGCCAAGCAGTTCACCAAGCTGATGCCGGTCTTTTTCAACGAAATCGGGGCCGAAGGCGAGCTGCGCGACGTGTCCACCGAACTCGACGAGATCCACAAGCGCAAGGACATCCTGATCCACTTCCTGCGCAAACAGGCCCATGTGGAATCGAGCAACCTGATCGTCGGCTTCATCGAGGCCATTTTCACCTTCTGGATCACCCTGGACCGCAATTATCTGCGCGAATACCTGCCCGACGAGGTGCTGCATCAGCTGCAGACCGAGGGCGCCTATGTCGACGACCAGCACCAGCTGGCGCTGCGGATCAAAAAGGAGCTGCGCTTCACCCGCATGGCCCAGATTCTGGCCTGGCCCGACGACGAGCGCCAGCAATTTCTTGACCGCCAACAGGACCTCTCCGAGGTCGAAAGGCGGCGCTTTGCCCTGCTGGTGCGGATGTACAAGCTGCTCCATCTCAAATACAACCTCAGCCTGCCCGAGATCCAGAGCCAGCTGCACCACGCGGTCAACGCCGGCTTTCCCGAGCTGACCCATCTCCTCGACGTGCTGGAGGCCAACGACCCGATCCACTGCCTGGACGCCCTGCTGGACGAACTCGAACACCTGCAGGAGGTGATTCTCAGCGCCGAGAAGTTCGAGCCCAAAGAGGAGATCTACTACAAGCGGCACATCGCAGTCGACATCCCCTCGGTTTACGGCCGCTACAGCGAGCGCAAGTTCGACGCCCTCGGCCTCACCTTCCGCCTGGAAAGCCTGGCCAACGTCTACCTAGAGCGGTTGTTCGCCACGGTCAACCTCAGCTTCATCACCCAGGCAACCTTTATCCGCATCCTCAAATGTCTGCGGCTTTTCACCCGCGCCCTGCAGATCGACGGCATCTCCAGCCGCCGCCTCGACACCTACATCAGCCTGCTGGCCACCTCCATCGGCATTCGGCGCTTTTCCTACACCCAGCACCTCGACATCATGCGGGGCCTTTCCGAGGGGGTCAAGGACATCATCTACGCCTACTACACCAATGTCCACCAGAACAACCTGTCGATCATCGTGCCCCAGATCGGCCAGGACAACCTCCTGCTCAAGTACCACAGTTCCTGGGACGAGAAAAACATGCCCGAGACCGTGCTCAAGCTCTCGGAGATGTTCTTCCGCGACCTGATTTCCACCACCTTCGGGTTGCAGCACCTGGACAACTTCATCGGCAAGGTCATCGGCACCCTGGAGGCGCAGAAGGACATCCTGGATGAAAAAACCCTGGACCTGCTGATGACCTACAACCCGGAAAAGGCGATCAGCAGCCTGCACGCGGAAAACCTGCGCACCCACAACCTGATTCACCTCGGCAACAAGGGCTTCAACCTGGTGGTGCTGAACCGCGACAAGATGCCGGTGCCGCCGGCCTTTATCATCACCACCGAGGTCTTCCGCTGCTACCGGGCGATCCGCAAATTTGAGCGAGCCCGCGACGAATACATGCGGCGGGTGCGGGCGGCGGTCACGGCCATCGAACAGCTGACCGGGCTGATCTTCGGTTCGCCGGAACGGCCGCTGCTCCTGTCGGTGCGTTCCGGGGCCGCCATCTCCATGCCGGGAATCATGTCCACCATCCACAACGTGGGCGCCAACGAGGAGATGGTCGAGGAGTACGTGGCCATCCATCCGGACGCCAAATATTTTGCCTGGGACAACTTCCGCCGCTTTCTCCAGTCCTGGGGCATGGCCAACGGCATGGAGCGCGAGGATTTCCAGGAGCTGATGAACACCCACAAGCGGCAGCACAAGGTCCACTACAAACGCGATTTTTCGCCGGAGCAGATGCGGCAGCTGGCGCTCAACTACCAGCGCGCCCTGCGCGGACGCGGCTTCGGCATGCCCGAGGACCCTTGGCTGCAGCTGATCGGCGCGGTGGACATGGTGTTTGACAGCTGGCATACGCCCAAGGCCGAGGAATACCGCCACCTGATGGGCGTTTCCGACGACTGGGGCACGGCGGTTATCGTCCAGACCATGGTCTTTGGCAACCTCGGCGTTCAGGCCGGCAGCGGGGTGCTGTTCACCGCCCATCCCTACCGCAAGGTGCGGCGGGTGGCCCTGTGGGGCGATTACGCCATTGGCGATCAAGGCGAGGATATTGTTTCCGGCCTGGTCACCAGCCACCCGATCTCAGTGGAGCAGGCGGAAATCGACGGCCGCGACGAAAACAAGAGCCTGGAGCGGCAATTTCCCAAAGTCTACCAGCGATTGCTCGGCATCAGCCGTGAACTGGTCTACGACAAGGAATGGAACCCGCAGGAGATCGAATTCACCTTCGAAGGCCCGGAACCGGAGCAGTTGTACCTGCTGCAGACCCGCGACATGATCACCATCAAGAAAAAGGAGCATCTCAACGTCTTTGTCGATTCCGATCTGGCCCACAAGGCGATCCTGGCCAAGGGCATCGGCGTTTCCGGTTCGGCGATGTCGGGCAAGGCGGTGTTCAACGAGGACAACATCAGCCGGTTGCGGATGGAGGAACCCGGCACGCCGCTGATCCTCATCCGCCGCGACACCGTGCCCGAGGACATCCGCGAGATTTCCCTCGCCGACGGCCTGGTGACCTCGCGCGGCGGCCAGACCTCGCACGCCTCGGTGGTGGCCACCCGCCTGGAAAAAACCTGCGTGGTCGGCTGCCGCGACATGCAGGTGTTTGAAACCGACGAATACGCCGAAATAAACGGCGCCCGCATCGCCTTTGGCGCCCCGATCTCCATCGACGGCCGCCACGGCCTACTCATCGAGGGCAACTACCCCCTGCGCGAAGAGGTGCATATTCTGCCGCTGTGAGGCGGGGGGCTTCCTGGGGAGCCCTGCTTTCTCCTTGCCGCGCCTCGCCCGGCATCTGCACAAAATTTTCTTTGCACTATGTTTTTTTTGTGCTAAGGATTCCTTGTACAGGATTCACTGTGCATAACCGCCGGGAGGAGGAACAACAGATGGGGCAGAACACCAAAATGAACAACATTGCCGGGCCGCCGGTTGAAGGCGACGACTTTTTTGGGCGTGAGCAAGCGGTTTCCGCCTTGCGCGATCTGCTTGAGCATCACGACGTCCTGTTGCTTGGTCCGCGACGAATCGGCAAGACCTCCGCCGCCCGCAGGATTCTGGCCGGGATTCGCACTGAAGGGTGGCGAGCGATTGAAGTCAACGTGGCGGCCTGCAAGGACGAACGCGGCCTGATCGACAAACTGCGCACCGCCCTGGTGGCCGAGTTGACGCCGGTTGCCGGCAAGGTTGGCGCAGTGGTCGACAAGGCCCGCGCGGCGATAGGGTTGACCGCAATCGAGTCAGTCACATACAGTGCCGGGGAAACAGGAACAGTCGAGGTAACGCTGCGCGACGGCAGCGAAGGAGATTGGACTAGGGCGACCGGCGACGTGGCCGGCCTCATCGGCCAAAGCCAAACCCCGCTTCTGATCTACATGGATGAACTGCCCATCCTGTTGTTCAACATCATCACAACAGACCCGCACAACGGGGTGCAGCGGGTGCGCCGCTTCCTCGACTGGTTCCGCAACGACCTGCGCAATCTTCCCGGCGGCGGCAAGGCCCGCTGGCTGATCACCGGCTCGGTGGGCCTGGACACCTTGGTGCAACAGCACGGGATGGCCGACGCCGTCAACAGCCTCAAACACCAGACCTTGGAACCCTTCACTGCCCCTGAGGCCGTCGCCCTACTCAACAAATTAGCAGCCAGCTATGCGGTTTCATTGACCGAGGAGGAATCGCAGGCAATCGTTGCCGCCCTTCGCTGGCCCCAGCCCTATTACCTGCAGCTTTTTTTCAACGAATTGCGCGCCATGACGCAAGGGCCGTCCGCCAGCCGCCTAGGCGAGCACATCGAACAGGTCCTGGAGCAGATGATCACCTCCAGCGCCGACAACGATTTCCACCATTGGGAAGAACGCCTGACCATCCAGCTCTGCCCCGCCGACGCCCAGCACGCCCTGGCCCTGCTGGGCCGCACCGCCCACGACCCCCAAGGCGTTCGGGTCGAAACCCTGCTGGCCGAACAGCACGAACGCTTGCCCCATGCCGACGCCGACGAGGCCCGGCGCACCTTTATCCGCCTGCGCGACGTGTTGATCCGCGACGCCTACTGGTTGGCGGACGAAAGTTCGGGCGTCAAACGCTACCGCTTCCGCCTTGAGCCCCTGCGCCGCTGGTGGGCACGGAGGAACACCCTATGAGCGGCGGCGTTCCCATGCACCACTACAACCCGGACTGGCTCAACGACGACGATCTGGCGGCTAATTTTGTGGCCCGCCAGGAGGAATTCACCTTTCTGCGCAACGAATTGGCGCGCACCCCCCGTCAGGGTGGGGCCCAACACTACCTGCTGGTGGGCGTGCGCGGGGCCGGCAAGACCACCCTGCTCAAGCGTTTGGCCGTGGCCATCCGCCGCGACAACGATCTCAACGACCATCTGGTCGCCCTTTCCTTTCCGGAAGAGTTGTACCAAGTGAAACATCTGGCCGATTTCTGGTGGGCCGCTTGCGAGGCCTTGGCCGACGAACTTGACCGCGACGACCAGACCGCTGCGGCCGACCAACTGCTGGCCGCCGTTGACCAAGCCAAAGGGCAGGCCGCCTCCGACGACGCTTTGGCCGACGACGGCTTGCGTCTGCTGCTGGAAACCTGCGCCGGGTTGGAACGGCGGCCGGTGTTGCTGGTGGACAATCTGGATCTGGTCTTCCAGCGCATCGAAAAAACCGGGCGCAAGTTGAAAAACCCCCATGCCCCGGCCTACTGGAGCTTTCGCGAGGCCTTGTCCACCGCTGTTTCACCGGTGGTTATCGGCGGGTCGGTGCGTCTGTCGGAACCCTTCACCGATTACGACAAAGCCTTTTACGATTTTTTCATTCCCAAACGGTTGGGCAAACTCCCCCTGAACGAGGTGCGCCGGGTGCTGGAACGGTTGGCCGAGGTCCGAGACCTGCCCGAAATCAGGGAGCGGTTGCAGACCCGTCCCGGCCGCCTTGAGGCCCTGCACGAACTGACCGGGGGCAATCCCCGCGCCCTGGGGCTGATCTTCGAGTTGCTGCGCCAGGGGCCCAACAGCCGTGCCGTCGAGGATTTCGAGCGATTGATGGACAGCGCCACCCCCTATTACAAGGCCCGCTTCGAGGATCTGTCCGACCAGGCCCAGGTGGTGATGCACGCCCTGGCCGTCCGGCGGCCCGGCGACGGCCAGAGCCTGCGTTTCGGCCACACCGCCGCCGAGATCGGCAGCCACGCCCGCCTGCCCACCAACACCGTCTCCGCCCAACTGGATATTCTGGCGCGCGAAGGGCTGGTGGAAAAAAACGCGGCCCACGGCCGCACCCAATACCGCATTGCCGAACAACTGTTCCGCCTCTGGCTGCAGATGCGCGGCAACCGCCGCCTTCGCCAGAACGTCATCGGCCTCACCGAATTTCTCGAAGCCCTGTTCGAGCCCGAAGAACTCAGGCGCGGCCTGTACGAGGACACCAGCGCCGGCAAGCTGGCCCAAGCACGACTTGCCTTTGCCGCCGCCGACGTGCGCTGTCTGGCGCCGTTCCGCTCCGGCCTGCTCGCCCATGGCGCGGATGCGGCCCTGCGGCACACGCAAGACCTGGGCGAACCCATCGAGCCTTACCTGAGCCCAAGCGAGCTGCCGGAGGATCTGGCCACCCTGGTGCGACTCCGCGAACAGTTGCGCCTAGGCAAGGTTGGCTTGAAGCCTGAAGAGCAGGACGGTCTGCTCGGGTCAACCGTTTTGAGCCCGGAGCAGAAAGAACGCGGCGTCACGGCGCTGTGCTCTCCAAAAACGGCGCTGGAGGAAGCTGGCCGCCTGCAGGCCAGACTTGAGCAGGAACGCGGCAATCTCATCCGCTGGGGCTTGCGCCCGGAGGATGTGGCGCTGTTGTGGCGCAAACGGGCTATGGGGCTATTGCCCCTGCCCGACCTGAAACCCCAGGATGCGGAGTCCGCCTGCCTGAACGAACAGGATGCATCGGCCTGCCGGGCCATGATCTGGCGGTTGCTTGGCGCACTGGACCTGGTCCGCTTCACCAATGACGAGCAGGCGCGGGAATGGCTCAACTGGGGCTTGCAGCAGGCAGAGGATGCCAGCGCTGCGGAATGGGCCAAAGTGGCCGGCGCCATGCGGCGATCCCATTGCTTTGAACCCGCCCGACAGGTCTTGGATCAAGCGGTGCAGCGCGGTACGGCGTCACGGGTTTGGTACGAACGCGGAGTATTGTTGGATGACATGCAGGGTGATCCTCATGAAGCTGAAGCCGCTTATCGCAAGGCTATTGAGCTTGACCCGACCGACGCCTTGCCTTGGATTAGTCTAGGCATCCTGCTGGCAGACAAACTCAACCGACACGACGAGGCAGAAGCAGCATACCACAAGGCCATTGAACTTGGCCCTGTCCATGCATTGCCATGGTTCGCGCTGGGAAACCTGCTGGACTACAAACTCGACCGGATTAACGAGGCAGAGGCCGCATACCGTAGGGCTATTGAAATTGACCCCGCCTTTGCCTTGCCGTGGTTCGCGCTGGGCTTCCTACTGGACAACAAACTCAACCGGATTGACGAAGCAGAGGCTGCATACCGCAAAGCTATCGAACTTGATCCAACCGATGCCTTGCCGTGGTGTGCCCTGGGAGACCTGTTAGACGAAAAGCTCAACCGCTATGATGAAGCAGAGGCTGCATACCGCAAGGCTATCGAACTTGACCCTGCCTACATCTTACCGTGGTTAAATCTGGGCCTCCTGCTAACAGCTCAATTCGACCGGCCCAAGGAGGCAGAGGCTGCATACCGCAAAGCCATCGAGCTCGACCCAGACGATGCCAGACCGTGGAACAACTTGGGCAACCTGCTGGCCGACAAAGGCAATCTCACCGAAGCCGTAGCCGCCTTTGCCCGAGGCGCTGCATTGGAATCGGACAGGCATCCGTATTGGCGGAGTCGGTACACCGAGGTGCAGGCCCGGCTTGCTTCGACGGCAGCGCAACAGGCCCTGGCAACCGGGAACGCTGGCGCCTTGGCCGAAGCCTTGGCCCACCTTGCAACCCAGGCGGTCGACCTGGCCGCCGCCCTGGTCAGCCCAGTCTTTATCGAGGAATTCCTTGCCCCCTCGCTGAAGGACGCTCATCAAGCGGAAACCCTCCTGGCCGCGCTGCGGGCCGCAGGGTACGACCGCCATGGACGCCCTTTGCTCTTGGCTTACGAGGCGGCGCTGCGCAATAGCCCCGACATGCTGACCGAGCTTGAACCCGAGGTGCAGGTCGCCAGCCAGCGGCTCTACGACCGGCTCACCGGCGCCAGGGCTCCGATCTAACCATTGGACCGAGCGCCTGGAGTGGCGAGTGCGCGGCCGCCAGCCGGCCCACAATCATTTCCCCCTTCTGTCGACGCTGCCATATTCTGTCTTTATGAACAGCGACAGGCGATATATAGTTTTGCCTCAACCACTCTCTCCGACGCGCGCATCCTCGGAAGCGCCAGCGTTGGGTTCCTCTCCGTCCTGGTCGTCCGTCATGAACAGCAGCTACCCCGCTCCCGGCTCCATCCATCCACCCGTCTTTTGTTTCACTGTCGGCGATATGAGCTGCGAACACTGCCAGGCCATGGTCGAGGCCGCGGCCATGGAGACGCCCGGAGTCTGCGAGGCGCGGGTGGATCTGGCGGCCGGGACCCTGACGGTCAGCGGCGGCGATCCCCAGGCCGTGATTCAGGCGGTGGTTGAGGCCGGCTATCCGGCTGAACTGCGCGAGACCGCCGCAGCCTGCGCATTGCCGACCGGCACGGCACCGGAAGTTGCGGCTACGGTTGCTGCCGCAAAACCGAATGATAAACCCGCAGCTGACCGCTATCTACTGCGGGTGGCGGACATGCACTGCGCAAGTTGCGTTGGCCGGGTCGAGCAGGCCATCCTTGCCGCGCCCGGGGTGCGCGAGGCGGCAGTCAATCTGGTGGAGCAGACGGCCAGTGTGGTGGGCGGCGACCCGGCGCAAGTGGTTGCGGCTATTGTCCAGGCCGGTTACGGGGCCGCGCTTCTGGAAAACAAGCAGGATGCCGCAGCAGACGGCTACGAGGTCGACATCCTGGGCATGCACTGCGCCAGTTGCGTGAGCCGGGTGGAGGCGGCCATCCTCGCCGTGCCCGGGGTCACGGGGGCGGCGGTCAATCTGATCGAAAAAAAGGCCCAGGTGCAGGGCGGCGATCCGGCGCAGGTAGTGCAGGCGATCCTCGCCCAGGGTTATGGGGCGGCGCTGCGGCAGCGCCCCGCCAGCGACGCGTTTTTCATCCTCCTGCAGCCCCAACCGCAAAACGACGATCTGGAGCAGATCCGCCAGATCCTCCAGGCCCAGGACGCGGCCACCAACATCGTAATCGAAGACGGTCGGGTGCGCGTTGTCACTGCCCAGCATCCGGCCGACGTCCTCCTGCGGCTCTCGGACATTGGCTATCAGGCGACGCTGGAGGAATCCTTCGCCGATCCCGGCCTCCAACAGGCAATGGAGACCCGCCTGGAAATCCGGCGTTCCTGGCGGCGGGCGATTCTGGCGGGCCTGGTCGGTTTCGGCCTCATGGCCGGGCACATGTCGGGATTTTTCCCGCATCTCCACAACGGCCAGGCGTTCTGGGCCGGCGCGGCCCTGCTCTGTCTGTTCACCATGATTTACAGCGGCGGCAATTACTTTGTCGGCGCCTGGAAGCAGGCGCGGCACGGCGCGGCCAACATGGACACCCTGGTGGCGCTGGGGACCGGCGCGGCCTGGCTGTCTTCGGTCCTGGTTATTGCCGATCCGAACTTCATCCCCGGCGCGGCCAACCACCTCTATCTCGACGCCTCGGTGATGATCCTGGCCTTTCTCCAACTGGGCCACGCCCTGGAAACCAGGGCCAAGCGGACCACCAGCGAGGCCGTCGGCGCCCTGGTCGGCCTGCGCGCCCGCACCGCCTGGGTGATTCGCGCCAGCGGTCAGGTGGAGGTTCCGGTTTCGCTGCTGCGCATCGGCGACCGGGTGCGGGTCAAACCCGGCGAGAAGGTGCCGATTGACGGCGAGATCGTCGAAGGGCGGACCACCCTTGACGAATCCATGCTCACCGGCGAGCCGCTGGCAGTGGCCCGCGCGGTCGGCGATCCGGTCACTGGCGGCACAATGAACCGCTCCGGGGTGTTTGTGCTGAAAGTCAGCCGGTTGGGCGACGACACCACCCTGGCCCGGATCATCCGCATGGTCAAAACAGCGCAGATGAGCAAACCGCCCATCGGCCGGCTGGTCGACCGCATTGCCGGCGTGTTTGTGCCGGTGGTCATCTGCATAAGCGTTGCGACGTTCCTCACCTGGCTGGGATTTGCCTCGGAACTGCCCCTGGCGCACGGACTGACCGCCGCCATCGCGGTGCTGGTGATTGCCTGCCCCTGCGCCCTGGGGCTGGCGACGCCGATTGCGATCATGGTGGGAACTAGCCGGGCCGCCGAGTGCAATGTCCTGATCCGCAACAGTGACGCCCTGCAGACCGCCTCCAGTTTGACCCATGTGGTGGTCGACAAAACCGGCACCCTCACCGAAGGACACCCGGCGGTGACCGCCATTTTCCCGACTGAAGGCGTAAAGGCTGCCGAGGTGTTGCACTGGGCGGCCAGCCTGGAAAGCGGCTCCGAACATCCCCTGGCCGAGGCGGTGCTGACGGCCCAGCTGGAGCGCGGCGAGCCCCTGTTGCCCCTGGAAAATTTCGTCGCCGTTCCCGGTCGGGGCGTGCAGGCGGAGCATGCGGGGGTGCGCTTTCTTTTGGGCAACCACCATTTTCTGGCCGAGCATAGCGTTGCGCTGCCCGCCGATCTGCAGGCAGAGGCGCAGCGCCAGGCGGCGCAGGGCGGCACTCCGGTCTGGCTGGCCAGAGATGGAAAGGCGCAGGGGGCGTTGATCCTCAAAGACCCGTTGCGGCCGGATTCGGCGGCGGCGGTTGCCGCGCTGCAGCAACAAGGTATTCGCGTGGTGATGTGCAGCGGCGACAACCGGGCCACCGCCGAGGCTGTGGCCCGCGAGGTGGGCGTCAGCGAGGTGCACAGCGAGATTCTGCCCGAGCAGAAACTGCAGGTGATTCAAGCCCTGCAGCAGCAGGGGTTCAAGGTCGGCATGGTCGGCGACGGGGTCAACGACGCCCCGGCCCTGGCTCAGGCCGACACCGGCTTTGCCCTGGGCGGCGGCTCCGACGTGGCCATCGAAAACGCCGACATCACCCTCACCGGCGACTCGCTCCTGCTGGTGGCCACCGCCATTGGCGTTTCCACCGCCACCATCCGCAACATCAAACAGAACCTGTTCGGGGCCTTTATCTACAACATCATCGGCATTCCCCTGGCCGCCGGCCTGTTCTATCCGCTCACCGGCTGGCAATTGGAGCCGATGTTTGCCAGCGCCGCCATGGCCCTTTCTTCGGTGACCGTGGTCACCAACGCCAACCGGCTCCGTTTTTTCCGGCCCCGATAACGGGAGCTTGCCGTGCCGATTATTTGAAGATCGAATCCAGCCCCATGGCCCGTTTGCGGGCAAACTTGGGAATCAGGCGGGGGTGAGAGGAACGCAGCAGACGGTAGGTGAGGGCCAGCAGATGCAGAGTCAGCAGGTGATCGATCAGCCGGTAGCCGCGCTGGCGACGGAGGAAGAGCGCCAACAGCCAGCCCAGATAACGCCGGCGGAGACGGAAGGGGCGAAAACTGAGTTTGATTTTGTAACGGGGGCGGCTTCCCGACGGATACTGCAGTTTGTACTCTTTTTTTGCTTGCTTGAGCCGCTGGCGCAGCTCCTCCGAGAAAGGCAGGAGCGAGTATTCCCGGGCCAGGGCCAGAATGGCGAAGGTGTCGCGCATGTAGTCAAGATCGGCAACCGGCATCGACGCCTGCTGCGCCAGGTCGCGCATCTGCTCGATCATGTCCAGGGCCGCGCGTCCCTGCCGGAGGCACTCGTCTGGATCGCGCACGAAATAGCGCATGATCTTGCGCATCGAGTGGTTGATGAAGATGGAGTCCCAATACACCGCAAGCAGAGGCGGGATGCGCACCCGGCGAAAAAACAGGGTTTGCCGCGCATATTCAGGAACATAGAGCAGATCCTTGACCACCGTTTCGGAGTGTTGCAGCAGGCGCCACAGGGATTCGGGCTCGGCGACGCCCTCGATCCGACAATAGCGGCACACCGCCTCGTGGGCCGTGCAGCCGTGGCGAAAGATGTGGAGGGCGACAAAGGCGTTGATTTCGTTCCAAACGGCGTCGGTGTCGAGATAGGTCAGACGGCGGAACGGCGCCCAGCCACCGGTCTGACACCAGACCGAAACGCCCAGCATATTGTCCGCCTGGCGTAGCTGCCGGGCATAGTCCTCATAGTCGGCGCCAATGAAAGCGGGATATTCGCCGCAGCCCTCATACTCGCGCCGGGCCTGAAGTTCGACGATTCTCTGAATCTTCTGGGCCTTGGCCGCGAAAAACTGCGGATTGAGCGGCAGGTGGCGGAAAAAATCCGATTCGCCGTGTTTCATCGACAACACAAAGGCCGGGCTGTCAATGCGATCAAGGATGCGTTCCAGGGTGTCGCGCCGCCAGATGCAATCCCCCACCGGGTAAGCGCCGACGGTCCAGGTGCGCAGGATCAGCCGCCGGCCGCATCGCTCGAACACCGGCAACAGTCCGTGCAACAGATGGTTGAGCTGCTCCGGGGTGCGGATGCACAACTCGCTGCGGAACAGGTCTTTGACGTCCCGGCCGTCGCTCTCGCCAATGCGGATGATCACCCCGCTGATCTCGGGGAAATCGTTCAGCAGGCCCGCAAGCAGCTCGCAGAGAAACCGGTTGATTGCTCCCTGGTCATTGCCGATCCGCGCCTTCAAGGCCGGGGTGAACGAGAGCACGTCCATGGTCAGGTAAATGGCCAGCCCCTCGTCGGCGACAATCCGAAACAGGCGGCGGAATTCCTCGCGGAAGATGCGGATATGCGCCCGAATCTCGGGTTCGTACCAGGGATGGTCGGCCAGATGGGTCACATCGTCCAGGGTCGCGGCATTGTAGCCAACCGCGCGCGCCTTGGCGGCAAAGACGCGCAGGTCCCGGCCAATCTGGTCAAACTGGTCGCGCCGCGCCTCCTCTGCAAGGTTGAGACGGGCAAAGGGAATCTTCGACCAGTTGATCCTGCGGTTGGGCGCCGCGCGAAAAAACGGGCCGATGGCGTCGATAAGAAAGAGTTCCATGGGGGAGTCCGAGAGGATTGCAAAATAACGCAGCTGAGGCGACGGCAACATATCATGCCTTGGCCTACGTGATAAAAATTCTCAACTGCATCTAGTTTTCACTTGCAGGGCACCGTCACTCGAGGTAAGTGGTGCCCTTCGCACGGTACTTTTTCCGACGATACGTTTCAATTACAAGATGAGCGCCAACGCCATGGACAACCTTTTTGCCCGCATTACCTACATTTTCGATCCCCTCCAAACCTTTTACGAACACGAACGGCTCTATCGCAAGTTTTCGATTGCCCTGGTTTTTCTTTTTCTGTGCAACCTAGTGATCATCGAGCTCAACCGGCGCGGGCTTTTGCCCGGCGGCCTAGCCGCGCTGACGCCCAAGAACCATTTCTTCGCCGTCCACGCCGCCTTCACCGTCATTCTGGTGCTTGAGGTTATCAGCCTGATCTTTGTCCTGCCCTGCTCCTTTTCCCGCTCGCTGGGCAAGCAGTTCGAAATCCTTTCCCTGATCCTGATCCGTAACGCCTTCAAGGAGTTGTCCTATTTTTCCGAGCCGCTTGGTTACGAGGGCAACGAAGAAAAGATCATGCACATCCTGGCTACAGGCTTCGGGGCGTTGCTGATCTTCACCCTGCTGGGGGTGTATTACAAGATCCAGAAACGGAACGAGGAAGACCGCCAGCACATGGATTTATATGGATTTGTCGCTTCGAAAAAAGCGATCTCGCTGTTGCTGCTGATCTCGTTTTGCTGCATGGGCGCCTATTCCATCTACCAGAGCCTGAGCGGCATCGAGCACGCGGACTTCCTCCACGGCTTCTACACCCAACTGATCCTCACCGATATTCTCATCGTCCTGGTGTCGCAGTGTTTCCACCCTTCGGCGAAGATGATCTTCCGCAACTCGGGCTACGCCCTCTCCACCCTGATGATCCGGCTCGCTCTGGTGGCCCCGGTGTACTACAATGTGCTTTTAGGCAGCGCGGCCATGGTGTTCGCCATCCTGCTGACCCTGGTCAGCCAGCATCTTTTTCTGCAGAAACAACGGTAAGCCGTCGGCACAGGCGCCGCTGGCGATCAGAAGGAAAAATCGCAGACCAGCGGGGCGTGATCGGAGAAGGTGACGTCGGGGATGTGGAAATGGGTGACCTTGAGTTCCGGGCTGTGGAGGATGAAATCCAACTCCCGTTTCGGGGCCCGGCTGGGGTGAGAGGGTTTTTTCTCGGGGTTGGCGCTGACCAGACCGGTGGCGCCGAGAAACAGTTCGAGTTCGCGCATCCCCCAGAGGACGTTGAAATCTCCGGCCAGAATCATCGGCCGGTCCACTTGGCGAATGAGGCGATACAGCCGTTCCAGCTGATACTGCCGGTTGCGGTAGGTCAAGGAGAGATGGACTAAAAACACGGTGAGCCGCTCGGTGCAGACCTGGATCACCAGCCGCTTGACGCCCTCGTCGAAATAGTGAAAACGATGGCTGATGATCGGCTCGCGGGTGAGCACGGCGTTGCCCTGGGTTTTGAGCAGAGGCAGACGCTTAACCATCGACCCGCAGCCGTACTTGGTCTCAATCACATGGTAATACCCCAACTGGTCGGCGATCATCTCCGCCTGACACAGTTGGTCGGTGCGAAACGAACCGCCGTCAACCTCGACCAGACCCATCACGTCGGGTTGCACCGAACGGATGAACTCGAGAATTTTATCGAAATTGTCGTGGGAGCGGCGGAGATAGCCGGCGTACGGGAAGGGAAAATGAAACCGGCCGCCGTTGCCGGCGGCGTAGCGAATATTGTAGAGTAAAAACCGCAACCGTCTGCCTCCGGGGCTACTTGCGCGGCCGCCGAAGAAGGCCAAACACCCCGTGCTGATCGCTGCTGAACGCTGGATTCACCCCTCCGCGCCCCCTGGGCTTGGATTCGCCGCCGAGTTCCGGGCGTTCTGGTCGTTCAATTCGCTCCGGGCGCTCAATTCGCTGCGGCCGTTCAAGCCGCTCACCCCGCTCCGGAACCGGAGCCAGGGCCGCTTCTTCCCCAGCCGCAGCCGGCGGTTGTTCAACCACAAACCGTTCCGGCTGCACCGCCGCGATGCCCTGGGACTCTAGGTAGATGTCGAAAAATCGAGAACAATCCCGGTAGTAGCTCTTTTTCTTCAACCACTTCGGATCGCCGCCACCCTGGGCACGGGCGTGGTGGAAGGTCGAGAGATTGATCAAGAGGGTGGTCATGAATTCCTTGGCCATGCGCTGGACGTTGAAGGGTTCCCCGAAGTGGTGGTCAACGTCGTCCCTGATGGTGCGCGACAACTGATGAAAGCCCTCGCCGCGAACATTGGTTTCAGGCAAATGAAACCGCCGGCAGGCCCACGGCAGCAGGAGCGTGGCCAGGAGCAGGTAGTCCGGCACCTTCACCGGCTCGTCCCCGTTGCTCCGGGCGTGGAGACGGTCCAGAATGGCGAAGATGTTCAGCAACTCCTTGCGCACCACCTCCCCTTCGGCGCCCTGCATGCATTCATCGTACAAGGGAAACAGGGCCGGCCACAGGGTCGAGTTCATGCAGAGTTCCGCCCAGGCCCGACTCGCGCCGGACTGCAGATCCTTCAACACCTCGTCGCGAATCCGCGAAGGCGGGCACAGATGCAGTTTCTCCCGATGCCGCTGCAGGGCGGCGAAGGTCTCCGCCTCAATGGCAAAGCCGGTGCGGGCCGCATGCCGCACCACTCGCATCATCCGCACCGGATCCCTGGTGAATCGACGATCCGGGTCGCCGACCATGCGGATGATCCGCCGGTCAAGATCCTCAACCCCGTTGATGTAATCGATGATGGTGTGCTGCTCGATCTCGTAAAAGAGGGCGTTGATCGTCAAATCACGGCGGAACGCGTCCTCTTCCAGGGTGCCGAAGGTGTTGTTCGACGCCAGGATCTGCTCGTTGCCGTCAATGTCAAACTCGCTGCTTGAACGCAGGGTCGAGACCTCAACGATCTTGTCGCCGCGAAAAAAGACCTGGACCAGACGGAACCTCCGCCCGATGGTCCGGCTGTTGCGGAACAATTGCCGCAACTGGCCGGGACGGGCGTCGGTGGAGATGTCAAAATCCTTGGGCGTGCGGCCGAGATAGAGATCGCGCACCCCGCCCCCGACCAGATAGCCCTTAAAGCCGGCGTCGCGCAGGCGATACAGCACCTTCAGAGCCTCCCGGTCGAGCATGTGTTCGCGGATGGGGTGCTCCGACTCGGGGATCACCCTGACCGCAACCGCCGTTTCCTCTCCCGAATCCGGGGTGTGCGTTTGCTGGTCAACCGTCATAAGGGCGTGCCGCACAGGCGTCAAAACTGATCATAAAAACCCTCCCTCTTGCCAATCAATACTGCACAGCCTTTTCTTTGTAGACCGATTCCGCCGCCTTGACAAAGCGGTCGAAGATTTCTTGCACCGACAGAATTTCGTTCATTTTAAAGGTGTTGGCCCCGGAAAAGACCAAACCGTTTTCCACATCGCCTGTCAGGGCGGCGGTGAGCCGATCACTGATGCAGTATTTGTAGCTGCATTTCTTGAGACACTTGAAACGGCACTTGTCGGCGGAGATGTCGTCGCCGTTGAGCATTTTTTCGACAAAAGGCGTCTTCACCGCCCGACCCGGCAGCCCCACCGGCGAGGAAACCAGGACAATGTCCTCCTCCTTGGCGTCGAGGTAGGCCTGCTTGAAATTCTCCGAGACGGAACACTCTTTGCTCAACACAAAGCGGGAGGCGATCTGCACGCCGTCCGCGCCGTACTTGTCCATCATCTCGGCCATTTCAAAGCCGTTGGTAATGCCGCCGGCGGCAATCAAGGGAATTTTCGACACCACCTTGCGGATGGTGGGGAAGAGTTCGCGCAACGGGGTTTCAGTGCCCAGATGACCGCCAGCCTCAGTGGCTTCGACAATCACAGCGGAGGCGCCGAGTTTTTCAGCCAGCTTGGCCAGACCCGGCGAAGACACGATTGACACGATCGGCACATTAAATTTGGAACCGATCTTAAAAATATCGCGAGAGAACCCAGCGCCGGTGATGATCATGTCGGCCCCGGCCTCGATCGAACCCATCACCAGCTCGTAAAAATCCTTCATCGCATACATGATGTTGACGGCAATCACGCCCTTGGTGGCGTTCTTGGCCTTGCGAATGTCCTCCTGCAACTCGGGCACCGGAATCCCGGAGCCGCCGATGGTGCCGATGCCGCCGCATTCCGCCACAGGAATGGCCAAGGCGGAGGTTGACACGCGGATGGACATGCCGCCCTGGATAATGGGGATTTTCGCAATAAATGAGCCTATTTTTAATTCTGGCAGTTTCATTCACACCTCGTGATCGGTTTTGCTTGAGATAAATTGTATAAAAAAAGACCCCTCTCGGTCCTGAAAACGCCTACGGCGGAGCACGAAAGAATGCCGAGATCGCTTCCGTTTGTCAAGCCCGGCAGTCCGCCTGAGACCGGGGATCGCGACAAAAAAAGGAGTCATGTCGCATTCTACCATAATGCAGCCACATCGGCTTGACTTTTCACCCGTTTTACGAGTACATTTCTTGTTTTTTATCATCGTTGACGGCGACGCCGGCAGGCATCCGGCGCAGCCAACGATCCACACTGGAGTTTTCATTGAAGATTCAAGCTATTAACGGCTTTAAAGACATCCTCCCGGACACTGCGGTCCGCTGGCGGCACATAGAGCAACGGGCGCGCGATATTTTCGAACGTTTCGGCATGCGCGAGATCCGCCTGCCGATCATGGAAAAGACCGAACTTTTTGTTCGCTCCATCGGCGAAGCCACCGACGTGGTGGAAAAAGAGATGTACACCTTTGTCGACAAGGGACAGACCATGCGGCCGGAGGCCACCGCCTCGATTATGCGGGCCTTTATCGAACACGGCCTGCATGTGCAGCAACCGGTCCAGCGGCTCTACACCATTGGCCCCATGTTCCGCCACGAACGGCCGCAAAAGGGCCGTCTGCGCCAGTTTCATCAGCTGGACGCCGAGATCATCGGCGCAGTCGAGGCGCGCGTCGACGCGGAACTGATCGCCATGGGCCAGATGCTGCTCGACGAACTCGGCCTTGCGGTCAGCCTGGAGATCAATTCGCTCGGCTGCCCGGTGTGCCGTCCGCCTTTCAAGGCAGGACTGGTCGCCTTTCTCGAACAGCGTCACGAAGGCTTGTGTGAGGACTGCAAGCGCCGCACCCACACCAACCCCCTGCGGGTGCTTGACTGCAAAAAACCGACCTGTCGGGCGCTGGTGGAAAACGCACCTTCCCTGCTCGACGCCCTCTGCCCCGACTGCAACCGCCACTTCCGCGAGGTCCAGGAGGCGCTGCAATCGCTTGACATCGCCTTTAAAATCAATCCGTTCATGGTACGCGGCCTTGATTACTACACCCGCACCACCTTTGAGTTCCTCACCTCCGATCTGGGGGCGCAGGCGGCGGTAGGCGCGGGCGGGCGCTACGACGGCCTGATCGAACAGCTCGGCGGCCCAGCCCTGTCCGGAATTGGCTTTGCCATGGGCCTAGAACGGATTGCCCTGTTGATGGAGCAGCAAAGCGACAAGCCGCAGCCCGGCGATTCAATGGACATTTTTCTGGCCGCGCTCGGCGACAAAACGCTTGCGCCCTGCGGCCAGCTGGCCCATCTGCTGCGCAAACAGGGACTCAGGGCGGCGATTGACTACAGCGGTCGGGGCCTGAAGGCGCAGCTCAAGCAGGCGGGGCGGGTCAACGCCCGCTTCACCCTGATAGTCGGCGACGACGAGTGGGACCGGCAGCAAGGCATCCTCAGAAACATGGCCACCCAGGAACAGCAGCCCTTTGACCTCGGCGGCACGCCCGAGCAACAGAGCCTGCGCCTGCTCGGGCTGGTGCAGCCGACAACCAACTGACCACGCGCCCGGCCTCTTTTCCGCCGCATTTTCCGGATTCGCCTGCGGGCGGGTCCGCTCATTTTTGGAGAACAGTTATGGAATCAATGGGAGCGCTCCGGCGCACACATACATGCAACGACCTGGGGATTGACGCCCTAGACCAGGAAATCATCCTCATGGGTTGGGTGCTCCGCCGCCGCGACCACGGCGGGGTTATCTTCATCGACCTGCGCGACCGCTGGGGCATCACCCAGGTGGTGTTCAACCCGGAGATCAATCCCGAGGTCCACGCCAAGGCGCACCAGCTGCGCAGCGAGTGGGTGATCGCGGTGCGCGGTCGGGTGGTCAAACGGCCGGGTGACATGGCAAACCCCAAACTGGCCACCGGCGCCATCGAGATTCTGGTCGACGAGCTGCGCATCCTCAACACCAGCGAAACCCCGCCCTTCCCGCTCGACGAGGACATCGAGGTTTCCGACACCCTGCGCCTGCAGTACCGCTACCTCGACCTGCGCCGCCCGGAGATCGCCAAGAACCTCATTCTCCGCCACCAGGCCCTGCAAACCGTGCGTTCTTATCTCAACGACCATCAGTTTCTTGAAATCGAAACCCCGATGCTGACCCGCTCCACCCCGGAAGGGGCGCGGGACTATCTGGTGCCGAGCCGGGTCCACGCCGGCAAATTTTTTGCCCTGCCCCAGTCGCCGCAACTGTTCAAGCAGATTTTGATGGTGGCGGGCATGGACCGCTACTACCAGATCGTCAAATGTTTCCGCGACGAAGATCTGCGCGCCGACCGTCAGCCCGAGTTCACCCAGATCGATATGGAGCTGAGCTTCATCACCGAAGACGAGATCATCGCCATTGTCGAGGGTATGATCAAAACCCTGTTCAAAGCCGCCCGGAACGTTGAGCTGCAACCGCCCTTTCATCGCATGACCTACGATGAGGCCATCGGCCGCTTCGGCACCGACCGACCCGACAGCCGTTTTGGTCTGGAACTGGTTGACCTCACCGACGCCCTGCGCGGCTGCGGCTTCAAGGTGTTCAACACCGTCATCGACAAAGGCGGCGTGGTCAAGGCAATCAACGCCAAGGGCTGCGGCGGTTTTTCCCGCAAGGATCTCGACGACCTCACCGACTATGCCGGCCGTTTCGGCGCCCGCGGCATGGCCTGGATCAAGATCAAGGACGACGAGTGGCAGTCGCCGATCACCAAATTCTTCAATGAAGACGAGATTAAGGCCATGGCCGAGGCCCTCGACGCGCAACCCGGCGACCTGATTCTGTTCGGCGCCGACAAGAGCAAGGTGGTGCATCAGGTGCTCTCGGAATTGCGCCTGGAACTGGCGCGGCGGTTGAACCTGGTCAAGGAAGGCGACTTCAACTTCCTCTGGGTCACCGATTTTCCGCTGCTCGAGTACGACGAGGAACAGAAACGCTACACCGCAGTCCACCATCCCTTTACCGCGCCCAACGAGGATCAGCTCGATTTGCTCGAGACCGATCCCGGCGCGGTCAAAAGCCGGGCCTACGATCTGGTGCTCAACGGCAACGAGATCGGCGGCGGCTCCATCCGCATCCACAGTCCGGCCATGCAAAAGAAAGTTTTCCATGCATTGGGCATCGAAGCCCAGGAGGCCCAGGAAAAATTCGGCTTCCTCCTCCGCGCCCTGGAACTCGGTGCCCCGCCCCACGGCGGCATCGCCTTTGGGGTTGACCGGTTGATGATGCTGCTCACCGGCTCTTCCTCGATCCGCGACGTCATCGCCTTCCCCAAAACCCAGAAGGCCGCCTGTCCGCTGACCGACGCCCCGTCCTCGGTGGCGCGCAAGCAACTGACCGAGCTCTACCTGCGGCCGGACTGGAAGGAAAAAGAGTAGCCGCCCGCTCCACAAAAAACGCCGGAATCGACTCAGTTCGATTCCGGCTTTTTTTTTCACGACAATCCCTGCGCAGCCAGTCGGCGGCGCTGCCCGCCCGTCGCTCCCGTCCTGTTCGTGCTGATCAGCCCTGTTCCCGCCAACTTCCCTCAAGCAACAGCTCATGCGGCCGAAAGGCGTTCTTGTAGCTCATGCCGGCATGCCCGTCGATCCAGTAGCCGAGATAGAGGAGATCGATCTGGCGGGTGAGGCAGATGTGGTTGAGGGTGAGGATGTTCAAGGTGCCCGGGCTGCGCCAGCCCTGTTCCGGATCAAAGAAAAAATAAACCGCGTTCAACCAGTTGGGCGCGCCGTCGACCACCGCCACCCCGAGCAACTGCTCGCCCACCCGATAGCGGATCTCAAAACAGCGACTGATGCTGGTGATGAAAAACCCGGAATAATAGCTTTCCGCGTCGCTGCGCCCCTCGGGAAAACGGGTGGAGAGAAAGCGCTGCAACAAGGCCAGATTCTCCCGGGACATGGTCAGGGGCGCGATCTCCACCGCCACGTCCTGGTTCTTTTGCCACACCCGCCGCTGATTGCGGTTGGGCCGAAAGCGCTCCGGCCGCAGTCGGATCGGCACGCACAGGCTGCACCCTGGACAGCGCATGTTGTACATGCAGTTGCCGTTGCGCCGATACCCGGCGGCGAGAAATTCGCCCATGGTCACGTCGCTCATCCGCCCCAGCGCCGCCTGGTGGTACACGGCCGTGGTCGATATTCCATAAGGACACTCGGCGGCGGCGTTGACAAAAAACCGCTCCAATTCCTCGGCAAGGCCGGGCGGCAGCACGCCGCGAGCGGCCTCTTTCTCGATCATTGCGCGCCTCCCACGGCTACACCAACCCCTGATCGAGCACGGCGCTGGCCACCTTGACAAATCCGGCGATGTTCGCCCCGGCGAGGTAATCACCCTCCTGACCATAGGCAGCGGCGGCGTCCAGGCAGGTGTGATGGATGCCGTGAATAATAGCGCGCAGGCGGGCGTCCACCTCGTCGCGCGACCAGCTGAGCCGCATCGAATCCTGGGCCATCTCCAACCCGGAAACCGCCACGCCGCCGGCATTGGCGGCCTTGGCCGGACCGAACAGGACGTTGTTGCCGCGAAAAACTGCAATGGCTTCGGGTGTCGAGGGCATATTGGCGCCCTCACAGATCAGCCGCACTCCGCCGTCGACCAGATGCTGGGCGTCGAGGCCGTTGATTTCGTTATGCGTGGCGCCCGGCAGGGCGCAATCCGCCGAATGCCGCCACAGCGGGTTCGAGTCGCTGGCCGGATCAACCGGAACATACACGGCGTCGGGAAAATATTGGCAGTATTCCTGGAGACGACCGCGACGGATATTTTTGATCGCCTTGACGCAGTCCAGCTTGGCCGCGTCAATGCCGGCCTCGTCGTACACATAGCCACAGGAATCGGACATGGTCAGGGCCTTGCCGCCCATCTGGAGAATCTTCTCCACCGTGAACTGGGCGACGTTGCCCGATCCTGAAACCAAACAGCGTTTGCCTGCCAGGGTTTCACCCCGGGTGGCCAGCATTTCGGCGGCAAAGTAGACCACGCCGTAGCCGGTGGCCTCGGGCCGAATCAGGCTGCCGCCCCAGGCCAACCCCTTGCCGGTGAGCGCCCCGGTGAATTTGTTCCGCAGTTTTTTATACATCCCAAACAGATAGCCGATCTCGCGCGCGCCCACGCCGACGTCGCCGGCCGGCACGTCGGTGTCCTCGCCGATATGGCGGAACAGCTCGGCCATGAAGGCCTGACAGAACCGCATGACCTCGGCGTCGGAACGACCCCTGGGGTCAAAATCCGCGCCGCCCTTGCCGCCGCCCAGGGGCAGGGTGGTCAGGCTGTTTTTGAACACCTGTTCAAAGGCAAGGAATTTGATAATCGAGAGATTGACGGTGGAATGAAAGCGCAGGCCGCCCTTGTAGGGGCCAATGGCGGAACTCATCTCCACCCGATAGCCGCGATTGACGTGGACCGCACCCTGGTCGTCCATCCAGGGAACGCGAAACAGGATCATTCGCTCCGGCTCGACCAACCGCTCGAGCAGCGCCTGCCGGCGGTATTCCGGACGACGTTCCAGCACCGGCGCGAGGGTGGCGAGGAATTCGCCGACCGCCTGATGAAATTCGCGCTGCTCGGGGTCGCGCTGGACAACGGTTGCCAGAATCTGCTCCATGCCGCTCCTTGTGCCCTTATCCTTCGATTGGATTGCCCGAGGTCGCGGGCGCGTCGGCCAGATCCTCGGGGGTATTGACGTTGCGCCACGAAGACTGCAGATGCTGAGGCGGCCGCGGCGTCCACACCCCGCCCGCCGCCTGCAACCGGCTCATCCGCCGATGCCCGCCGGCGGCCAACTCTTCCAGCAACCGCCGACAGGACTGATCGTAGTAGGCCAGCAAGGGCTCGATCCGGCCGTCGCCCGCCAGTTCCGGCATAATCGCCGCCACCCCGGGCCGCCTGCAATCCAGCAGCCATTGCAGGGCCTCTTCCTCCATATCCGGCAGATCGCAGGCCGCCACCAGCCAGGAAACCTGGGGGTAGGCGCGGAAGGCGGCAAGAATGCCGGCAAGCGGGCCGGCAAGCTCCGGCGCGTCGTCCACCCGCAGCGCCTGGGCAAGTGATGCGGGCAGGTCTCCGGCGCCGGCGATCACCACCTGTTCGACCTTGCGCCCCAGGATGGTTGCGGTCCGTTCAATCCAGGTCTGGCCATCCTGTTGGAGCAGATGTTTGGGCGCGCCCATGCGGCGACTCCGGCCGCCAATCAGCACGCAGCCCCACACCGAAACTTCCTCCGGGCGTCCCAACCTCATATCGGGTCCGGGATCCTGGGAAAAAGCCCGGCCTCCGCACCGCGCCGCAGCAACTCGCGCACCGCATGCAGCCCTTCTTCGCCCAGATCCCTGGAGTAATGGTTCACATACAACCCAATGTGGCTGTTGATCACCTCCGGCTCCATCTCCTGGGCATGCTCCCGGATATAACTCCAGCCCTCGGCCGGATGGGCGTCGGCCCAGCGGATGCTGGCCGCAATGGCCGCCTCGATTGCAGCACGCAGGGGCTCCGACAGGGTTTTGCGGGCGGCGATGCAGCCCAGCGGAATCGGCAGGCCGGTGGTTTGCTCCCACCACAGCCCCAGATCCTGGACGCACTCCAACCCCAACTGTTGATAGGTAAACCTACTTTCGTGGATGATCACGCCGGCGTCGACCTCGCCGCTGGCAATCGCCGCCATGATCCGGTCAAAGCGCAGCACCGTCAGGTTGGCGCAGGCCGGCTGGTAGAGCCGCAGCAGCAAGGCCGCCGTGGTGTAGGCGCCGGGCACGGCAATCCGCCAATCAGCCATGTCAACCGGTTTGTCGCCGGAACCGGTGATCAGCAAGGGACCGCAGCCCCGGCCCAGGGCGGCGCCGGCGCGGAGCAGGGCGTACCGGTCCAGCACATGCCCCAGGGCGTGGAAGGAGAGCTTGGTCACGTCCAACCGCCCCTGCAGCGCCCAGTCGTTGAGAGTTTCCACATCCTCGAGCAACGGCGCGGAAAAACGCGCCCCGGCCATCGGCGTCCGGCCGTGGGCCAGACCGTTGAAGATGTAGGTGTCGTTGGGACAGGGGGAATATCCGAGGGAGAGCACGATATCAGCCATGCGACAATCCTTTGACCACAGCGGCCGCGACCTCGCCGCACCGAGCGCAGGCTTCGCGCAATCGCCAGCTGTGCAGATTGCGGTCTTCGACCAGGTTGGAGATGCACCGCAGTTCGAGCAGCGGCAGGGCAAACTGTTGACAGACCCGGGCGGCGGCGGCGCCCTCCATGTTTTCGCAAAGAGCCCGGTGGGTTTGCGCCAAGAGCGCGCCCCGCCGGCGGGAGCCGCTGACGCAGCTGACGGTGACAAACGGGCCGCAGTGAAAGGGAACGGAGCTGCTGGTCAACACCGCCGCCGCCCTGGCCAGCAGGTTGCGGTCCAGCTCAAAGGCGTCGACAATTTCAAGCGAAGCGCCCCGCAGCAGCTCGATCTCTTCCCCATGGCAGACGCCCAGATCGCCAAGGATCTCGCGTTCCGCCAGGCACAGGTCAAGCAGATCGGCGCCGCCGTTTTCCCGACAATAAGCGCCCGCGACCCCGAAATTAACCACGCCTTGAACGCGCACGGCTGATAGAGCCACAAACGCAGTCAAGCGCACCGCCGCCTCGACCGGCCCGACGCCGGTGATCAGCGAGAGGAAGGGAACCTCCGGCGGACACGCGCGGAGAAAGGCGTCCATCTCAAAAGCGGTTGCAGCAGCGACGAGGAACATGGGGCGTTGAGTGACCTATCCTGTGGAGAGCGCATGACGCGGACGGCGATTGCAACGGCGCACGGTTGAACCGGGAGTGTCAATCATGCCATGCTTTCTTGCGACGCGGGGTGAATTGACCAAGACTTTTCCGGCAATGTAAAGTAGGTTGTCGAGCTTTGCAAGAAAATCACCCCTTGTTTATTGCCCTGTTTTATTTCCCATGATTGACTTTCATCACCGGTTGGCGGCCTATGATTACGACCTGCCGCCGGACCGCATAGCCCAGTTCCCGGCGCCCGAACGCGACGCCTCCCGCCTGTTGGTGCTTGACTCCAATGCTCCGGATCTTGCCCACCGCCGGTTTGCCGATATCCTCGACTACCTCAGGCCCTCGGACCTGCTGGTCGTCAACACCACCCGCGTTTTTCCGGCCCGCCTGCTGGGCGCCAAACAGACCGGCGGCAAAGCGGAACTGTTTCTGCTCAATTTTCCCCAGCCCACAGCCGCCATGCTCGACCCTTCCGTCCCCTGGCGGGAGGCAACGGCGACGGCGCTGATCAAGAGTTCCAAACGCCCCAAAATTGGCAGCCTGCTGCTGTTTGGCGCGCAACTTCGAGCCCGGGTTGACGCGCTGGCCGCTGACGGCAAGGCCGAGGTGACCCTTCAGTACAAACCGGACGGCGAGCAGTCGCTGGAGGCGCTGCTCGAGGCGCACGGCCGGATGCCGCTGCCGCCCTACATCAGCCGGCCGGACGGCAACTCCGGCGAAGATCTGCACCGCTACCAGACCCGTTATGCCCGCCAAACCGGATCGGTGGCCGCCCCCACCGCCGGCCTGCACTTCAGCGACGCGCTGCTGGCGGAGATCCGGGCCAAGGGCGTGGACATCGCCAGCGTCGTGCTGCACGTCGGCTACGGCACCTTTGCGCCGGTTCGGGCTGAAGACATCCGCGACCACCGCATCCATCGGGAGCAGGTGGAAGTCTCAAAGGAAACCGCGGAAAAAATCAATCAAACCAAAGCAGCCGGCGGCAGGATCTGGGCCGTGGGCACCACCACGGCGCGCACCCTGGAATTTGCCGTCGACGAGCAGGGCCGCGTGCAACCGGGAAGCGGGGACTGCGACCTGTTCATCTACCCCGGCTTTCAATTTCGGGTGATCGACAATCTGATCACCAACTTTCATCTGCCCAAATCTTCGTTGCTCTTTCTGGTGTCCGCCCTTGCCGGCAGGGAGCGAATTCTCGACGCCTACCAGGAAGCGATCAACGCCTCCTACCGCTTCTTTTCCTATGGCGACGCCATGGCCATCATCACCAAGCGGTGATCCCGCGCCAAAATCAACAAGCCCGCACTTCGGAGCCTCGAAAATAAAAAACCCGGCACAGGGCCGGGTTTGCACGCGCCAAGGAGCAAGCGATCAGGTGGCGGCCGGACAATTGCAGCAACCGCCGCCGCTCGGGCAAGAGGCCCCGCCGCTGTCCGCGCTGGCCGTTCCGCTCCCCGCGGCGGTCTTGCCGCTGGCGCATCCGCTGTATCCGTCGTTGTACCAGCCGCCGCCCTTGAGCTGAAAGGAACTCATGGAAATCAGCTTGCGCACCTCGCCGCCGCACCCAGGGCAGACCGAGAGGGGCGCATCGGCGATACGCTGTTGAACTTCAAAGACTTTTTTGCATCCACTGCATTCATACTCATACACAGGCATGGCGCCACCTCACAACTCTCTATATTAAGGTTAAGACGAGACCGAAACTTCAAACAGGGCAAAGATAATGTTTCCCGCCCCCCCTGTCAACTCCCCATCAGAAATAATCCCTCTTCTCGCCGGCCTTACAGGATCACCATTCATCATCTTGGTTTCTCAATAAAAACCGCTTACAACCGGCATTCTTCAATCATGCGCCCCTGATCGATCAACAAGGACCGCGCCGAACCTGCTTGTAGATCCATTATTCCCACTGCATCTTAACAAAACAATTGCGTTGACGCCCTCCATGCTCTATCATTACGCTTATCGCAACCAGAAGCGACCTGTACTCATCCAAACTTAATACGCAGGAGAAACCAATGAGTAAATCTCTCGTTGAAATGACCGCCGAGATCATCCAGTCCCAAATCAGCAGCAAGCAGATGTCCACTGAAGAAATAAAGGCGGCTCTTAACGATACATTTCAAACCCTTAAAACACTTCAGGACTCCGAGGCCGTTGGCGTTGAAGCCGAACCGGAGGAGACCAATCCTGTTATAGATCCCAAAAAATCAATTCAAAAGAACAAAATCATCTGTTTGGAATGTGGGCAGGAGTTCAAGATGCTCTCCCCCAAACATCTCAAATCGCACAACCTCAACTCCAAGGAATACCGAAAAAAACATGGTTTTTCCGCTCGGCAGCCGCTCTGCGCCAAAGCGCTGTCTGAAAAACGTTCGCAATCGGGCAAAGAGCGAGGTTTGCCGGACAATCTGCGCAAAGCAATAGAGATGCGGACCAAGGACGTCAACAAAAAGAAATAACGTCGCGCTCTTCGTTTTTTGTTCCATGGCCAAGGGCAGCGGCAATCTCCGGATTGCCGCTGCCCTTGGCGCTCACTTGAACAACGCTCGGGCGGCATGCGCTTACCACCGGTCGCCTCCGCGCCAGGGACGCCGTTTCTCCGCAGCACCGACAGCAGGCTCCACGCTTGCGCGCCTTGATCCCGTTCTTCACCATCAACCGACAAACAACTCACGATGATCGGCATCTTTGATTCCGGCGTCGGCGGCATGACCGTCGCCCGCGCCATTGAACAACTCTGCCCAGGCTTTCCCCTGGTCTACCTCGGCGATCTGGCCCGAACGCCTTACGGCTCCAAAAGCCCGGCCATGATTACCGAGTACTCGCACCGCAACACCGACTTCCTGCTTCGACAGGGAGCCAAACTGATTGTTATCGCCTGCAATTCGGCGGCAAGCGCGGCCTCGGTGTTTTTGCGCAACCACTACAGCCAGGCCATCGTCGATGTTATTTTCCCCGCAGTCGCTAAGGCGGCAAGCGTCAGCGCAACCGGACGAATCGGCGTCATCGGCACCCGCGCCACCATCAACTCAGGCCTCTATGAGCAGCGCCTCCAGGACGCCCGCCCTGGCTGCAAGGTCTACAGTCAGGCCTGCCCCCTGCTGGTGCCGCTGGTTGAAGAAGGCTGGCTGGAACAACGTGAAACCAAAATGATCGTCAAACGCTATCTGCGCCCTTTGCGCGACAAGCAGATCGACACCCTCATTTTGGGCTGCACCCACTACCCGCTGCTGAAGAAAACCATTGGACCGCGCATTGGCCGCAAGGTGCAGATCATCGACTCGTCGGTTGAAGTGGCCCTGCACCTCAAAACCATGCTCGACAACGACGCGCGCCTCCGCAGCGAGCTCTATGCGCCGGGCGAGCCCAGTCGTTTTTTTGTCTCCGACATTCCCTCCCCGGTGCATGCCTTGGCCGAAAATATCTTTGGCAGAACCGTCCTTTTGGAGAAAACTGATGTCTAGCGCCTTCCGCCTCCTTGCCGCCCTGATCCTGCTGCTCGCACCCGCTTCCGGCCACGCCGCCGCTCCAGAACCAAGCGCCTCCGGTCCGGCGGCGACGGTGACCCAGGTACAGCAAAAATACCAACAGTTGCGCAGCCTTGAATTTGATTTTTCCCAGGCGACCCAGACCGGCGGCCGAACCAAACTGGGCGGCGGCAACGCCATTTTTTACCGCCCTGTCGCGACGGGGTCAAAAGGGTCAGGGGTGATGCGCTGGAACTATAGCGAGCCGACCGTGCAAACCATCATCAACGACGGCAAGGAGGTGTCCATCTACACCCCCCAGGACAAACAATTGATCGTCTCGCCGGTGCAGGACGTGGAGTCCGACATCACCTATGCCCTCTTCACCGGAACCAGAAGCCTGCTTGACGAGTTTACGGCGTCAGAGGCGGATCCGCTGTTTCTGCTCAACGAACCTCCGGCAGGATATAACGCGGTGCTGCTCACGCCGCGCCAACCCCATCCCCAGGTCAAACGGGTTCAGCTCTGGCTGGGGCAGGACCGCACCCTGCACCGTTTGTTGATGGAAGACCACTTCGGGGCGCTGACCGAACTTACCTTCACCAGGATGCAATTCAACGCCTTGCGGGCCGGCGACGCCCAGAAGACCCAATCTCTGCTGCGACTTGACCTCGCGCCTGGAACCGAAACCATCCGTCAATAAACGCCATTCCCGGCTGGGCGCGCCTCCGGCGCCCTTGGAAAAGGGATTGCCGCAAACCGGCAACCGGGGTAAAGAAGAGCAGGTCAGACCGAGGGCCTGTTGCGCCGCCACGCCTGCGGCCTCAGACAAAGGCAACCACTCCAGCCAACGTTTCCGCAATACCCATGCGCATCGCCGTTTTATCTGATAGTCACGACCACATCCCCAACCTGCGTCGCGCCGTCATTCGGGCCAACCAGGAAAGGGCCGACCTGCTGATTCACTGCGGCGACCTGATCTCCCCTTTCATGCTGCCCTATCTGCACGCCTTTAACGGGCCGGTGCATCTCATTTACGGCAACAACGCCGGAGATCAGCATCTTATAGCCGCACGATGCGGCACAACCTTCGACAACCTCCTGCACCATGGCTGCCATGGAACGGTGAGCGTCGATTCCTGCCGCATCGCCTTTGTTCATTACCCGGAGTTGGCGCGGGAGCTGGCGCTTTCCGGCAATTACGCGCTGGTCTGTTGCGGCCATGACCACATCTACCATGTTGAGCGTCTGGGAAAATGCCTGCTGCTCAACCCCGGCGACCTTCTCGGCAAGGACGTCGCGCCCGCTTTTGCCCTACTTGACCTTGAAGCCGGCCTTGTCCGGCGCCTGGAAGTGGGGGCCAAATTGTTGTTAGACGATTGATCGATCCACACGGATGCGATTGCAGCGCCGGCAAAGAAAACACTCGGTTTTCGCCGGTTAATTCTTACCGAAACAGTAGAGAATCATGAGTGACGAAACCTTTGCAGAGCTTTTCCAGGCCAAAACCGTAGCCCGCAAAACCCTTCAACCGGGCAACCGGGTGGAAGCCACCGTCGTGGGCGTCAGCGGCGAGAACATTTTTCTTGATGTCGGCGGCAAGAGCGAGGGCATTGTCAACGCCTCGGAACTGCGCAACGAATCCGGCGAGTTGACCGTTGCCGTCGGCGATTGCGTCAAGGTGTTCTTTCAGGCGGCGCGCGGCGGCGAGATGGTGTTCACCACCCGGCTCGGCTCGGGACAGACCAGTTCCCGCGAACTGGAGGAGGCCTTTCAGGCCGGGATTCCAGTTGAGGGCAAAGTCACGGCTGAGGTCAAGGGCGGATTTTCCGTCACCGTCGCCGGACAGCGCGGTTTTTGCCCCTATTCGCAGATGGACCTGCGCAAGGTGGAAAACGCCGACGACTACATCGACAAAACCTTTGCCTTTAAAATCATCGAATTCGGCAGCCAAGGCAAAAACATCATCCTTTCGGCGCGGGCCATCCAGGAAGAACAACGACTGCAGGAGCGCGAGGACTTGAAGGCCCGTCTCACCGAGGGCATGCAGGTCAGCGGCGTGGTCACCTCCCTGCGTGATTTTGGCGCCTTTGTCGACATCGGCGGCGTCGACGGACTCATCCCCATTTCGGAACTGGCCTGGGGCCAAACCGACAAGGTGGAAGACGTCCTCAGTCGCGGTCAGCAGGTGGAGGTGATCATCAAACGGTTGGATTGGGACCGGGACCGAATTTCGCTCAGCCTGCGGGAAACCACGGAAAACCCCTGGGACAAAGTGCAGACCGCCTACCCAGTGGGCTCAGTGCATCAGGGCACGGTGTCGCGGCTGGCCGATTTTGGGGCTTTTGTCACCCTGGAGCCGGGCATAGACGGTCTGCTCCACATCTCCAAGCTGGGCGCCGGCCGCCGGATCCATCACCCCCGCGAGGTATTGGAGGCTGGCCAGGAATTGACCATAAAAATCGAATCCATCGACGCCGCGCAAAAACGCATCGCCCTGGCGCCGGAGGATTACGTCGCCAAGGAGCAATCGGATCGGGAACCGTACACGCCGCCGCCGGTGAGCAAGGAATCCTCATCCATGGGCACGTTCGGGGATTTGTTGAAATCGCAGATAAAGAAAAAGCGGTAAAACAGGTGTTGGTCAGGGCGGCGCAGGCCGCCTTGACCAACCAGGGAAGCAAGACGCGCCGGGATCAGATGGATCGTCGGGCGATTTCAAACATGACGACGGCGGCGGCCACCGAGGCGTTGAGCGAGTTGAACGAACCCTGCATCGGGATGGTGACCAGCACGTCGCACTGCTTGCGCACCAGCGGCCGGATGCCCTTGCCTTCGCTGCCGATCACCAGACAAATTGGCCCGGAAAAATCGGTGCTGTAAATCGTGGCCGCGTCAGCCTCGGCCACCGCCCCAAAAATCCAGAATCCTCGTTCCTTTAAGGTGTTGAGCGTGTCAGTCAGGTTCACCACCTGACACAGTTGCAGATGGGCCACTGCGCCGGCCGAGGTGCGGGCCACGGTGCCGGTGACCGGCACGCTGCGGTCTTTGGTCATGATCACCCGGGAAAAGCCGGCAGCTAGCGCGGAACGAAGAATCGAACCCAGATTGCGCGGATCCTGAATGGAATCCAACGCCAGGATTCGCGGCGCTTTGGTTGACTCGTCCGCCGCAACGCCGTCCAGGAGGAGATCCAGGGGAAGCAGTCGGGCTTCCGAGTGCCGCGCCACCACGCCCTGATGCCGACAATGCCGGGGTACGCGCATCCGGGCGGCGTCAACGAACCGTACCGGAATGGCACGCTCCTTGCCCAGATCGATTATCTGTTGCAGTCGCGGCCCCCCTTTGCCCTGCTGGATAAAAATTTCGCTGATGCCGCCGCCGGCATCCTGCTGCAAGGCTTCCCATACCGCATTGATGCCCCAAAGCAGGTCGTCGGATGGCTCATCTTCCGCCGCGAAGGTCGTTTTGTGTGCCGGCTCCGCTCCTTTCTTCCTTTCCATCAGACGCCCCAGTGCATGGGTTGACCGTTGACAGTGCGCCGCCGGCGACTGCGTTCGGCAATAATGATGCTGCGCAGACTTTCCACGGCCTCGTCCAACTGGTCGTTAACAATCAGATAGTCATAGGCGCCGGCGCTGGCCAGTTCTTTGCGGGCGTTGTTGAGCCGCTTGGCAATAGTCGCCTCGTCCTCTGTTCCCCGACCGCGCAACCGCTGTTCCAACACCGGCAAGGAGGGCGGCGCGATAAAGACAGTCACCGGAGTGCTCCGTTGGCGGACCTGGGCCGCGCCCTGCACATCAATGTCGAGCAGCACGTCGCAACCGGCCTGCAGGCGCGCTTCCACCTCCGCCAGGCTGGTGCCGTACAGATTGCCGTGCACCTCCGCCCATTCGAGAAAGCCGGTAGGCTGTTGGTCGCGGATGGCGCGAAAAGCCGTCTGGTCGGCAAAATGGTAGTGGACGCCGTCGGCTTCGCCGGACCGAGGCGCTCGGGTGGTGTGCGAGACGGAAAAGACGAGGTTCGGCAGATCCGCCATCACCCGTTGGACAATGGTGGTCTTGCCGCACCCTGAGGGCGCGGACAGAACGAGCAGCATGCCGTTATGCATCGCCTTCCTCCGGTTTGCTTTTTGCGAGCAGGTGGGTGGGATTTTTCTGATCCTGATCCAAGGCCAGCAAGCGCTGGCTGATGGTTTCAGGCTGCACCGAAGAAAGCACCAAATGGCCGGAATCAAGCAGAATGATTGCCCGCGTGCGCCGGCCTTCGGTGACGTCGATCAGTTTCTTTTCCAACCGGGCGTCGTCCTTTAATTTGCGAATCGGCGAGGAGCCCGGATTGACCACGGCCAGAATCCGCTGAGCCTTCACCGCGTTGCCAAATCCGACGTTGACTAACCTGCTGTCCATAGGTGTGAGCTGCCTGGGGTAGAAGAGGAAAAAGGGGGATGAAAAGATTAATCGACGGGATGCGCTATTCGATGTTCTGCACCTGTTCGCGCAATTTTTCGATTTCATTTTTCATCTCGACGCCCAAGTGCGCGATGCCGGCATTGGATATTTTCGAAGAGAGCGTGTTGACCTCCCGCAGAAATTCCTGCAGCAGGAAATCGAGCCGACGCCCGACCGGTTCGTCGCTGGCCAGAAAGGAACGGAACTGGCCCATGTGGCTACCGAGCCGCGTGATTTCCTCGGTCACGTCGCTTTTGTCGGCCATAATCGCGGTCTCTTGCGCCAAACGGATGGGATCAAGATCAAGCCCTTCCAACAATTTGCCCACCCTGAGCCTGAGATCCGCCTGCCGCTGCTGTTGCAGCTCGGGAATGCGCGCTTCTATCCGGCCAACAATCGCTTCAAATTTCGCCAGTCTGCCGAGGAGATCCTGCTGCAACGCGTGCCCCTCTTTCTCCCGCATGACGTCGCAGTCCTTCAGGGCGGCGTCCAAGGCGCCAGCGATCAATTGCCATTCGGCGTCCACGTCCGGACGTTGCTCCTCAAGGCTGACAACGTCGCGGAGGGTCAACATGTCTTTTAAGGTGACTTCGGCATCGAGTTCAAAGTCGGCGATCAACTGCCGCAAGCATCGATGGTACTGACGGGCGACGCTCTCGTTGACCACCAGTTGCGGTTCGACCGTTGAAACGCCTTGCAGGCTGAACGTAATGTCGACGCGCCCACGATCAAGTGCGGCGGCGACCTTCTTTTTCACCGGTTCCTCCAGCGCCGCAAAGAGTCGGGGCAGAATCACCCGCTGATCGAGAAACCGATGGTTGACTGTCCGGACTTCGGCAACCCAGGTGCGCCCTCCGTCAGAAGCTTCGCCCCGGCCAAATCCCGTCATACTTCGTGGTCGCATTCCTTATCCTTTGCTGTGAGAAACCGTGCGGGTGAAACCCGCAAGAAAAATGAACACAATCAGCGCTAGGCGTCGCCCTTGATGAGCGCGTCTTGCAGTTCGGCGGCAGACACGCAGGCCGTGCCGATCTTGCCGACCACTATGCCGGCGGCGTGGTTCGCAAGCACAGCGGCCTCCCCCATCGAGCACCCGGCGGCAAGCCCCAGGGCCAAGGTGGCGGCGACGGTGTCGCCCGCGCCGGTGACGTCGTACACCTCTTTGGCCATGGTCGGAATGGTGACCAAGTCGTCGTCGCCCTGGAGCAGGGCCATTCCGGCCTCCCCCCTGGTGATCAGCACGGCGTCGCAGCCAATGTCGTCGCGAATCTGACGCGCCGCCGCCAGCAGGCTCCGCTGGTCGTCAATGCGCATGCCAGACATCTGCATCGCTTCATGGTGGTTGGGAGTAATAACGGTGGCCCCAACAAAACAGTGAAAATTTGAGGGCTTGGGGTCAACAATAAGCGGCAGGGGCCGCTTTTCCCGGCTGCGGACCGCATGCAGCAGTTGATGCAGCCTGATCATGAGTTGTTCGCTGACCACGCCCTTGGCGTAATCGGAAACCATCACCGCATCAAAGGTGTGAACATGGGCCTCGATATAGCACAACAAGGCGTCCAGCGAGTGCCTGGAAGGGGGGCCGGTCTGCTCCCGATCAAACCGGACGACCTGCTGTCCTTGGGCCACGACCCGGGTTTTGACGGTTGTCGGTCGCTGGCCGACGACCAGTCCTTCGGTCGACACGCCCAATTCCTCAACCAAGGAAACCGTTTTTCGCCCCATGGGGTCATTGCCGATCATGCCGCACAAGGCGCCGCCGCCGCCCAAGGTGACGATGTTTCTCAAGACGTTGGCGCTTCCGCCCAGCAGAAGGTCTTCGCGTTGCACATTGACAACCGGCACAGGGGCCTCCGGAGAAATGCGCGTGGCCGTTCCCCAGAGGAAATGATCAACGATGACGTCGCCAATAACCAAGACCCTTGCCTTGGAGAAACGCGACACGGCGTCCAGGAGCACCTGTGTGGACATGATCGTATGATGCGATGGTTGTCGGCTTTTATTTCATTGCCTTGTTCAACTCAGCGACCACCTTGTCCGAAATGTCGATCGAATCAGCGGCAAAAAGCACCACGTTGCGCGGCAACACTGCGGAATAACCGCCGTCCGTAGCAACCTTGTCAACGATTTCCTCAAGTTTCTTGAGGATCGGATTGACATGCTGCTCGCGCAGTTTTTTCAATTCTTGATTGGCGGTCTCCTGCTTCTCAGCAAGGTCACGACGTTTTTTCTGAAATTCAATAGCCTTTTCCTGTTTGACGCTGTCGCTCCAGGCCGAACCTTTTTTCTCGATTTCTTTTTGCAAGTTGACCAGCGCCGTCTCGTCATTCTTAAACGAGGCCTGGAGCGTCTTCATTTTTTGTTCAATGAGGTCTTGCGCTCTTTTACCCGCCGTGGAAGTGGAAAGAACCTGCTTCATATCAATGACGCCGATCTTGGTTTCAGCCGCCATGACCTGGCTGTTGAGGAGAAGAACCGCCGCGATCAACAGGCCGCCAATGCAACCAACTGCTTTTTTTACATTATTCACTGTTGTGACTCCACAAAGGTTTCCTTCGTTTTCGACATCCGTCACTCGCCCGAGTGCAAGGAAGCCGGGAAGACGAAATACAAAACCGGGTAGGGCAGAGGCCCGTACCCGGTCAATAACCACTCAAAACAACATATTATTTTACAATAACGAAGTCGTCCCGCCGATTCTGTGCCCAGGAAATTTCATCGTGGCCAAACAACAGCAGTTTTTCCTCGCCAAAGCTGACGGTTGTCAACTGATCGGCACCCACGCCAAGACGCACAAGATAGGTTTTGGCGGCCTGCGCGCGACGCTCGCCGAGCGCCAAGTTGTACTCCTGCGTTCCCCGGGGATCGCAGTTGCCTTCAATCCTGATTTTGACGTCTGAATTCTTTTTGATGAAGTCGGCATTGGTTTCTATCCGCTGCACCTGCTCGCCAGTAACACTGGAGCTGTCGAACTCAAAATATACCGGCACCATTGGCCCGGATGTCCGCCCTTCCATGATCCCGGAGTCTGCCGTCTCCAGAGATTCTGTTGATCCGGCCCCATCGGTGGAACCCGACGTCTGCGACGCGGTATCCGTTGCTTTCTTGCTGCAACCAGTCAGGCTCAAGCCAAAGACAAGCACCATTAACGTGGCCAAATACAACATTTTCTTACTGCTCATTTCTCCCTCCCATACAAGTGAAATTTAAACAAAATACACGTAGGTACAATTTACTTCACCGACTAAGAAATACAACAATATTTTTCCCGAAAAATAAAAATCCTTGCAAAAGATTAGGAGCCCTTCTAAACTCATTTCTTTCTTTACATGCCGTCGTTTTCTGCTGCCGTTACTGGGAAAAAGTATTAATTTCATGAATTCTGATCACTTCGCCGCACGCACCTCGCCTGAAGCCCTTGTCTGCACCAATCTTTTTGGAACCTTTTTTGGGGTTCCACAACAGGTTTTCGATGCGGTGTGGAACCAATTGACCACTCCCGACGGCAACGCCGTTGCCTATGTTTCCATGGAAATAGGCGCGGACCCAGACGTTTTCCATCCCGTCAAAGATTTGCTTGAAGAGGGAGGAGAGCCCTCCAGCGTCAAGCCGCACCTGCAGGCGCTTCTCGCCAAATACCTCCATGGACCGCGGAAAATTCCCAACTACAGCGGCGGTCTCGGCGTTCTGGCCGGCGACACGCTGAAAAGTTTTGCCGACCTCCATGTCCCGGCGCTGGCCGTCAGCCTGCTTTACCGTGAGGGATATTTCTCGCAGATCGTCGATTCCAAAATTGGCCAAATCGACCACGCCACTCGCTGGACGCCGGAGAGCACCCCCACCCTCTTCCAGCTCAAAGATCCTCACCATCCGGATCGCGCCCTGACCATCGACATTCCTTTCCACAACGGGCAACACAAGCCGACGATGATCAAGGCCCACGTCTGGATGAAAATGGAAATAGCCGACCAGCTCGACTATTTTGTGCCAGAGTTTCTCCTCGACTACAGCCTGCCCGAAGCGCCGGCCTGGGTCATGGAATCGGCGCATCAGCTGTACAACGCCAAGTCCACCATCATCAAAGCCAACCAGCGCCGCATGCTCGGCTCCGCCATTCTCCCTTTGCTGGAAACCCTTGGGCTGAACGCGGCGACGATTCACCTCAACGAACAGCATGGGGTGACGGTGACCCTGCACCTGATCCTGCAGGAACTCCAGGACAAGTTGGGCGAAGCGTTTCCCGACGCGGTGACCGACGCCGACATTCTCGCCGCAGCCAAACAGGTTTCCCGCACGATTGTGTACACCATCCACACCCCGGTCAAAGCGGGACACGACCGTTTTTCACGCGACCTGTATTCGGGCATCAGCCATAAAGCCTTCCAGCGGATCCTCGACCTGCTCGCCCATGACGAGGAAGTCAGTCACGAGTACAACTTCACCGCCATGGCCATGCGAATCAACCGGGCCATCAACAGCGTCAGCCGCCTGCACCGCGACGTCACCAAAAAGCAGTTCCCCGCCTTTGCACACAAAATAAAGGCCATCACCAACGGCGTCCACCATCTGACCTGGATCAGCGACAACCGCAAGGACTGTTTCAACCGGATTCCGTCTCTGTGCAACTGGCGTAACGATCCCAGTTGTTTTGCCGCCATCGCCGATCAGGACCTGCCGCTGCTTGGCGAGCTTCTTCAGCAGGCCTGGAACCAGGACAACCGGCTGTTGATCGAGCATGTCAACGCCATGCTCAAAAATCATCGCGAACAGATGGTCGAAACCTGGATCGACCCGCCTAATCACCTCTCCAGCCTGCCGGAATCCGAATGGCTCAAGCCCGGCACGTTCACGCTTGGCTTCGCGCGCCGTTTTTCCACCTACAAGCGGGCGGATCTCATCTTTGACGACATCGGTCGCCTGGCCGACATCCTGATTGCAAACAACTGGTCGGTCAATTTTCTGTTCGCCGGCAAGGCGCACCCCGCCGACGAGCCAGGAAAATACGTCCTCAAGCTCATTCTCGACAACCAGGAAGAACTCTACACCCGGAGCAAGGGGCTCGGCAAACTGATTTTCATCCCTGGATACGACATGCGCGTCGCCAAGCTGATGGTGGCCGGCGTCCACGCTTGGCTCAACAGCCCCAAACGGCCGCTTGAGGCGAGCGGCACCAGCGGCATGAAGGCCGCCATGAACGGCGTGCCCAACATCAGCATCATGGACGGCTGGTGGGTTGAAGGGTATCATGGGGGGCAGACCGGATGGAAATTTGGCTTTGAAGGTCCGGTCAACGACGCCGACCTGAGCGAAGCCCCAGACGCCTTGTTGTACACCGAGGACGCCGGGGCCTTTTACGATCTCCTGCCCTCTGTTCTGGAGACGTTCTACCATCGTCCTCAGGACTTTCTTGCACGCGCATTGGCCAATCTGCACCTCAATGTCCCGATCTTCAACACCCACCGGATGGCTGCCGAATATGTTGCTCAGTACGACCTCCGGCTCACCCCGCAATTTACCGCCGACCTCGACCGATTTCGCCGGCTTTACCAAAGCGAGCAGCCCACCCTGTAAACAAGCGTCTGCCGGAGCTGCCTACAGGACGGACGGCAGACGACGAAAGGGGCTTTTCCTGTACAAAAGCAGTGCTTATCACTGTGAGGTACAGTATAAGAACTCTCATCTTCTTGAAACTGAGTTCCCTTACGCAAAGGGAACTCTCCGGCTGGGTTGATGAGCGTTGCGGCTTTTTTCTTTTGACCCGGCTGAGCAACGACCATGAAGACCACCGGAACGCGCGATTTTGAAACAGCTGGCTCTCGGCGAACACACTCTTGAGCGCAGATGCCGTGATTGATTCTGACACTCAATCCGGGCCACGCTAGACCGCCGCGACGCGTATCATAATATATAGACAAACGACAGATTGACCGAGACAAACGAAGGAGTACACCCATGGCCCGCCACATCAACCCCAGCAACTCAACCAACAAAACCATCGACGCCATTGACCGGAAAAGGGAGCGGGAACGACAATTTATGCTAAAAAAATCCCGTGAAATGGCGCCGGAGCTGGCGGTGTCGCTGGTGCAGCGCCTCCTGGATTTGCACATCATCGAGACCAATTCGGCGCACGCCATTCAAGAGGTCATGGCCAAGCAGCTGCAGCAGTTGAGCGACATGGAAGAGTTTGACATGCAGTTCAAAATCGCGCCGATCAGAAATCTGACGCCGGACCCCAACGTCATCAGTCTCTATCTCACCCAGTTTATCATTGAAGACCTGATCAACAACTCTCACATCCAAGATGTTTTCGGCGACGATCTCGAGATCTACCGGGCGGTTGATTCCATTTTGAGCAAGATCCGGCCTCGGTAAAACGTCCGGCCATGACGGCTTCCCACCCTTCGTCTGTTCCCTCGTTGCTTTTTGCCACAAGCACTGGAGAAATACTGGATTACGGCGGTCTGCACATGGCCGGCAGCGCCGCCGGACGGTTTTACAAACCTCGCCTGCAGGAGCTGATCGAACTCCCCGCCGGCAGTGAATTATTCGCCCTGCCCGGACGCCTGCCGGTGGGCATCGAACCTGAAGGCGACGAGCCAGCATTGCTCGACGCTGATCCGTTTCACCCTGACCAACCCATTCAGGCGGTTGCCGCCTTCATGGCCCCAGCGCATACCGCCGTCTACACCGCCGCTTTCCAAACCGCCTCACCGGAAGCCCCTGTTCTGCCGCTGTTTGCATACACTGCAGTGGGATGGGCCGACGGAAAATTCTGGGTCGCCGGTTTTCGCAGCGATGCCGATTGTCGCCAGGACGCCAATCAATTCAATCAGCGGTTGCTGGAACAGCGCACCCGCAAACAACTTCAGCGTCTGGCCGGCAATCGCTTGGTGCAACATCTCGGCAAGTGTTGCCTGACCTACGGCTGCCCGGCAGCCCGCAACTATTTTCTCGGCCGATGGGAAGCGCCCCTGCCCTGCTCGCCGGTTTGCAATGCCGCCTGCGCAGGATGCATCTCCCTGCAGCCGTCCGGGTGCTGCCCTTCAACCCAGGATAGAATCACCTTTGTCCCCAGCGCGCAGGAGATTGCCGAGCTTGCCGTCGAGCACCTGCAGTCGGCGCCTAAGCCCATTGTCAGCTTCGGACAAGGATGCGAAGGCGAGCCGCTGTTGCAGGCGGAGGTCATGGAGCAAGGCATCCGGCTGATCCGCTCGCGCACCAACCAAGGCACGATCAATCTCAACACCAACGGCAGCTTGCCCGACGCGGTGGAACGCCTTGCCCAAGCCGGGTTGGATTCGATCCGCATTTCTCTCAACAGCGCCCAACCGGAAAAACACCGTCTGTATTACCGCCCCAAGGGATTTGGCCTTGAGGATGTCTGCCAATCGATCGCCACAATGAAGCGTTATGGCCGCCACGTCTCCCTTAACTATTTCATTCTGCCCGGCTGCACCGACGATCCCGACGAATTCAAGGCGCTCGTTGAACTGATTGACGCCTTTCGACCAGACTTCATCCAACTGCGCAACCTCAACATGGATCCCGAATACTACCTGCGGGTTATTGAACACAAGGGGGTCGAACCGCCGCTCGGCATCACCCGCTGGCTTGCACAGCTTAAAGCCAAATTCCCGGCGCTGGGCTTTGGCTATTACAATCCGCCGCTGCACTGACGTCGCCAAAGGGCGAAGACAACCCCTCGGCAATCGGGTCGTTTTCGGCAAAGAATTCCAGCGCCCGCTCCCACGCCTCTTCCAAGGTCAAACTAGCCTGCACCTTGGCGGCCAGGTGATGCCCGAAAAAATAATTCTTGGCAAAATAGTGGGTGAATTCTTTCAATCGCCCCAGGCGTCGTTCCGGCAGGAAACGCTGGACCAGCGCGGTGACAAACGCCCGGTAGACCTGGGGCAGGCAAACCTCTGGCTCGGGTGTCTCCATACCGAAAATCTCACGGGCAATGGACGCAAACAACCACGGCGTCCGCGCCGCCGCCCGCCCGATCATCAATCCGTCGGCTCCGCTTTGCTCCAGGCAGCGACGGGCGCTTGCAACCGAATCAATGCCGCCGTTTGCCACCACGGGAACATCAATCCACTCCTTCACCTTGGCGACCCAGTCCCAGTGCGGGGTCCGGGCAAACGACTCGCCCCGCAACCGAGCATGCACCGTCACCATGTCAATCCCCTCGCCAGCGAGCATCAGGCAGAAATCCCGCAACTTCTCCGCATCCAATGTTTCGCCGAGCCGGATCTTGGCGGTGAGCGGCAGGTCGGTGTTTTTTCTGGCGCTCGCGACAATGCAACGCACTCGATCCGGGGTTTCCATCAAACAGCTGCCGCCGCCCACTTTGCGAACCATAGGCGCCGGGCAACCCAAATTGAGATCAATAACGTCGGCCCCTAGCCGGTGCAGGGCGGCACAGGCATTTGCCACTGGTTTCTCGTCCGCCAGCAGCAACTGATAAGAAAGCGGCGATTCCTCTGCAGTCTTGACGAGATACGGCGAAAGTTGCGCATTCTCGGCCGGCAGACGGGTTGCCGACAGCATTTCCGTGCTTAAAAGCCCCACCCCGCCAAAACCAAGCAGCGTTGTGCGCAACGCCGAATGGGTCAAACCAGCCATGGGCGCCAGCATCAGCGGCGGCCAAATTTCCTGCCGTCCAATCCTCATTGTCCTTTCCCTGCAGCGCTTCCAGGCGATTCCAGCTGTTTCTTGCTTGACAGCAAAACATCGATCATGGTAGTTGATGATAATTATTATTTAATCTTGACGTCACTTTCAATGATAGAGAACACCATGAATGCTCCAGCACCCATGATCCGCCTCACCACCCAACGGCAGATTATTCTCGAAGAATTGTCCAAGGTGAAGACCCACCCCACGGCCAGCGAATTATACGATATGGTGCGCAAGCGCCTGCCGCGTATCGGACTTGGCACGGTCTACCGCAACCTGGAATTGATGGCAGACAGCGGCGTGATCCTCAAAATCGAAGTGGGCGGCACCCAAAAGCGGTTTGACGCCACCACCGACGAACATTATCACATCCGCTGCTCGGTCTGCGGCAAGGTGGACGACATCGACGTGCCCGTGGTCAAAGAACTGGTTGCCCAGGCCGCCGAAACCACCTCCTACCTGATCATGGGCCACCACGTCGAATTCACCGGCATCTGCAGCACCTGCCAACAGCAGCAGGCGCAGTAACCCCAGCCCCCGCGTTTCGAGACGCCCAAGCAGCAAGAGCGGCTTCCCTTTCGGGAGAGCCGCTCTTTTTTTGCATTGCGCTCGCAGGGACGAAGAGTCTCAGGAAAAAATCACCCGACAGAATCTCCGTTTGCCCACCTTGAGCAGGATCGAGCCAGTGGCGGGCACAGCCGCGTTAATGTCCTCAACCTTGACGCCGTCAATGGACACGGCATGCTGCTGAATCATTCTCCGGCCGTCGGAGGTTGACTTCACCAACCCGGCGTCCATGAGCAGTTTGGGGACCCAAATTTCAGCTTCCGTGACGGCAAGTTGAATCTCTTCGATCTCGTCAGGCATTTCATGGCGGGCGAAAACCTGCTCAAAGTTGCGCTCCGCATCCTCGGCCGCCGCCTGACTGTGGAAGCGGGCCACCATCTCTTTGGCCAACTGCACCTTGACCGCCTTGGGATGCAACTGCCCAGCGGCAACCTTTTCCTTGAGCGCGACGATTTCCGCCATGGACAGGTCGCTGAGCAACTCGTAATAGCGATACATGAGATCATCGCTGATCGACATAATTTTGCCAAAAATGCTCTCAGGCGGCTCCGAGATGCCGATGTAGTTCCCCAACGATTTGCTCATCTTGTTAACGCCGTCCAGGCCTTCGAGCAAGGGCATGGTCAACACCACCTGCGGCTCCTGGCCCCGGCTTCGCTGCAAATCGCGGCCCATCAGTACATTGAACAACTGATCGGTGCCGCCCAGTTCGACGTCGGCCTTCATGGCCACCGAATCGTAGCCCTGAATCAAGGGATACAAAAATTCATGGATCGAAATCGGGCGGTTGGACTCAAACCGTTTCTTGAAATCATCGCGCTCCAGCATCCGAGCCACAGTCAGCTCCGACGCCAGGCGAATCATGTCGTGCGAACTGAGTTGCCCCAGCCAGGTGGAATTGAACACCACCTTGGTCTTCTCCGGATCGAGAATTTTGAAGACCTGCTCCTTGTAGGTTTCGGCGTTGCGTTTGACGTCGTCGGGGGTCAGAGGCGGGCGGGTGTCAGACTTGCCGGTCGGATCGCCGATCAGCCCAGTGAAGTCGCCAATCAGAAAATTGACCTCGTGGCCAAGCAGCTGGAAGTGACGCAGTTTTTGGATCAAGACGGTGTGCCCCAAATGCAGATCAGGGGCAGTCGGGTCAAACCCGGCCTTGATGGTCAAGGGTTTGTTTGTTTCCAGGGATCTGGTCAATTTTTTCACCAAATCCTCTCTGGAATGAAAATCAACGGCGCCCCGCTCAATCAGCGCTATTTGCTCTTCTACCGATTTCATCCACTCCCCCTACTTGGCGTATTCAACCGCTCTGGTTTCACGAATGACCGTCACCCGGATCTGCCCCGGGTAGGTCAGTTGTTCCTCAATCGCTTTGGCGATATCGCGGCTGAGCAAGGTGGCTTCTTCGTCTTTGACCTTATGGCTGTCAACGATGATGCGCAGGTCGCGGCCGGCCTGGATGGCGTAGGATTTATCCACGCCGTTAAAGCTGTTGGCGATGTTCTCCAAATCCTCAAGGCGCTTGACGTAGCTCTGCAGCATTTCCTTGCGGGCGCCGGGCCGGGCGCCGGACAGCGCGTCCGCCGACTGCACCAACACGTCCAGCACCGACTTGGGCGGCTGATCTTCGTGGTGGGCGCCGATGGCGTAGACGATGTCGTCGGCCTCGCCATATTTCTTCGCCAAATCACGGCCAATGACGGCATGCGAACCTTCCACCTCGTGGTCCACCGCTTTGCCGATATCGTGCAGCAATCCGGCGCGTTTGGCTTTTTTGATGTCCAACCCCAATTCCGCCGCCATCACCCCGCAAAGGAAGGCCACCTCCAGGGAATGCTGGAGAATGTTCTGGCCGTAGCTGGTGCGATATTTGAGGCGACCGATCAAGTTAATCAGGTCAACGTGCATGCCGTGGGCGCCGACATCAAAGGTGGCCTGTTCGCCGGATTCACGGATACCGACTTCCAGGTCTTCAGAAACCTTTTGCACCACTTCTTCGATGCGGGCCGGATGAATCCGTCCGTCGGAGATCAACTGCTCCAACGCCAAACGAGCCACCTCGCGGCGAATCGGGTTGAAACCGGAAAGGATGACAGCCTCAGGCGTGTCGTCGATGATGATGTCAATGCCGGTTGCCGCTTCAATGGCGCGGATGTTGCGGCCTTCTCGACCGATAATCCGCCCCTTCATTTCCTCGTTGGGCAGGGGCACCATCGACACGGTTTTGTCAGCGACATAGTCGCCGGCATAGCGGGCAATGGCCAAAGCGAGAATATTCTTCCCTTTGCGGTCCGCCTCCATCTTCATCTCATTTTCAATCCGCGACAACCGCTTGGCGCAATCCATGCGCGCCTCGCTTTCAATGGATTGCATCAACTGCACCTTGGCTTCTTCGCGATCAATGCCGGCTATTTTTTCCAACTTATATCGCTGTTCGTCCACCAGGCCGTCCAACTGCTGTTGCTTGGCAACAACCTCGCCCTCGTTGATCTCAAGGCGTTCCTCCCGGTATTTCAGACTGACCTGCTTTTCCTCCAAAATCTGGAATTCGCGTTGAATTTCATCGAATTTTCGGTTCAGGCGGCGCTGATCATCCTTGAGTTCCTGGCGACTGGCCTTGAGTTCGCGATCAGCCTCCTGCTTGATTTGAAACGCCTCTTCCTTGGCCTGGAGCAAGGCCGCTTTTTTTATCTGCTCCGCCTCAGAAATAGCATTTTCTATAATTTGGCGGCCCTGCAGGGCAATATTCTTTTGATTCCCCTCCACCAGACGTTTTCGGAGAAGAATCCCCACAGCCAAACCGGCCACCAGATTGACCAGCGCCAAAAGCAGCGTTGTGACATTGAGTTCCATAAAAACCACCTGCTCTATATATGTGAGAAAGCAGCCAGCCCGCCGGTCTACCGGCTAACGGCATGCGGTGTATGCAAAAGAAAGGAGGTGGATCCCGAAGGAGGGGGGTGGGGCGCACACAGTCCGCGCGCGACAGAAACGCTGCTTGCAACAGCAGCGACAGGAGACAGCCTGAACGGCAAACAGCCCGCTCAGCGCAACCCGATGGTTTTCAGCCCAAAGAAAAGCAAGAAATCTATCTGGATCAAACCGCCAATACGGCAGATATTTTTCCTGATAACAGTCTGTGAGGAGGGTTACTCGCCTATGGTAAACCTGACCGCATCAGAGTTGTCTTTCCATCACCACGCCAACAATGTCCGTGCCCACGCAACCATCCTCTTTCTGCACTGAAAATGGCCTATAAAAAACAGCGGTCTTCCCCGCTGGATAAAAAGACCCCCGCGCCGCCGTGTCAACGAAATGATTAAACCTAATACAACTAGGTGGGCAGTGCCCTTGCTGGCGTCTGGAATTCAATAAAGATTTCCATAATCCAGCGCTAAGGCTACCCTTATCGTGCGAGTTGGCTCAATACTCCGCTGATCACCAACAGAGCAGGGGTACATCATGCTTGTGCTTTCACTATACCAGACGCTTGGCGCCAGCCAAACCTCTATTTGCACATCATTTGAGGTTTACAGAAACCTTGTCGATCAGGTTGGCGACGGCCTGTTCCTGCGACTGGCGATATTCACTATATTCCCGTTCTAAATGGACATATTTTGCGGCTATCCGCAAACAGCCCAAAACCAGCATCTTGCTCGAGGGCACGGCGCTCCGGCTCATTTTTTCATTGCTTTCGAGCTCGTGACGAAGCAGGGCGATGACTGACTCCACCTCTTCTGCGGGGGCGTCGCTGTAAAAGGCGAAATCCTGGCCGAAAAGATTGAAACGGACGAGACGATCCTGCATCAGCGTTGATCGTTTGCCTTAACTATTTTGGCTTTCGGCGTCGCCAGCAAACAACGATCCCTGGGCTCCGCCGACAGTCTCGCTCTTTCCTGTTGCACTTGGGCTTTGCTCGCTCTCCCACTGCTCAATTCGATCCAGCAGGCCTGCCACCCGATTGCCGACCGCCGTCCGCTCCGTGCTCAAATTAAATATATTGTTTTTCAGTTCTGCACATTCGGCGTCACGCTGCCGCAAGGTGTCCTGCACAGCATGGTAATCCGACTTGAGTTGATTGTATTTGGTCAACAGTTTATCGACAAACTCCTCCAAGCGAACCAATTCCGCGTTATTTTCCATGACACATCCTCTGAGTTTTAAGTTGCCGAAAAGGTTGAAAAACCATAACCTTCCGAAATTATAACAGAACTAAAGAGTGGATAACTATACAGATCGCGCCCCTTGAACGCAAGAACTTTACATGAAGGAGCCAGAAGCAGCCTCTTTTTTCTTTGAGCGCTAAATTCTCTCGTATTCCCAGGCAATAGGCGATCCATTTTCATACGGCATGTAACCGTGAAACACCCGCGGGTCGCCGTCAAACACCAAGGGGAGAAAATATCGATCCCCTTCCCACATCGGCAGTTGGGCAAGACTCGCCACAGGATGCCAGCCCAACTCGCCCTCTTCGTTCCTTGTTTTGGGCGTGCCGGCAAAGGCGGTGATCAGAAAAACAAATCCCAGCCAGTTCTCGCCTTCGGGGCCGAAACCTGTCCAATTGATGGTGCCGCGCAATTGCATGGCAACGCATTCCAGGTCGGACTCTTCACGGATCTCACGGCGCATGCAGGCGACGACGTCCTCGTTGGCCGCCATCTTCCCGCCCAGCCCATTGTATTTGCCGAGATGCTGATCCGATGCGCGGGCATTGCGATGCACCAGCAGAGTTTGCAAACCATCTGGAGAAACAACATAGCCCAGTGTGCCAATGATCGGCATGTACATACGCCACTCCCTCAACTCACCCATAACCATCAGTTATGACAGAACAATATTTTAAACGCAACTTTTATCGCCGGACGGCATGCAATATGATAAAATGTCGGCATGTTAACCGGCATCCATTTCTCCCTTCCAGCAGCGTCATCCATACCATGATTTATCTCCGATCAGCATATAAAGCGTTGTCGGCGACCGCTTCTTTTGCCACGCTCCTCTGGACGTTTTTGCTGTTCCACGCCGCGGTTGTCCCGACCTCGGCCGCAGAAAACTTCCCGCTCTATCCGTGCATCAGGGCAAACGTCAAATTTTGGGAGGATGTGTACAGCCGCTATTCCACTCGCCAGGGCATTCTCCATGACACTGAGGACCTCAGCCGGGTGTATGCGGTCATCGACCTCGTCGACTGGGAAGCCCCTGATGCGGCACAGGTCAACAGCGAACGCGTTAAGGCCGCCAAAGAGCGCATTCACCTCATCCTCACCCAGCTCGGCTCAGGCCGTCCGGCAGTGACGACAGAAGAAAAACGGATCGCCGCGCTCTTTCCCCGACAGCGGCACACCATTTTTCACGAGGCCAGCGAGAACGTCCGCCTGCAGATCGGCCAAAAGGATCGTTTTTACGAGGGCCTGCTCCGCTCTGGAAAATACCTGGCGCAATTCCGACAGATTTTTGCTGCCCACGGATTGCCTTCAGAGCTCGTCTACCTGCCGCACGTGGAGTCGTCGTTTAACCCGAAAGCCTACAGCAAGGCCGGGGCCTCCGGCCTCTGGCAATTCACCCGCTCCACAGGCAAAGAGTACATGACCATCAACCAACTCATAGACGAGCGCGCCGACCCCTACGTGGCCACCCAAGCCGCCGCCCAGATGCTCAAGGACAACTACGCCGCGCTCCAGTCCTGGCCACTGGCCCTGACCGCCTATAATTACGGCAGGGCCGGTATGGTTCGGGCGGTCCGGGAGCATGGAAGTTATGAGAACATTTTCAACTCCTACAGCCAAGGGTATTTTAAATTCGCCTCCCGGAATTTTTATTCGGAATTTCTTGCCGCCATGCGGGTGGCGAAACGGTTGAGCGGCACGCCCAACCTGCCGCTTGAAAGGCCGGAGGCCACCACGACCTTCCGCCTCAAAGAGGAGGTGCCCTTGAGCCGACTGCTGGCCTCGTCCGGCCTCCCCAAGGCCCAATTCCTCAGCCTCAACCCGGCCCTGCTTGACCCGGTCGTTGACGGCCAACAAGCCGTACCCAAAGGATACCTGGTGCGTGTTCCAGCGACAAAGCAGTCAATCAAGACAGTCGCCGCCCAAAAGAACAAACCTCCAACCGTCGCCCCTCGCGGAGCTCGGTCGACGGCCACAACTTTCCCAGTAGCCCGCTACACCGTGAGAAGAGGAGACACGCTGGCCTCCATAGCCCGAAAATTCGAGCGTTCTCCCCAGGACATATCGGCGGCCAACCGCGGCAAACAGCTGTCGTCGGTCCAGGCGGGAGACCAGTTAACCATTCCCGGCCGCCGCCAATAAATTCAACAACCCGCAACTCCCCGTCAACATCTACAAGAAAAAAACCATGGATATTTCAAAAACCATTGCAGCAATGAAACAACGGCCGGACTTCAACGACAACGTGGGGATGATCCTCATTCACAACGGCACAGTGCGCAGTTGGTCACGCCAGGATCGCCAGGAGGTCACGGCCCTGGAAACAGTGGTCGACGACCGGAAAATCGCGGCATTACGCCAGGAATATCTGCAACGGCCCGGCATTTACGACATCGTCGTCGAGGCCCACTCCGGTCGATTTCTTCCCGGCGACGACTTGCTGTTCATCATTGTTGCCGGCGACATTCGCGAAAACATCAAACCGGTGCTCGCTGAATTGCTTGACCGCATCAAGGCCGAGGCCGTCTCCAAAAAAGAGATTGCCGCCTAATCACTCCGTCCGCATTGCGGCAACGCCCCTAGGAGTCCCCCATGCCATCCGCCAGAAAACTGCTCGATAAATTCAAAACGATCAGGACATTGCCTCACATCGTCACCCGCCTCGTGCAATTGGTGAACGACGATGAGTCAACCCTGCAGGATTTTGAGGAGGTGATCCGGCTGGACCCGGCGCTGGTTGCGCGTCTGCTGACCTTGGTCAACAGCTCCTACTTTGGCCTGACCAGGAAGGTGGACTCCATCTCCCGGGCCGTTGCCCTGTTGGGGATGAAGAATTTGCACAATATTGCGGTCACCGACGCCATTCAGGGAATGTTGCGCACCGATTCCAGCTCCACTGAATTTTCGCCGCAACGTTTGTGGCTCCACAGCGCCGCCTCCGGCATTTGCTGCAAAATGATCGCCGAGCGAATTTTCACCATCAACGGCGACGACGCCTACCTCTGCGGCATCCTCCACGACATTGGCCTGATTGTCGAAATGGAGGCGGCGCGGGAGTCGTTTTTGCATTTGATCGATCAGTTGGCGCCGGGCGGACCGCCCATCATCGAACTGGAACACGAACTGCTCGCAACCGATCATTGTCAAATAGGCTACATTCTGGCCAAGGAATGGCGCATCCCGGACGCCATTGCCGAGGCCATCCGCGATCACCACCACGACAGCGGCCAGATTACGCCCCAGTCGCCGACCGGCATTCTCCAGATGAGCGAATACATCATCCAGCAATTGAACTTTCCGGCCATCAAAGAAGGACTGGCCAACAGTCTCGTCCCAACCCTGGCGGCGCATATTCAAAGCAATGTCGAGGAATACAAGGTGCTCGCGGAAGATCTCCCGGAAGAATTGGAGAAAACCAGAAAAATGTATGGCGGCTAAGGAGACTCCCTCATGGCCCAGACTTCCCTGTTTGCCGATCTGGTTGATCCGGTAGGCGAATTGACCGCGCTTCTCGCCCACCTGGAACAGGAAACCGACGATCTTCTTTTTTTCTGTCTCAACCAATCGGGCAACCACGTTGCCTCCGCACAATTTCCCTTGCCGGTCGATCAGGCCATCCGGCACATCGACGAACACGAAAAGAAATCCTCGGAACTGGCCTTTGCTGTCCAAGGGCGGCGTTATTTCCTCCTGGCGGTTCCCGATCTTCAGGGCTATATCCTGGCCACTCCCCTGGAATCGGCTCAACAGGACGCCGGTGCCTGGGCCGCCGCCGTCGTCAGTCTCGCGGTTCGACTCTTTCTCTCCCTCCGGGAAACGGTGGAAACCGTCAGCAGGCTCCGTATACAGAAGAAGCAGTTTGACCGCAAATCAGCCGTCCTGGAAAAAAAGTTCCAGGACATTATGGCGGAAAACGAACAGAATTATCTGCAAATACAGGAGCAGCAGCGCAACTACTCCGAGACCCTGCAGGCGGAAATACGATTGCAGACGAATGAGTTGCGCACCGCCAAGAAAGCGGCGGAGGCGGCCAACATCGCCAAAAGCGAATTCCTCGCGGCCATGAGCCATGAAATCCGCACGCCTATGAACGGCATTATCGGCTTCACCGACATGCTGCTGGATACTGGGCTGGACAGCGAACAGGAGGAATTTGCCCAGACCATCAAACGCAGCGCCGACGCCCTGCTCTCGCTAATCAACGACATTCTCGATTTCTCCAAGGTTGAAGCCGGCAAACTGGACCTGGAGTGCATTAATTTTGATCCTGAAATCACCGCCCAGGACGTCTGCGACCTGGTCCGGCCCAAGGTGACGTCGCGCCCCATTGAAGTGCTCTGCCGCATTGACGACGCCCTGCCGGCAAACGTGATGGGCGATCCAGGAAGGTATCGACAGGTGCTGGTTAACCTGATGGGCAACTCGGCGAAATTCACCCGAAAAGGGGAACTGGAACTGTCCATCGCGGTTGACGGCGAAACGGACGAGACCATCACCCTGCACGCCCGCATCCGCGACACCGGCATCGGCATTCCCGACGACAAACTGGAAGCGATCTTTGAGGCCTTTCGCCAGGCCGACGGTTCCACCACCCGCGAGTACGGGGGCACCGGCCTGGGCCTTTCCATCTGCCGCAAAATCGCCGGCCTGATGCAGGGCCACGTCTGGGCGGAGAGTCAAATAGGCGTTGGCAGCGTCTTCCATTTCACCGCCACCCTGAAAAAGGCGCCGCAGCAACAGGTAAAAAGCTTTACCAAGGTCAGCCTGGGCAACAAACGGGCGCTGATCGTCGACGACAATCCCACCAACCTGAGCATCCTCAGACACATCCTCCAGGCGGCGGGATTGGAAGTCGTCGCGGTTGAGGACAGTTCTCTGGCGGAAGCGATACTGCAGCAGGCGATCAACGAGCGCCGCCTGTTTGATTTGATCATTCTGGACATTCAGATGCCGGCGCCGGACGGATACGCGCTGGCCCGACGCATTCGCCATGAATTGCCGGAAACCGGGAAAATCCCGCTTTTGGCCTACACCTCGACAACCGAGCGCAATGCCCAGCGCTGCAAGGACGCCGGCTTTGACGCCTTTCTCACCAAGCCGACGCGGCGGGAAATCCTGTTCAAGACCATCGAAAAGCTGATGGCCGCCGAGGAGCCGGAGACCGCCAGCCCGGTCAAGGAAACCTTCATTACCCAATACAGCGTCCGTGAGGAGCTCAAGCAATCGGTCCGCATCCTGCTGGCCGAAGACAACCCGGTCAACCAAAAACTGGCGGTGCTCATTCTCACCAAGGCCGGCTACAAGGTCGAGGTGGCCAACAACGGCCGCAAGGCGGTGGACGCCTTTGCCGGGCGACCGGATGATTTTGATCTGATCCTGATGGACGTCCAGATGCCGGAAATGGACGGTTTGGCCGCCACGCTGGAATTGCGGAACCGTGGATTCACCACCATTCCCATCATTGCCATGACCGCCAACGCCATGAAAGGCGACCGGGAAATCTGCCTGGAGGCAGGGATGAACGATTACATCACCAAACCGGTCAAGCGGGAAATCATTTTCGAGATTATTGAGAAATGGCTGCACCGTGAGCTAGGCCGATGATCGAACCCGCCGGCGACGACCACGACGCCCATCCGAAGCCGGAAAGCGCCGCCGTTGTGCCCCTGCCCCGCCGGCGACGTCTTCGGAGCTGGGCCTTCTCGCCTACGCCGGATCCCCATGGCGCAGGCGCCCTTGCCCGCTTTTGCGTTCGCCTTCTTCTGATCATGCGGCAGGAGTTCTTTCGCACCCATCTTGCCCTGCGCGCCTCGGCGCTCACGTATTCCATTATTCTGTCCCTTGTCCCCATCCTGGCGCTCAGCACCTCCATCCTCAAGGGCCTGGGCAACGACGAGCAACTGAAAACGGCGGTCGTCAAATTCATCGACCAATGGGAACCGCCGCCGGCTGCAGTCGACCCTCCTGAAACCGCAACAAACACCGTTCTCGGGCAAGCGGATTTGCCTGTCTCGGCGACAACCCCCGTGCCAACGCCCGCGTCGCCCACAACCACCAATCTGCATCATGCCGTTGATCTCATCTTTCAGTACGTTGATCGGACCAACTTCGCGGCCTTGGGCATCATTGGCGTCATCGGCCTGATTGGGGTCGTCTTTCTGGTGTTGTCGTCGATTGAGGAGGCGATGAACGCCATTTGGCATACGCACAAGGGGCGCTCCCTGTTCCGCAAGATCATGGATTACCTAGCATTGTTGATATTGCTGCCGCTCTCCTTGAACGTGGCCCTGGCCGCCGAAGCCATCCTCGCCAATCAAACCATCATGCTGCGCCTGAGCATGATCCTGCCCTCTGCGTGGATGGCCGGTTTCTTCATTAAGCTCATCCCGTTTCTTTTTATTGTTCTGAGCCTGATGGTGATGTACCTCTTTTTTCCTCACTGCAAGGTAAAAACCGGGCCAGCATTGGTGGGGGCGCTTTTTGCTTCTGTTTTTTGGTTCATCTTTCAAAAGCTCTATATCACCCTGCAAGTTGGCGTGGCCAATTACAACGCGATCTACGGTTCCTTTGCCTCCATCCCGCTTTTTCTCATCTGGCTGCAGATCGGCTGGACATTCATTCTCCTGGGCGCTTCCCTTGCCTACGCGCTCCAGCATCACCATCACTACCAATTTGGGGCCGCAACGACCTCGCCGCAAAAAAGCCTGCAACTGGCGGTTGACGTGCTACACGCAGTGTACGAAGATTTTGACGCTCGGCGCGCCACCGCGCTGTCTTCACTGGCCCAACGGCTGCCCCAGGCAGGCGATGCGGATCTCTCCGCGGTGATCGCCTTGTTGCGCAAGGGCGGCCTGCTCCGCACCCTCGACAGGCAAACGGAAGAAATGCTGATTCCAGCAACCCCGGCGGACAAATTGCTGACCCGCGAAGTCGTCCAACTGGTTCTCGGCAAGGAGGTCTTGCCCACCCTGGGAGGACGTCTGGCAACGCGAACCATCGACGCCGCAAGCAATGTTGCCAATTGGAGTTTTTCAAAAATCACTCTTATGCTCGGTGACCATGAAACAGCCATTGCCCCAGACCATTCACAGAATACTTGGCAGCAATAACATCCTTCTCGTCGTGACCGACGGCTACAATGCGCCGGCGAATGAGCAGGAGGGCAACTTCGTAGCCAACCTGGCCCTGACGCTGGCGGCCCAACTCAACTGTTATGCAGTCGTCAACACCAAATACAAACGAGAGATCATGGATCTCTCCGACATCGTCGCCATTCAGGCCCGCCCCAAGGTGCGCGAATCTTTTCTCACGCCCATCAGGAACTTCAAGGAAGAAATCTCCAGCAACGGACTGCTTCCCCTGGTGCTCGTCCTGCAGGCAATGCCGCCCCAGCAGCGCGGCGAAGAAATGATCCTGTTCGGATACGGCCAGGGAGAACGGGCCTCGCTGGAGGCCCCGCACCGCCCCACCATCTCGCCGTCGCTCCTCTCCAGGATTCGAGTGGCCGTCGAGGATCAACATCTCAAGACGGCGGTCGCCCCGACTGATTCCCCTTATTGCGGCAGAGATGAACGGCACATCAATCAACTGTTTCGACAGAAGCAGTGTGAGGGGTATTACGACCCGAAAGTGCGCTCCCTGCTGCTCTCGGTGCGCCATGATTTAATCAGCCAAGAACAGACGGCGGAGTCCATCGCGTTGATGCTGGTTCCCGCTCTGGAACAATTCCGCCTGGCAATGGCCCTGGTGCGCAATATCGACATCAACAATATTGACACAACCAGTTCCGAGGATCTGCAATACATCTTCCGCCTTCAGGGCGACACCCGGTACGCCGATTTGATGCGGGAATCCTATATCGACGAACTGGCAGGTTCCATTGACCGCAACGGCCTGCTGCATCCGCTGGTGTTGCTAAAGAAAAATGACGGCCGATACAAAATCCTGTGCGGTTTTCGCAGATTTCAGGCGATGAAACGGCTTGATCGGCCCTTGGTTGAAGCCAAAATCTACCAGGAGAGTGATTTCTCACCCGAGGATTTTTTCAATATTTCGCTGGCGGAAAACACCAAACGCAGGAATCTCAACCCTATTGAGATTGGAAATTTTCTTGAATCAGCCAGTTGTGCGCTGGGGTTGAACAACGCCGAACTGGCGGAACAATTTGGCGGCACGCTCGGCATCGGCAAACCTGGGCAAAGGGTTTCGCATTCCACCATCCACAAATACCGCAAGGTCAATCAAATTCGGATTCGCGGCGAATCGCCTGAAATAATTGCGGATGTAGTCAATGAAAAGCTGCAGTTCTCCGTTGCCTCCGAGATGCTGGCGCCGATTAAAAAAAGCGCAGACCGAGACGCCCTGTATCTGCAGATTATCAAACCCTTGGCGCCAACCCGGCCGCAACTTGCCAAGTTGCTGACGCTGCTTGCGCAAAGATCGCCAGACCTGACCGAAGCGATTGCCGACAAGGGGGTGCAACAGGCCATCGCCAAGGCAACCGCCTCCCCTCAGCCTGCGGCAACCCTGCTGAGGCTGCTGTCGAAGAAAAACGACCTCCCGCCAGCGACTCGGCGATTGGGTTTTGAAAACCGGGTGGTCGCAATACGCCGCGCCTATTTTGGCGACAAGGCAACCAAACGCGATTTCAACATTGCCCCCGCCTCGCCAACCAACCACAGCGAATTCATTGTTCAATTCCGTTTTAAAAAAGAGGACGGGCAGCGCACCCTGGAACAACTGGCCAAGGCGCTTGAACAAAACGACCTGTTTGCCGAGGCCTCGACAACACCGGAGGAGCCCCGTTCAACAACGGCTTCGGACGAGTGAAGCGTGTTTTTTCGCATGCGAAAAGGTACGCATAGCCGTAAAATCAGTGCATTTCAAAAAAACACTCACTCGGCCCTCAACAGGATCGCGCTGTCAGGCAACAGCTTCAGGTTCGGTCTCCATGGAGAGCGCGTGCTTTGCATGCACGTTGAACGCTCTAAAACCCCTCATTGTGCGTCGCACAAGCATCCAAACAGGTCGCCTGCCCCCTGCAACAGGCAGTCCAAGGCAACGCGGGCGCAATGTTCAACGATTGCTTACGACATTTATCCCCCTTTTATTGCGCACACGTCACCATGCCTTTTCCAACCACAGTCCGAGCCGTTGCCTTGTTTGCATTGCTCCTCATTGCGCCCTCTTGGTCCTGGGGAGAGTCGTTACAGTTACCGCTGACCATCCCCTTGCCGCTGCTCAGGAATTTGATTGCACAGGCCGCCTACCCGCTCGCCGGTGAAAAAGCTAAGATCCTCGACGCCGCTCACGGCTGCAACCAAATCGTTCTCTCGCATCTGCAGCTTTCCGAAGAACGCGGCTATCTCCGGTTCCAAACCAAGGTGTCCATGCATTGGGGCACTCCGGTGGTCGATTCCTGCCTGACGCCTTTCACCTGGGAAGGGTCGGTGGTTCTATGGCAACGTCCGCGCATAGACGGCAATTGGCGACTTTCCTTTGCAACCGCCGATTCCGCCGTCTTCGACAAAAACAACCAACCAATGCACGCCGTTGATCTGTTGTGGAGCCTGATCAAGGACCATGTGCATGCATACGTCGACAAAATCACCGTTGACCTCGCGCCCCCGGTTTCCGACGTCAAGGCCGCCCTGTTGCCTATGTTTGATCGTGATCATCAGGCAACGGCGCTCCAGTTTCTCGCCGGCATGCAGCCTGATCGGCCCCTGGTGCACCCCGAGAGTTTGAGCGTCAACATCCTGGCCGACATTGCCCTGCCCCGGCAAACCGTTAACGACCAACCAGCGCCGCAACTCAGCCCACAGGACTACTCCCGGGTGTTGTCGCTCTGGCGAGCCTGGGATGATTTTCTCGTTCTCCAACTCAAACAATTTGCCGGCGCTCCCTTAAGTGAAGAAGAGCGCCGCATCCTGCTCAACACCATGTTGACGACGCGGTACGCGTTCACCGATGCCATCGAGCAGAACCAACTCTCCACGCTGTTCGTCCGCCAACAGTTCCTCTGGGGCTGGAGCCAATTGGAGCCGATTTTTCGCAATCATCTGCTCGGCGGTTCGCAGACCAATATCCTGGGATACCTTGCTTTCTTCACCGCCAACGACGCTTTGCGCATTCTCGATTCGCTGGGACCGGCAGTTGGGGTTGAAATCAGTGAGGATGGTTTTCGTCGTTTGGCCGCCCTGATGAGCACCGAATCTTTGCAACCGGGCCCGCCTTCCTCTGCAACCGATCAGCGACTTCGTCAGGTCCTCGGCCTCGATCCCCTCCCGGACGAACCCTTGCCGACTGACAAGCCGATTCCCCTGCCCGCAGCCGAGGAAAACGATCCCACCTCCCTGCTACAACCTTTCCCCTGGCGACGTTTCACGCATTATTTTGGTCTGTCTTCCGCCCTTGCAGCCGACCAAGCCGCAGGGCAACAGGACATCAGGGAGTGGACGCCGGAGTTCGTCCCGGCCGCTGAGTTGCTGCCCAAGGTTCGCGACTTGCTCCACGGCGCAGCCACGACGCAGCAGGACAAATTAGCGGCTCCCGCCGGCACGGACGACTGGTTTGTAACCATGATTCTGGCCTCCGCCTGGCAAGAAAGCTGCTTCCGCCAATTTCGGATCCTTAACAAAACCATTACTTACACCCTCTCCTCGAATCAAACCTCGGTCGGCATCATGCAAATCAACGAGCAGATTTGGCGGGGAGTGTACAACACCAAGCAACTGCGCTGGAACATCGGCTACAACAGCCAGGCAGGCTGCGAGATCATGGCCCTGTACCTTCGCGACTATATGCTCAAGGAAAAGGCCCCGGTGGATTTGACCACTCCGACGGGGCAGCGGTTCCTGGCCGCGTGGCTGTATGCGCTCTACAATGGCGGCCCGGCACAGATGAAACCGTTTCTCCAGCGGTACAAAAAAGAAAACCTTTACCGCGCCGAACAGTTGTTTCTCGCCAAGTTTGACGCCGTCGCCACTGGAGAATGGACCGAGGCGGTTCATTGCCTCCCCTGATTGATTCGCTTCGGGCCGAGTTCTTCGGGACGCCAACAATAAAAAAGGGGGAAAGGATTTGGCATCCTTTCCCCCTTGGCGCGTTATGACCAGACGCTGCTCAGGAACGCGAGCCTTTGTCTGTCTTTTCCTTGCGGTAGGACTCCGCAAGCAGGGAAATAAAGTGGGTGATCTCTTGCTGGCCGCCGGCACGGTGGACGTTGTCCAGCAGTTGCATCATGCAGGCCGGGCATCCGACAGAAACGGTGTCGGCCTGGGTGCGGTTGATGTCGTCCGCCTTTTTGCGGCCAATGGCGGAGGAGGTTTCATAGTGCGAGAGCACAAATGAACCGCCGCTGCCGCAACAGGCGTCCGGGGCCGACATCTCCTTAAAGGTGAGGCCGGGAATCGATTTGAGAATCTCGCGCGGCTCGGCAAAGACCTTCATCGACTTCTTGAGGTGACAGGAGTCGTGGTAGGTCACCACCCGCTCCACCCTGCCTTTCGGCTCCCGGAGCTTGATGATCCGGGTGAGGAAGGTGGAGACGTCGTAGGTCCGTTTGGCCCAGTATTCGGCCTTGGGCCCGTAGACCGGATCGGCCGCCAAAATATCGACGTAATCATGCTGCCAGGCGCCGCCGCAGGAACCGCAGCCGGTGATCAGATACTCGCAGCCGGTTTTGTCAAAGGTGTCGATGTTGTTGCGGGCCAGGGTTCGCACGGTTTCCACGTCGCCGTGGACCAGCACCGGCACCCCACAGCAGTTCTGCGCCTTGGGGATGTGGACCTCGATGTTGTTGGCTGTCAGGACGTCAATCAAATCCTGGCCGGCGTCCGGGTAAAAATAGTTTAACGAGTCGCCGGTAAAAAAGGCCACCTTGAGCACAGCGCCTGGCGCTTTCACCACCTCGGGAACGCGTTCGCGCAGCGGCGTGACGTTCAGGCCTGGCATCTGCCGTTCCTCGTCAAAACCAATCGCACCGCCTACCCGGGCAAAGGGCGAGCGGGGCGAGATGGCCTTGCCGCCTTTGTCGGTTTTGAAGGCGAGGCCCTGCATGGCGGCGCCGATGCGGAGTCCGGCGTCGAAGAGTTTCGGGTGTTTGAGGGTCGAAAAGATGGCCTTCTTCAACCAAGGCAATCCATTCTTGCGCACCAGGGCCGCCCGCAGAGCGAGGATGATCCGGTCGAAATTAACCTTGGTCGGACAGTTGGTCATGCAGGATTTGCAAACCAGACAGTTGAACAACATCGCATAGACCTGCGGGTCGTCCAATTCCAACTCGCCGGCCAGCACCGCCTCGGCCACAGCAATCTTTGATCGGGTCACGGCGGTTTCCACCTTGTCCGCGCCATACACCGGGCACACCGACATGCAGTTGCCGCATTTCATGCACTTGTCGAGTTCCTCGCGCACAATCTCGAGGTCGTCGTGGTAGGTTTTTCCAGCCCGCACCACCTGGGCCTTGTCGGTTGTCGCCATGCTTCAGTTCTCCCGTAGGGGCACCATCTTGCCCGGATTGAGGATGTATTCGGGGTCGAGCGCTTCCTTGATGTTGCGCATCAGGTTGAGCCCGCTCTGGCCGAGTTCGTCGCCCAGATACTTCATTTTGGCCACACCGATGCCGTGCTCGCCGGAAAGGGTGCCGCCAAAACGCAGGGCTACCTCAAAAATCTCGTCGACCGCCTTGTGCACTCGGGCGACCTCCTCCTGGTTGCGTTTGTCGCAGAGGATGGTGGGATGGAGGTTGCCGTCGCCGGCATGACCGAAGGTGCCAAGGGTCAGGTTGTATTTTTTGCCGATGTCCTGACAGGCGATCAGCATGTCGGTGATCCGCGAGCGGGGTACGGTGGCGTCTTCCAGGACGACCATGTTGTTGAGCGAGGCCAGGGCCGGCAGGGCGTTGCGGCGCGCAGTCCACAACTGATCGCGCTCCTGGTCGGTTTCAGCGGTCTTGAGATCGCCGTTGTTGCCGGTCACCACCTGCATCACCGCCTCAGCCTCGGCGCGGACCACGTCCTCGGACATGCCGTCGACCTCGATCAGCAGCAGTGACTCGGCGTCCACCGGCAGGCCGATGTGGGCGAAATCCTCGACCGTGCGGATAGTCATCCGGTCCATGATTTCCAGGGTGGCGGGAATGACCTGGGCGGCAATGATGCCGGCCACGGCGTTGCCGGCGTCGGCCAGGGACTTGAACACGCCCATCATGGTGCGGCGATACTTGGGGGCCGGAATCAGCTTGGCGGTGAGTTCGGTGATGATCCCCAGGGTTCCTTCGGAGCCGACAAAGAGGTTGGAAAAATCATAGGCCGTGACGTTTTTCACCGTCTTGCCGCCAAAGCGCACCTTCTCGCCGCTGGCCAGCACCACTTCCATGCCCATGATGTAGTTCTTGGTGACGCCGTATTTGAGGCCGCGCAGACCGCCGGAGTTCTCGGCGGCCGATCCGCCCATGGTGGCGGTGGCGACCGTGCCGGGATCGGGCGGGTAGATCAGGCCGTGTTGGGCAACGGCGGAGTTGAGGGCGGCAATGACCACGCCCGGCTGAACCACGGCGGTGAGGTTGGCGGCGTCGACCTCAAGGATGGCGTTCATCTTCTGGAACGAGAGGACAATGCCTTTTTTCAGCGGCACGGCACCGCCGCTGAGGTTGGTGCCGGCCCCACGGGGATAGATGGCGATTTTATTGCGGCGGGCCAGACGGACAATCTCCTGCACCATTTCGGCGCTGGTCGGCAAGACGACCACGTCCGGCATCTGTCGGGGCAGATCGGCGGTGGCGTCGTAGCTGTACGCCACCAGGTCGACCTTGCCGGTCAATACGTTTTCTTTTCCTACCAGGGCCTCGAGTTGTTCAATGATGTTCTGGTCAAGCATATCAACAGTTCTCCTTGGATGCGATTGCACATGCGGGATGCACTCTCTCCGCCGCAAACGCCTGTTGCTGCCTGTTTATTCAGCGGAGGTATTGTTGTCTTACCAATTATCATTTGGAAAATGATCTGTCAAATAAAATATCGCAAACAAAGGCTTGACCGCATTCATCCGCTGACCAATGAGGCACAACGGATGGATGCGGCGAATGGGCGATGGAGAAAAAACGACTACAAAAGGGAAACCGTCGATTCGGGACGGACAATCCCGATCAACGGCGACGAGAAAAAACGAAAAGAGGCGTTTACGCCGGCTGACGGGCAACGTAGACGGTGCTGCGCTGCTCGGCAAAGGTGAGGTGGTCCATCATGGCGCTGCGGGCGCCTTCGGCGTCTCGGGCCCGGATGGCGGCAACGATGCCGGAGTGATGGCTGTACAGCAAATTGTGGTCTTCCAGAGTGAGATAAACCGCCCGCCAAACGCTGCGCTGAAACTCCTTCATGGCGTCAAACAGGCTCTGCATCAGGTGCAGCCAGACAATGTTGTGGGTGGCCCGGGCAATAACGATGTGGAGGTTGGCGTCCAGATCCTCGGAAGGCAGCTGTCCTTCCAGATTCTTCTCCATGTTCGCCACAATCTCTTCCATGCGGCGCAGGTCTTCAGGGAGGGCACGCTGGGCCGCGTAGTAGGCGGTCCAGGACTCCATGCACTTGCGCACTTCAATCACTTCCAGGGCACGGTCCTGTTGGCTGCGGATCAACTCGCTCAGGGCGTTGCCCTGCCCGGCGTCGACCAGCGACAACACCACGGTGCCGCCGCCCTGATACGACATAACCAGACCGGCTGACGACAGGATGTTGAGCGCCTCGCGCACCGAAGGGCGGGACACGCCAAACATCTCGGCCAACTCGCGCTCAGGCGGCAGCTTGTCGCCAGGGGAGAAATCCCCGGCAAGAATCGACTCGCGAATCTGGTCGGCGATCTGACTGGAAACTTTTTTGGGCTTGATCGGTTTAAAGCGCATGGTCATCCAATTCGGTAAAGAAAACATACAACCGTCCTTTTCTACTCCATAACCTATGGGAATGCAATTCATTGTCGCAACAAGCGCGCAGCAAGTCGCAGGGGCGATCAGCCCAGTCAAGCAGGCGAACACGCCAACGCGTTTTCACAAAAAAAGGGAGACGCCAGAGCGTCTCCCGAACACAGAGGGCTCCGGGCGGCCCGACTGCTGCCGCCCGGAGTTGCGCGTGCCTTTCTCCTCCAGGGGGGCGAGTCGTTCAGGCAGGGGGAATTGCCGGAACGACTCCAGGAGGAGCAAGACAAGGAGAGTGTTACGGAATCATCCACTGCAGATGATAGGCCTGGAGATAGACCATCACGCAGACGATGAGGGTGAGAAAGATCGAATGCTTCAAGGTGAAGCGGAACAAAGTGCCCTCTTCGCCGACCATGCCGCAGGCGGCGGTGGCCACTGCCAGGGATTGGGGCGAGATCATCTTGCCCATAACGCCGCCGCTGGTGTTGGCGGCGCCGGTGAGAATCGGGTTGATGCCCAACTGCTCCGCCGTGGCCTTCTGCAAACCGCCGAACAGAACATTGCTCGAAGTGTCGGAACCGGTGAGGAACACGCCCAGCCAGCCAAGAATCGGAGCCAGGAAGGGGAACCAGTGGCCGGTCTTGGTAAAGGCCAGACCGAGGCAGTTGGTCATGCCCGAGGCGTTCATGATGTAGGCCAGGCCCAGCACCGAGGCTACGGTGACGGCAGGAAAGCGCATGTCAACCAGGGTCTTGCCGGCAATCTTGAGCACGTCGCCAAAGCCTACGCCGCAAACCAGGGCGGAGAGCAAGGCTGCAATCAGGATGGCGGTGCCGGCGGCGGACATGAAGTTAAAGGTGTACTTGGCCGGTACTTTGGCCGGCAGTTGGTCGTTCAAAGCCTTGGTCAGGGCGCCGAACTTGTCCTTGGCCACCACCTGATCTTTCACCAATCCCTTAACGGCGTCCTGCAACTCGGCGCTCTTCTTCATCACCGGCTCAAGAGCGGCAAGCCGTTCCGGCGGCAGAGACGCGCCCTGGCCGGTCAGCTTCTGCTCAACGGTCAGCAACTGTGCTTCCAGGTTTTTCAACTCGCCAAGCTTGCCAACCACGCCGCTGAGCTTGGCGTCGCCGACCGGCAGAGAGGCAAGGGTTTTGTCGATTTCAGCCACGGCTACAGCCAGCTTCGCTGCGCCCACTTCCGGGGTGGCGACTTTCTTGATAATCATGTTGTCCAGGCCGGCAATCGGAATGATCATCTTGCTCTTGTCGAGCCCGGCCTTGATCGAGGGGATGCCCCAGAGCAGCACCATCAGGGTGAGGAACACATACGGGGTCCAGGCGCGGAAGATCTGGCCGGCGGTGTAGCTGTGTTCTTCCTTGGTCGCGGCCTGTTCGTGATCAAAGACAAAGTTCTCCTTGGGCTGCCAGACGCGCAGCAACAGCACCAGGGCGGCCATGGCCGCCAGGGAGGCGGTGATGTCCGGCAAGTAGGGACCAACATAACTGGCGGTCAACCACTGCGCGATGGCAAAGGTGACGCCGCAGACCAGGATGGCCGGCATGACCTCGAAGGCCTTTTTAATCCCAGCCATCATCACGATGACATAGAAAGGAATGAAAACCGAAATAAAGGGCAGCTGATGGCCGACCATTTTAGAGAGTTTCATCATACCGACATCGTCATAGCCCATAACCGCAGACAGGGCGACGACCGGAATACCGATGGCGCCGAAGGCTACAGGCGCGGTGTTGGCCACCAGGCAGACGCCGGCGGCGTACAACGGACGGAAACCAAGGCCGACCAGAGTGGCGCCGGCAATGGCCACCGGGGTGCCGAAACCGGCGGCGCCCTCGATGAAAGCCCCAAAACAGAAGGCGATCAGCAGGGCCTGAATGCGGCGGTCAGCGGTCAGACCGGCCAGGGAGGCGCGGATGACTTCAAATTGACCGCCTTTAACGGTGATGTTGTAGAGAAAAAGGGTGGTGAGCACGATGTAGAACACGGGAAAGAGACCAAAGGCGGCGCCTTGGCCGAAGGCCAGCCCAGCCAGCTTGACCGGCATTCCCCACACGCCGACGGCGATGGCCAGGGCGGAACCCACGGCCAGCAGCGCGGCCTTGTGGGCCTTCATCTTTACAACCGCCAGACAGAGGAAGATGACCACCAGGGGCACGGCGGCGAGCAGAGCGGACCATCCAAGGCTTCCCGCGGCAGGGGTGTACGTTTGTATCCAGGGCATAATGGGTACTCCTTAGTTGATGAATGGTTGACGCACACCCCAGGGGCCGGGGGGCGCTTACGGATTTCCAGGAAGAGCGCGCATCACCTCTTGGCTTCGTCAATTGGTATTACCAGTTATTCCATTCCGAAAAAGTTGTCAACATTTTTTTCAAAAACATCCAAAAAAGCATGTTGACAAGGGGTGATGCTTTGCAATATGGTTAGACGTAATTTGGTTTTACAATTTAAAAAAAGATGACCAGTGCTGTCAGAACGGCTCCGGAACGGCCGACGAAATAGCCGGTCAACACTTCAACCGGACGCAAAACCGGGGGAGAGGGAGGAGGAGATGTTCAATCAATTCAAGACTAGGGCCGAGGGCGTCAGCGCCGAGGTGCATCGTTTTTCAACCCCAGCCGAGGCGCTTGATTTCCTGGTCGGCTTTGTCCGCGCCGAGGGCGTGGCTGATCAGCCTGGCCAGTACGGCGTTTTTGCCGACTGTCCGTTCCTGGCCGCCGTTGACCGGCAGCAGCTTGAGGCCGTGGCTGGGATGAGCTTTGCGGTCACCCGCGAGCAGGCCGCCGGGGCGAAGGTGGGCATCAGTCAGCTCGATTGGGCCTTGGCCGACACCGGCACCCTGGTGCAGGACGCCACCGCCGTTGACAAGCGGCTGGTGAGCACCCTGCCGACCATTCACGTCGCCCTGATCGCGACCTCCGGCCTGCGGGCCGACATGCCCGCCTGGCTGGCCGAGATCAAACCCGAGAGCGCCAACTACATCGCCATGATCACCGGCCCGAGCCGGACCGCCGACATTGAGCGGGTCTTGACCATCGGCGTCCACGGGCCGGAACGGCTCGTGATTGTTTTCATCGACCAGCTGGGAGGAGCCCACTGATGCAGCAGGAATTCAAGCAATCCATCGACAAGGCCCTGCACAACGCCAATCTCACCGGCGCGCTGGGCAAATTTTCCGAGGCCTACAAGGTCAACCGCGCCAAGGCCTACGAGGGCATCGACTTCGAGGCCCTGCGCACCACCATCGCCGGACTGAAAGGCTACGCCGCCTCGCATCTCGAGGAACTGTCCGACCAGTTCCAGAAGAACGCTGAGGCCAAAGGCGCCAAGGTCTTCCGCACCAACGATCCGGCCAAGGTTCGCGAGTACATCCTCAAGGTGGCCCAGGAAAACGGCGTCAGGTCGGTGGTCAAATCCAAGTCCATGGCCACCGAGGAAATTCATCTCAACCCCTATCTGGAGAAGGCCGGGATCGAGGTCGGCGAGACCGATCTCGGCGAGTGGATCATCCAGCTGGCCGGCCAGACGCCCTCGCACATGGTCATGCCCGCCATCCACATGACCAAGGAGGAGGTGGCCGATCTCTTTTCCAAGGAGGTCGACGAGCGGCTGGCTTCCGACATTCCCCGCCTGGTCAAGGTGGCGCGCAACGAACTGCGCCCCAAATTTCTCAAGGCGGACATGGGCATCTCCGGCGGCAACATGGCGGTGGCCGAAACCGGCTCGATCGCCCTGGTGACCAACGAGGGCAACGCCCGCCTGGTGACCTCGCTGCCCAAAATTCACATCGCCGTGGTCGGCATCGAAAAGCTGGTCGCCAAGTTCAGCGACATCGGCCCGATCCTCAAGGCCCTGCCGCGCAGCGCCACCGCCCAACTGCTTACCAGCTACGTCTCGATCATCTCCGGCCCGACGCCCAACAGCGACGGCAGCATGAAGGATCTGCACATCATCCTCATGGACAACCGCCGCAGCGAGATGGCGGCCGATCCGATGTTCAAAGAGGCCATGCAGTGCATCCGCTGCGCCTCCTGCCTCAACGTCTGCCCGATCTTCCGCCTGGTCGGCGGGCACGTCTTTGGCAAGGTCTACACCGGCGGCATCGGCACCATCCTCACCGCCTGGTACGACGAGTTGAAAAGCTCGGAAGACATCCAGGGCCTGTGCATCCAGTGCGGGGCCTGCAAGGACGTCTGCCCCGGCAAGATCGACATCCCCGGCCTGATCATGGAGCTGCGCCGCCGGCTGGTCAAGGAACAGGGCGTGCCCCTGGTGCAGAAGTCGATCTACGCCGTGGTCAACAATCGCCGTTTGTTCCACGGCATGCTCCGCGCCGCCTCAGTGGCCGGCAAACCCTTCAGCAAGGGCACCAAATTTATCCGTCATCTGCCGATGTTCCTGGCCGATCTCACCGACGGCCGCAGCCTGCCGGCAATCGCCGCCAAGCCCTTCCGCGACGTGTTCAAAACCATTGAACAGCCCAAGGGGCTCAAGGAAAAGGCGGTGTTCTACGGCGGCTGCCTGATTGATTTTGCCTACCCCGAGATGGGCGTGGCCCTGGTGAAAATCCTCAACCGCGCCGGCATTGAGGTGCTGTTTCCCGAAGGCCAGACCTGTTGCGGCGCCCCGGCCCGCTACAACGGAGCCTACGAAACCGCTGCCGGCAATGCGGCCGACAACATCGAGGCCCTGCTGGCCGAACCCGCCGACTACGTGATTTCCGCCTGCCCCACCTGCACCGTGGCCCTGGATCACGAGTTCATCGCCACCTTTGAGAGCCTGGGCCGGAAAAAACTGTTGCCCCAGGCGCGGGAACTGGCCGCCAAGACCATCGATTTCTCCACTCTGGTGAAAAAGCTGGTCGACAAGGGCCGCCTGAGCCTCAAGGAAGGCCAGCAGCTGGGCGCGATCACCTACCACGACTCCTGCCATCTCAAACGCACCCTCAAGGCCGATCAGGCTCCGCGCCAGTTGCTCGCCCAGGCGGGTTACGAACTGACCGAGATGTTTGAATGCGACACCTGCTGCGGCATGGGCGGTTCCTATTCGCTCAAGCTGCCGGAGATCTCCGCGCCGATCCTGCAGCGCAAGCTGAAAAACATCAAGGACACCGGCGCCCCGGTGGTGGCCATGGACTGCCCCGGCTGCGTGATGCAGATCCGCGGCGGCATGGACCAGGACGGCGCAGCGGTCCGGGTGCAACACACAGTTGAACTGATCGCCGTTCAATTGAAGGATTGACGGTCGGCTGTTCCCGGTCCGGCTTGTCGCGAGCCGGAGCCGGGAACGGCAGCCCCGACGATCCCGATTTGATTTGATAGATATCTGAAAGAGTTATACACTACCTACACAACCCAAACGCCGGTCCCCGCCTGGAGCAGCACCACTGTTCCGGCCGGGGCCGGTCCGTTTTACCAACACTCCTCCCGCGGTCCAGCGGGAGCGCGAGGTTCAACTCCCATGGCAAACAATCTCTACGTCACCGCAGCAGAAGAACGGAGCGGCAAGTCGGCCATCATTCTCGGGGTCATGCAGGTGATCCTCAAGGAAATCAGCCGGATTGCCTTTTTCCGTCCCATCATCAACGACCATATCTTTGGCCGGGTTGACCACGACCTCAACCTGGTCCTCAAATATTTCAAGCTCGATATCCCGTACGAAGACACCCACGCCTACACCCTCAGCCAGGCGCGGCAGCTGATCACCTCCGGCCAGGAAGAGATCCTTTACGAAAACATCCTCAAAAAATACAAGCAGCTCGAAGCCAACTACGACTTCATCCTCTGCGAGGGCACCGACTTTCGCGGCAAGGACCCGGGCTTTGAGTTCGATCTTAACGCCAACATCGCCGCCAACCTCGGCGCGCCGGTGCTGATCGTGGCCTCGGGCCGGGACAAATCCACCGAGGAAATCTGCACCCACACCGCCATCACCATCGACACCCTGGAGGAAAAAGGGGTCGACATCGCGGCCTGCATCATCAATCGCGCCCCGGACACCTTCCTCCGCGACACCGCCAGCAACGCCAAGTGCCGCGAGCAGTTCGGCCGTGCCTTTCCGCTCTACGTGATCCCGGAAAACAAGGCCCTGGGCAACCCGACCATCGACGACGTCAAGCGCTGGCTGGGGGCCGAGGTGCTCTACGGCAAACCGAGCATGCTCAATCTGGTCAACAACTACCTGGTGGCCGCCATGCAGATCAGCAACTTCCTCGACTACATCAAGGAAGGCAGCCTGATCATCACCCCCGGCGACCGTTCGGACATCATCATCTCCAGTCTGGCCAGCCGGATTTCCTCGGCCTACCCCAACATCGCCGGCATTCTCATTACCGGCGGCCTTGAGGTCAGCCCCAGCGTCCAGCGGCTGATCCAGGGCTGGACCGGCATCCCGGTTCCGGTTCTTTTTGTTGAATCGCACACCTACGACACGGTGCAGAGCGTCAACGAACTCTATGGCCGGATCGAGCCCACCGACACCAAACGCATCGCCACCGCGCTCGGCTGGTTCTCCAAATACGTCAACGTCTCCGAGATGACCACGCGGGTGGTTTCCCAGCGCTCCACCAAGATCACCCCGCGCATGTTCGAGTATTCGCTGGTCGAGAAGGCCGCCGCCAACCGGCAGCACATCGTCCTCCCCGAGGGTCTGGGCGAGCGCATCCTCAACGCCACCGACATCATCCTCCGGCGGGGCATCGCCGACATCACCCTCCTGGGCAAGGCGGACGAAATCCGGGCCAAGGCCAACAAACTCAACCTCAACATCGAAGGCGCGCAGATCATTGATCCCAGCGCCTCCAGCTACTACGACGACTTCGTCCAGACCTATTTCGACATCCGCAAGTCGCGCGGCATCGTCATGGACGTGGCCCGCGACCGCATGTCCGACCCGACCTATTTCGGCACCATGATGGTCCACAAGGGACTGGCCGACGGCATGGTGTCCGGCTCGGTGACCACCACCGCCCAGACCATCCGCCCTGCCTTCGAGTTCATCAAGACCAAACCCGGCGTGTCGGTGGTCTCCTCGATCTTCATCATGTGCCTGCAATCCAAGGTGCTGGCCTTTGGCGACTGCGCCGTGGTGCCCAACCCCGACGCCCGTCAATTGGCGGAAATCGCGATCAGCTCGGCCGAGACCGCGCAGATCTTCAACATCGACCCCAAAGTGGCGCTGCTCAGCTACTCCACCGGCATCTCCGGCTCCGGCCAGGATGTGGAGAAGGTGGTCCAGGCCACCGCCATTGCCAAGCAGTTGATGGCCGAACGCGGCCTCACCTTCCCGCTCGAAGGCCCCTTGCAGTACGACGCCGCCTTCGACCCCGAGGTGGCGGCCCTCAAGTCGCCGGATTCGCTGGTGGCCGGGCAGGCCACGGTCTTTGTTTTCCCGGATCTCAACACCGGCAACAACACCTACAAGGCTGTCCAGCGCGCCGCCCACGGCGTGGCCATGGGCCCGGTGCTCCAGGGCTTAAACAAACCGGTCAACGACCTGTCGCGCGGCTGCACCGTGCAGGACATCGTCGACACCGTGGCCCTGACCGCCATCCAGGCCCAGGTGGCCAAAAAACACTAAGCCTCCCCCTTATACCGGAAACGCGATTATGAAATTTTTTGTTATCAATTCAGGAAGTTCCTCGATCAAATATCAGGTGATCGAGATGAAGACGGAAACCGTGCTGGCCACAGGCCTGGTGGAGCGGATCGGCGAAGAAACCGGCCGTCTGAAAAACACCTTTCTGCCGGGAACCGCCACCCAGCGGGAAACCGTGCTCGAACAGCCGATTGAAGATCATTACAACGGCATGATGCTGGTCATTGGGCTGCTTACCGACAAGGAGCACGGCGTCATCGCCGACGCCTCCGAGATCAGCGCCATTGGCCACCGGGTGGTGCACGGCGGCGAGGATTTCCGCGAATCCACCCGAATCACCCCCAAGGTAATCGAGGCCATCCAGCGCAACATCCCGCTGGCGCCGCTGCACAACCCCGCCAACCTCGACGGCATCCGGGTCGCCATGGAGATTTTTCCGGCGGTCTTCCAGGTGGCGGTGTTTGACACCGCCTTCCATCAGACCATGCCGCCGCACGCCTTCATGTACGCCCTGCCCTACAGCCTCTACGAGCAGGACCGGGTGCGACGCTACGGCTTCCACGGCACCTCGCACCGCTTTGTCGCCGGCGAATGCGCCCGGTTGCTGGGCAAACCGCTGCCCGAGTGCAACCTGATCACCGTGCATCTCGGCAACGGGTGCTCCATGACTGCGATTGAAAACGGCTGCAGCGTCGACACCTCGCTGGGCATGACGCCGCTCGAAGGCCTGGTGATGGGCACCCGCTCCGGAGACCTCGACCCGGCCATGCACCTGTTTTTGAAGCAGAACAAAGGGATGGAGCTGGAAGCAATCGACGTGATGCTCAACAAGGAGTCCGGATTAAAAGGCCTCTGCGGCATGAACGACATGCGCGACATCCATCAAGCGGTGGCGGACGGCAATGCACGGGCGGCCCTGGCTCTGGACGTGCAGACCTACCGCAACCGCAAGTACATCGGCGCCTACATGGCGGTGCTGGGGCGGGTGGACGCGATTGTCTTCACCGCCGGCATCGGCGAGAACGACGACATCGTCCGCGCTGAATCGCTGAAAGGGATGGAGGTCTTTGGCGTGCGAATTGACGCCGAGAAGAACGCGCAGCGTTCCAAAGAGGCCCGCTGCATCAGCACCCAGGACAGTTCAGTGCAGGTGTTTGTGATTCCCACCAACGAGGAATTGGCTATTGCCCGAGAAGTTGCCAATGTAATTCGAGGATAAGGCGGATGCGTTTGCTGTAAAGCGGAGGGAGGGCCCAGCGTCTTCGGGACGCTGGGGTCGACAAACAAAAGGCGATTTCAAGGGAACTTGAAATCGCCTTTTTCATTGGGATCGGAGTAAAAACACTTACGGCTTCTATTTTTTTTGTGTGGTCAACTGAAGGAATTCGCCAGCTTTTTCAGGGCTGAGTCTTCGCAGTTTTTCGGAGATTTCCTGAACGCCGGCACGGTTGCCGGACATAAAATAAACAAACCCGAGATCACTCAAACAGTCGACGTCTCCAGGGCGAATGCGCAAAGCGTGGAGATATGATTCAACCGCGTCGTTGTAGCGCTTCAGCTCAGCATAAACAAACCCGAGATTGCTCCAGCCGTCAGCATCTTCAGGATTGACGCGCACTGTCTGCAGGTACGCTGCAATAGAGTCATTGTACTGTTTCACATTGAGATAGCCATACCCGAGGCAATGCCACGCCGAGGAGTCGTTCGGTTCGCTCTTTGACCATTGTTGACACCAAGCAAGCATCCCCTTCCAGTCGGACGCTTCTTCAAAGGCTTGAGAGCCTTTCAGCCACTCGTCGTGATTCCTGGGAGATACAGGCCGTTGTTCTCCGTTATCTTGTGGCGCTAAAGAGCCCGAGGCAGCGGGTGGAGATATGGCTGAGCCGGGCGCAGAGCCGCCATTCATGGCTGCATGCGCTGCAACGGGCAGCATTGCCGGCAACAACAGCGTAATCAACCAGAACATCATCGCCACAACAAATTTCATTTGTATCAGCAAGGTTAATTGGTCGGGGTAAGGTTATATTCCCCGGCTCCTCCATTCTGTCAGGCTTCCCCGTTTGTGCGGTTACTTACCGCGCGGCGAGCGCCTAAATTTCTTCTTTGAATTGATCGTTGCAGTCTTGGTTCAATGGGGATAGGACGTTTAAACCTGAAAACGGCAGTTGAATAGTGTCTGTTTTCGTGTAACGTTCTTTGGTAGCGATATAAATTCACTCAATATATCCACCGAGGTATTCACCAAATGGGTGAGCAGCACGAATTGATGGTTCCATCCGATGAGCGTGTCCGTTTAGACACCTACGCCGGCAAGGTCCATGTGGAATGGGATCCGCAGGCGGCGGTCACACCACTTGGGCAGCTGCCCTTTTTCATCTCCTTTCTCAAGGTCAGCGGGTTGTATGACGACTTCGTCGCCTCCTGTCCCTTGTCGTACACCAGCCCCAACGCCCCCGGCCAAGCGGGATGCGCTTGGCACTCTGCTGATGTCGATCCTGGCCGGTCACCACCGCTACGCACACATCACCTCGTTGCGCTTCGATGCGGTAAACCCGGAACTCTTGGGAATGAGCAAGGTGATCAGCGAGGATGCCACCCGAAGGGCACTCAAGGCGATGGACGAGGAAGCTGGCATCGCCTGGCTCGATGCCCAGTTGCACACCTCCACCGCATCTGCCCTGTCGCTGGCCTCCTGGATTCTTGACACCGACACCACGGTCAAGTGTCTCTACGGCAAACAGGAGGGGGCGGTTGTCGGCTACAATCCGCAGAAAAAAGGCCGTCCTTCCCACAACTACCACTCTTGTTTTATGGGCAATACCCGCCTGGCCCTGACCGTGGAGGTCAATCCCGGCAACCGTCAGGCGGCCTCCCATGTGACGCCATCTTTGTGGCGATACTACGACGGGTTGGCGGACAATCAGAAGCCCGCGCTAATCCGCGGCGACCTCTTTCTCGGCAACGAGGGGTTTCTGGCTGCGGCCGAACAACGGGGCGCCCACTATCTCACCAAACTCCGTCTAACCACCGGCGTCAAACGGTGCATGACCCGGCTGTTTCGCCAGGCCGACTGGGTCGATGCCGGCAAGGGTTTCGAGGGGGCCGAGTCCCGACTCAAGCTCACCGGCTGGACCCAGGAGCGGAGGGTGATCGTCCTGCGTCGGCCGCTGGCCGGCGAGGTAGCCCTGGCCGACGAAGGCCCAGTCCAGTTACACCTGGCCTTTATCGACGGCCCTGCGACCATGCGCCGTTATGAATATGCCGTGCTGGTGACCTCATTACCCTCGGAGATACTTACCTTGGCCCAGCTGTACCGCGATCGGGCCGATTGCGAAAACTGTTTCGATGAACTCAAAAACCAGTGGGGCTGGGGTGGTTACACAACCAAGGATCTCAAGCGCTGCCGTCTGACCAGCCGGCTTGTTGCCCTGGTCTACAACTGGTGGAACCTGTTTGTTCGCCTTGCTCAACCCAAGAAGCATGCCGAGGCGATCACCAGCCGGCCTTTGCTCCTCCATGGCGTAGCCCGACAGACCAGACACGCTGGCCAAACCACCTTAACGATCACCAGCAGCCATGCCAGATCCCAGACCGTTCAGTCCGCACTGCGAGTACTGACGCGATTCCTCGACCTGTTGCAGGGTGCTGCGGAGCAGTTGCGGTCTTTGGATCGCCTCGGGCTCATCACGCAACAGGCATTCCGCTATTTGTTGGACAAACGGGCTGCCATTGCGGGACTGCTGCCACCACCGGCAGCTGCTTTTACTGGGTAACTGCCGTTTTTAGGTTAAACTGTTTATGATCAGGGTCAGCAGCAGGGGCCAGAGAAACAAAATCCCTGGCGGCCAAGACAGTCTTTCCCCTGATCCCCGCGCTAATTTATCCCCTTCCCCGCCGTTTCCCCTGCTTCAGCGATTGCGAACCGCTTGCCCCTGACCGGGCCGGCGGCCGGCCGCTCTTGTCGTTTCTTCGTCCGGTGGATGGTTTAGGGCCTGTGCTCGCGCGCCGGCCGGAGCCTTTTGCCGCCCCTCGCCCCTCTTCGGTCTTTCCCTGCGGCTTGGCCCCGCTGGTCGATTTGGCCGATTTTGCGGCTTTGGCCGCAGCCCGACCGGCCACCAACTCTTTGATCGCCTTGCCCGCCTTTTTCTCGCTGGCGGCATTGTTGGGCCGATAGAGCACATAGTCCGGGACGTCGGTCCCTTCCGAATAGCCGGTGACGATTTCCACCGGAATCTTCTGCCCAAGCAGGGTTTCGATGGCCTGCAGATGTCGGTTTTCCTCATGACTCACCAGAGAAACTGCGATGCCGGTTTCGCCGGCGCGACCGGTGCGGCCGATGCGGTGGACATAATCCTCGGCAATGGTCGGCATGTCGTAATTGACCACATAGGGCAGATTGACGATGTCCAGGCCCCGGGCCGCCACATCGGTGGCCACTAAAATGCGGACGTCGCCGCGCCGAAATTCCTCCAGGGTCCGCGTCCGCAGCGACTGGCTCTTGTTGCCGTGCAAGGCGGCGGCGCGCAGCCCCTGCTCAACCAATTTTTCGGTGATTCTATTGGCCCCGTGTTTGGTGCGGCAAAAAACCAGCACCCGGCTCCATTTGCCCGAGGCGAGCAGGTGGATCAGCAGGGCGCGCTTGTTGGCCTGTTCGACCAGATGCACCTTCTGCACCACCGATTCAGCGGCAGTGGCCGTGGGCGTTACCTCGACGCATTCCGGATCCTTGAGCAGGATCGCGGCCAGATTGCGAATCTCCTGGGTGTAGGTGGCGGAAAACAGCATGGTGCGGCGTTCCGTGGGCAGGAGTTCGAGAATCTGGGAAATTTCCCGGCTGAAGCCCAGATCGAGCATCCGATCCGCCTCGTCAAACACCAGAAACTCGATCCGGGAGAGGTCCAGATGTCCCTGCCCCGCCAAATCCAACAAGCGGCCTGGTGTGGCGACCAGAATATCGACTCCGCGATGCAGCCGCTCGATCTGCGGTTCGATGTTGATCCCGCCGTAGACCACGGTGCAACGCAGCGAAACCCGCCGGGCATAGGCCTTGATGCTCTCGCCCACCTGCAGCGCCAACTCGCGCGTCGGGGCCAGGACAAGGGCGCGGGGATGGCGCTCGCCATAGATGTGGCGGCTGAGGATCTCAACCATGGGCAGGGCAAAGGCGTCGGTTTTGCCGGTGCCGGTCTGGGCGCGGGCCAGGATGTCGCGCCCTTCGAGAATCACGGGAATGGCCCTGGCCTGGACCGGAGTGGGAGCGACGTACCCTTTGGCGACAACCGCTTTCAGCAGTTCGTCCCGAAGGTCAAGTTGATCAAATGACATAAGCGTATCCTTCATGGTTGTGCACAAGCTTTGGGGCGACGCCAATACACTGGAAAAACAGCCGACAATACAAGCCGGAGTTCCAGTGGCGTTGCGCTCCAAAAGGGGAAGTCAGGAGGGAATCTGACGGTTTCACAATGAATGGGGCAGAGACGAGAATCCGGGGAGAGAAAGAACGGCCCCTGCTTTGTTTGCAGCCTACCCTATTTGCAGCCGGAATGACAGCGAGTTGGTGGGCGAAAGCAAGCAAAAACAACCGCCCGGACAAAAAATCCCGGGATTGGCGCTTGGCTCGAACGCATCCGTCGGATGCACGCCTTTTCCCTCTCACCGCCTGCGCATCAACCCATCCTCATACCCATGAGATCCGGTCGGCGCAGGGCAGAACGGCGCAGCCTGGTGCGAGCGTCATGCCCCGTCGCTCCGGCAGGAGTTTGGCAAGGCCTTGCCTTGTCATGCTCGCTCGTGATCATTATCTTTTGATAATACCACAGGGTAGCATGATAAAAATTTGAATTTCATTTATTATTGATCAGTTGTCAACACCATGACCAGCAATTCAATCTATTGCAAATCGTCTTCAAGGGCAAGCGGCGCAGCACAGGCAAGACGATTTTGGGAATACGGCCGGAAAGCACTCGATCAACATCCATCCCCAGGAGGACTGCATGAAGGAACTCATCGGTTGGCTCAAAGACATTGAGCATCTGGCAAGCGTCGCCTATCGGCAGGCGGCGGCGTTGCATGCGGAGGACGCCGAATTCAGCGCCTTTCTCTCCCGTATTGCCGACGACGAGGCTTGGCATTGCCAAGTCATGGGCAACGCGGCGGATTTCCTTGCCTCCGGCGAGGAGCACCTTCCAGCCATCGCCGTCGACGTGGCGACCAGTGAGCAAATCAAAGGGTATTTTGAGGAAATGCAGCAGGGGTTGGATCAACAAACCCTTTCCAAGCAAGGGCTGATCGAAAAAATCATGGAGGCCGAACTCTCGGAATGGAACAAGATCTTTCTGTACGTGGTCAGCCAGCTCAAGGAAAAAAACAGCGAATTCAAATATCCGGCGGCGCGGATTCAAGCCCACATCCAGGAAATTGAGCGATTTGCCGCGACCCTGGCGGGAGGCGCGCAAATTGTCGAACAAATCCGGGCGCTGCCCAAGGTCTGGGTCGAGAACATCCTGATTGTGGACGACGAGGCAACCATCACCCAACTGATCCGTTCTCTCCTGGAAGGCGCAGGCAACATCGACGTCGCCGGCAACGGTCAGGAGGCCTTAGAGTTGATTGACCGCACCTATTACAAACTGATCATCAGCGACATGAGCATGCCGGTAATGGACGGCGAGCGATTGTTTGAGCATGTGGCGGCCCGATTCCCAGACGCCAACAAGCGGTTTCTCTTTATGACCGGGGAACTCACCTCTGAGCGGGCGGACTTTTTTAAACGCCGTCACCTGCGCTACATGACCAAACCCATGCACATCAAAGATCTCAGGGAGGAGGCGGCGGCCATTCTCCGCTCCATCTAAAATCTTATCCTTGCCGGCGGCCGGGTTGGAGGTTTTCTTCACCAACCCGGCCGTTCAACAACGCCTGAGCAAAACGCAAGGGCCGCAGCGCCATCAGGGTTTACGGCATAATTCGTTGACCGTTGCCGCCAAGATCCGCCCCTTTGGGGGAACCCGGCTACCACCGGTCGCGGTCCGAGTGATGATGCCGATGATGCGGCCGCCGGTATTCATAGTTATACACCGGGGGAGGAGGCGGGTAATGCCGCCAACCCCTTGCCCGGTAATGCGGAGGCGGCGCCGGGCGCCACCGATCCCAACCGTAATACTGGGGCGGAGGTCGATGGTGGACATAGCGGGGTCCGTAATCGTAGTACGGGGTCGGGGCGCCGACATTAAAGCCCACATACACGCTACTGCCGGCGGCGGCCGGTTTGGGCTGACTGGCCATGGTCATCAGGGCGCACAGCAACATGCCGGCAACAACCATCATTCTGCTCTTCATTTTAATGCTCCTCTAGGTTGGATTATTTGCGTTGCCGTCTTCGGCAACCGTCGCGCAGCTTCTTTTTGACCGCTCGATTACAGCCGTCGACCGGGCCTGCCCCGATCCTTTGCCTCCAACGTAGCCCTGCTTTTCAACCCTGTCAGTGGACATCGGGCGATTTGGGACCCGACGCCGGGCCATGTCGGGTCCATGTCGTGGTCCCATCATTTTAATATTACGCCAATTTCACAAAACATGGCCGTTGCCCGCAAACACCGCCTGTTGCCGACGGATCGGCGTCCACAGACGATTACGCCACCGAAATACGACTGGCGCAGCCGATCCGCACGGTGGGTCACCGCCATAAAACGCCAGCCAAGGGTCTTTCTAACCAGAGTGGGATATGGTAAGGAAAACGGCGTGTCAGAGGGGCGATTCCAACAATTTTCAGGGGAGACAACAGCGGTGAGCCATCAGCAGCAAGAGCGATTTATCTACATTGTCGGCGAACAACAAAACGGCATTATTCCCGAGAACCCCGAGGTGTTTGCCTACGCCAGGGAGTCGATGCAGCAGATCGACACCAAGGAACTGGCCATGGTCATTGCCAACGTCTTTGCCAAGGGGCAGTACTTCCCCGGCTCCGACGGCGCCCTGGCCTCGGTGATCCATGAATTCGCCAGCCGGTCTGATCGATTCAACCGCGAGAAAGCCAAACGAAAAAAAGGCCGCTGCACCATCATCACCGCCTTTAAACGCTTAGACGGCGAGATATCGGTCAAGGTCGCGGCGGTGACGGCCGTGACCCCGGGCGCGCTGAAGATGGATGCGCCGGAAGTCTTCCACGACCTGCTGGTGGCCACCCTGCCCGAGTATCAGGAGGCCTTCACCGAGGAAGCCTACGCCCCTGATTCAAAAATTATCGACATTATTAAGGAAACCACCCTGCATCACATCACCGGCAAACTGCAGTGAGGGGCCTCCCGGTTTCCGGGTTGCCGCCGGCCGGTTTCGCGCCCCCGCCTCGGCGGATTTCGCTCTATTGACCGCGCCTCTGCCCCTGTCCTGGAAACGGCGTCTACCCTAGCGAGAAAACAGGAAATTTTACTGGCGCCCCGAAGGCCCGGCGGTTATTCTTGCAAACACCTTTTACCCGATTCTGCAGCATCCCTTTGCCGAGCATGCCATGGAAAACAAACATAAATACAATGTGATTTTTGCAATTTTCGCCGCCTTCGGCATCCTGATCATTCATGAAATCTGGGTTGAGCAGCAAAGCATCAGCCCGGTGCCCTACAGCGAGTTGGAAACCCTGCTGCAGCAAGGCAAGGTGGCGGAACTGACCATCCGGGAAAAATACATTGTCGGGGAATTGAAGGAACCGGAACAGAACGGCAAGAAGATCGTTGTCGCCAACCGGGTCGAACCCGGCTTGGCCGAGCATCTGTCGCAATACCGCGTGCCCTACACCCAGGTGTACGAGAGCAAGGTGCTGGTGACCCTGCTCTCCTGGATTGTCCCGGCGCTGATTTTTTTCGGCATCTGGATGCTGATTTTTCGAAAATTCGCGGACAAACAGGGCATGGGCGGCGGCTTCATGAACATTGGCAAGTCCAAGGCCAAGGTTTATGTGGAGCACCAGACCGGGGTGAGTTTCGCGGATGTGGCAGGGGTGGAGGAAAGTAAGGCGGAATTGCAGGAGATTGTCGATTTCCTCAAGGCGCCGGACGATTACGGCAAGTTGGGCGCGAGGATGCCCAAGGGCGTGCTGCTGGTGGGTCCTCCCGGCACCGGAAAAACCCTGCTGGCGCGGGCGGTGGCCGGCGAGGCCGGGGTGCCGTTTTTTTCGATCAGCGGTTCGGAATTTGTTGAGATGTTCGTGGGCGTGGGCGCGGCTCGGGTGCGCGATCTCTTTGAGCAGGCGCGAAAATCAGCGCCGGCAATCATCTTCATCGACGAACTCGACGCCCTCGGCCGAGCCCGATCCGCCGCCGGCCTGGGCGGCAACGACGAACGCGAACAGACCCTCAATCAGCTATTGGTGGAACTGGACGGCTTTGACGTCACCAGCGGATTGGTGCTGCTGGCCGCCACCAACCGGCCGGAAGTGCTTGATCCGGCCCTGCTCCGCGCCGGCCGCTTCGACCGCCAGGTCTTGGTCGACCGGCCGGACAAACTCGGCCGCATCGCCATCCTCAAGGTGCACATGAAAAAAATCGAGATGGGCGACGACGTTGACGCCAGTCAGGTGGCCGATCTCACCACCGGTTTTTCCGGGGCCGATCTGGCCAATCTGGTCAACGAGGCGGCCCTGCTGGCCACCCGGCGTCAGGCAACCGAAGTCCGAATGGAGGACTTCACCCAGGCCATCGAGCGGATTATCGCCGGCCTGGAAAAGAAGAACCGACTGCTTAACCCCCGGGAGCGGGAGATTGTGGCCTACCACGAGGTCGGCCACGCCTTGGCCGCCCTGGCCCTGCCGGGAACCGATCCGGTCTATAAAATCTCGATTATTCCACGGGGCATTGGCGCCTTGGGCTACACCCTGCAGCGACCGACCGAAGACCGCTTTCTGATGACCAAGGAAGAATTGGAGCACAAAATTGTGGTCCTGCTCGGCGGCCGTGCGGCGGAAAAGCTCATCTTCAACCACCTGTCCACCGGCGCCGCCGACGACATCGCCCGGGCCACCGACATTGCCCGAAACATGGTCACCCGCTACGGCATGGACCCGGCCATCGGCTTTGTCGTGTATGAGGAAAACCAGCAGACCTTTCTCGGCCAGCACGGCCACGGCATCAACGGCTGCCAGATCAGCGACGGCACGGCCCAGCAGATCGACGTCTCGGTGCGCAAGATCATTGACGACACCTTTGCCGTGACCTACCGGATTATGGAAAACAACCGTCCGGTCCTGGAGCGGTGCGCCAAGGTGCTGCTCGAAAAGGAAACCCTGCTCGAGAAGGAACTGCTCGAAATGACCGGCGATCTCCAGCGCTAAACGCCAGCGCTAAAACGCAAAAAGCCGGAAGGATGGCCTCCTTCCGGCTTTTTTTGATGGACGAAAATCGGTTAGGCCGCGGCCTGCGAGGGCAGGAAGGGGCGCAGATCCTGCTCGTACCGGGTCAGCACCTTAAACCCGTTGGCTTCCAGGGCGGCAATCGCCTTGTCGCCGTCCGCCTTGGCCACCCGGATCACCAGATGTGAGATGTCGGGATAGCCCTTAGCCGGCCAGCAGAAAAAGCTCTGCAGATTGATCCGCTGCTCCTTGAGAATGGCGGTAACTTCGGCCAGTCGACCAATCCGGTCGTCAACCAGCACCCCAAGACGCACGCTCTCCTCGCTCATGCCGATGGCCTGCAGCAACACCGCCATGACGTCGGTGCTGGTGACGATGCCGACCAGTTGGTCGCCGACCATCACCGGCAGCGAACTGATGTTCTCGGTCTGCATGATGTAGGCCGCCCGTTCGATGGTGGTGTCGGGGGCCACGGTCTTCACCGTCTTGACCATAATCATCGCCACCTCCACCTTTTGCAGCAGGTAATGCAATTCGTGGGCGCTGAGCGAGGTGGCGGGCGAGGCCCAGTTCTGCTTCAAATCCCGATCCGAGACCATGCCGACCAGTTTTCCCTTTTTATTGACGATCAGCAGATGCTCGATCTGGTGTGCGTCGATCAGTTCGCGGGCCTCGACCAGGGTGGTTTCCGGGGGTGCGGTGACAAGGTTGGTGTGCATGATTTGGCCGATATACATAGGGTGCTCCTTTCTTAAAAACCACTGCGGTTGACAGTTTTAATAACTGATTTTCCTCACCACCAACGATCCGTTCTCGGGATGGCGATAACTGATTTCGCCTTGCAGCTGTTCTTCCGCCACCTGCCGGGATAGCTGCATCGACAGGATGAGGGAGCCGGGCCGGGGCCGTTTGACCAGCCACTTCACCGTGGCGCCGTCCTGCACGAAGCCTGAAGGGGCCGGCGAGGCCGAGGTCATTTTCACCCCCGGCGGAATCTGCTGCAGGACAATAAAGGCGGCAGGCACCGGCTTTTGGATGGTCAGCAGCATCTGCACGTCGCTGCCGCCGCCGGCCAGATACCGCCCAACCACGCCGCTCTCCGCAGCCGCCATCCCCCCAAAAATCAGCGCCAACAGGATCTGCACAAGGAAAGGTCGCATCGAAAGCTCCTATTCCTTGCCGTCCGCCAGCGAGGAGGGGACAAAGGTTTGCGTTTTTTTGTTCCAGGCGTATTTGCCGGCCAGCCACAACTCTTCAATGGCCGTAAAATTAATCAGATTTTCACCGGGAATGGAATAGGTTTCGTAGGCCTTGAGAATTTCACTGTCGCTGATGACGGAGTCTTTGTCGCTGTCCACCCAATGATAGGGGGCAATCACGATCCGCGTCGGGCCGCCGATGGCGTCGCCGGCGCTCTGCCCTTCCCGGGAGATGACGTCGCCGGAAAAGCCGATCTCCTCGTCGGGCCGCAATTTCTTGCCCGGCTCGACCAGATAGAGGAAGACGGCCTTGCCGTTGCTCAACTTGCCGATCCATCGGGGATTTTTGCCGAATTGCTTCGCTGCGCCTTCGTCGGCCGGACCCACCGCCTCGCAGTCGCCGAGCAGTTCCTCCCGGATCAGCAGGGTGTTGTGGGCCTCAACTGCGCCTGTGGTCTGAATCAGCACCGGAAAGGGAAGATTGGGGGCTGTATGCGTGGGCATGGTCCTGGTGGCGCGGATGTCGGAGCGATTGGACCACACGGCGAACCCGACCATGACAACCACCGCGAGCAGACCGCCGCCAACGCCGATCCACAGCCTTCGGCGGGCGAGCAATCGCTGCAGCCTGCCCGCGGCAATCGGCGCAGCCGATGTTTCCGTCGCGGTTTGGACGGCGGCCGAATCGGCGCCTTCGGCAACAGATCCATCCTCCCCCTCGGCCCCGGCTTCCGCTTCCAGCAGTTCCTCAAGGGATACTTCCAGGGCCTCGGCCAGTTTTTTCGCGTTTTCCAGCTTAATCGAGGGATAACGGCGGTTTTCCCACCGGGAAATGGTGTCCGTGGTCACGCCCACCACGGTTGCCAGATAGAGCTGGGTCAACCCCTTCTGCTCCCTGATCAACCGGATGGCATTGCCGTTGACGTCTACGCTGTTGCTGCTGTTCATCGCATATCGTGTGAAGGAAAGCGTCGAAGCAGTCAGCTCCGCGCGCGCTTGTCGCCGGCGTGGCCATCTGCCGACCTCAACAGGAACGAACACTCTGCCGCCCCTATCCCCTGCTTCCAATGGCCCATTATAAGCGAACCGCCAGCTGAAAGCTACCTGCGCCGCAGGGAAACGCCGAGCATGTACGCAGCAACCCGCCCCTGGCCGTGAGCCCCGCACCGCAAGCAAGCCGTTCGCCCTCGCCAAAAAAAGGGCGCTTCCGAAGAAGCGCCCTTGCCCAACAGCGTCAGATGATCAAAAAGATCAATATCTGCTCAGATAGGTGTCCAACTCCCAATCGGTGACGGCGGTGCGGAAGGCGTCCCATTCCTTCTCCTTGCCCTCGATGTATTTCTCGAGGATGTGCGCGCCCAAGGCTTCCTTGGCAATCGGATTGGCCTTCAGTTCCTGGATGGCCTCGTACAGGTTGGCCGGCAGGCTGGCAATCCCGGCTTCCTCTTTCTCGGCGGCGGTCATCTCGAAGATGTCGACATTGACCGAATCCGGCACCGGCAGGTTGTTCTTGACGCCGTCCAGACCGGAATTGAGCATCATCGCAAAGGCGAGATATGGGTTGCAGGTGGGATCCGGGCAACGCACCTCGGTCCGGGTGCCCAGACCGCGGGAGGCCGGGATGCGGACAAGCGCGGAACGATTCGACGCCGACCAAGCCACATAGACCGGGGCCTCGTAACCGGCCACCAGACGTTTGTAGGAGTTGACCAGCGGGTTGGTGACGCCGCAGAAGCCCTTGGCGTTCTTCATGATGCCGGCGATGTACTTGTAGGCCACCTCGCTCAGCTGCAGCGGACCCTTTTCGTCAAAGAAGGCGTTGGTGCCGTCGACATTGAACAGCGACTGGTTGGTGTGCATGCCGGAACCGTTGATGCCGAACACCGGTTTGGGCATGAAGGTGGCGTGCAGGCCGAACTCGGCGGCGATCGAACGGACAACCCACTTGAAGGTGACGGTGTTGTCTGCGGCGGTCAGGGCGTCGGCATACTTGAAGTTGATCTCATGCTGGCCTTCGGCCACCTCGTGATGGGAGGCCTCGATCTCAAAGCCCATCTCCTCCAGGGTCTCAATGATGGCGCGGCGGCAGTCGATGCCGGCGTCATCGGGCTCGACGTCGAAATAGCCGGTAACATCGTCGGTGATGGTGGTAGGGTGGCCCTCGTCGTCGCGGCGGAACAGGAAAAATTCGCACTCGGTGCCGACATTCATGGTGTAGCCCATGGTTTTGGCGTCGGCAAGCACGCGTTTGAGGTTGTTGCGGGGGCAGCCTGCAAAAGGGGTGCCGTCGGCTTTGTAAACGTCGCAGATGATGCGGGCGGCGTTGCAGCCGTCTTTTTCACGCCACGGCAGGACCACAAAGGTGTCGTAATCCGGCTTGAGGTACATGTCGGACTCGTTGATGCGAACGAATCCCTCGATGGAGGAACCGTCGAACATAATCTTGCCGTCCAACGCTTTTTCGATCTGGCTGAGCGGCATGGCGATATTCTTCATGGCGCCGAAGATATCGACAAACTGGAGGCGGAAGAAATTGACGTTCTTCTCTTTGATGATTTTCATAATTTGGTCGCGGGTCATAATTCTGCTCCTTATTCTTTGTGGATTCTGATTGCCAACAAACTGCAGCCAGGGTCAGCAGGCGCTGGGGGCTCGGCTGGGTGTGCAGTTCGCCATAAGCCAACCGGTCAGCCACGGGCCTCCAGCTGAAACCGGCAATTGCAACGATAACAACATTGTCGTTTCCGCAACGAGATGCGAACGACGTTCTTGAACATGGAAAAGATCAATACCCGACCTTAATCATCAGCTACAGTACGAGAGTTGCGCAGGCAGGTCAACCACCAATAGGGGTTGGGAGTGCGGTTCACGGATCTGATCCTCGCTCGTGCGCGGGACGAATGGCGCCGGCGGATTCGGCCGCGTTGGCCTCAAGCGGGCTCTGGCTGACGAGGGGGGAAACTGCGCGGCAGTCTGGCGCGAAAGGCCGCCTTGCGCACGAAGAAAAGGCCGCCCCCTGCTGGGAGCGGCCTTGAACGTTTTCGTGATGCAGCCGGGATCAGCGGATGAACAGCATCTCCTGGTAGGAGGGCAGCGGCCACAGATCGTCAGCCACCACGGACTCCAGAGCGTCGGCGTAACCGCGAACCGCCAGCATGGCGGGCAGCACCTTGTCGCACATGTACTTGGCGTGGGTCAGGGTGTCGCCGCCCTCATGGGCCAGCAGCTTCTCCAGTTTGTCCACTTCGACCTGCATGGCGCGCAGGTTGGTGGTGACTTCCTCCAGGGTGACCATCTTGAAGTCGTGACCAATGGCCTGCATGCTGGCGCAGGTCTCAGCCAGCTGGCCCTGGTAGCGCATCGCGGCCGGAAAGATCACGGTGCGGGCCATACGGATCACCAAGTTGGCCTCGGTGGCGACGGTCTTGACGTACTGCTCCAGGTAGATCTCCTGACGGCTCTTCAGTTCGGCCTCGGAGAGGACATTGTACTTGGTGAAGAGTTCCACCACGTCCTTGCTGGTGAGCACGGGCAGGGCTTCGGGGGTGGTCTTCAGGTTGGGCAGTCCGCGCTTGGCCGCTTCCTTGTGCCAGGCGTCGGAGTAGCCGTCGCCGTTGAAGATCACGGCGTCGTGCTCCTTCATGATCTTCTGCAGCAGCATCTGCACGCCTTCGTTGAACTGGGTCTTGTTGACTTTGCCCAACTTCTCCAATTCGGTTGCCACGTAATCAAGCGATTCCGCCATCATCGTGTTCAGGGCCACCTGGGCGCCGGCGATGGAGTGGGAAGAACCCACGGCGCGGAACTCGAAGCGGTTGCCGGTGAAGGCAAACGGGCTGGTGCGGTTGCGGTCGCCCGGATCCATGGGCAGCGGCGGCAGGGTGTCGACGCCGATGTTCATGATGCCCTTGGTCTTGGACCCCTTAACCTCGCCCTTCTTGATCTGCTCGAAGACATCGGCCAATTGCTCGCCCAGGTAGGCGCTCATGATGGCCGGCGGGGCCTCGTTGGCGCCCAGGCGATGGTCGTTGGAGGCGGAAGCCACGGTGGCGCGCAGCAGAGCGCCGTGCTTGTGCAGGGCGCGGAGGGCGGCGGCGCAGAACACCAGGAACTGGGCGTTGGAGTGGGGGGTTTCGCCCGGATCAAACAGGCTGCCCAACTCGGCGTTGCCCAAGGAGTAGTTGAGATGCTTGCCCGAGCCGTTGATGCCGGCAAAGGGCTTCTCGTGGAGCAGGCAGATCATGCCGTAGCGCTTGGCCACGCTGCGCAGGGTGGTCATGACCAGCTGGTTGTGGTCGGTGGCCAGGTTGCCCTGCTCATAGATCGGGGCGATTTCGAACTGGGCCGGGGCCACTTCGTTGTGGCGGGTCTTGACCGGCACGCCCAGCTTGAAGAGCTCCCGCTCAACTTCCATCATGAAAGAAAGCACGCGGCGATTGATCACGCCAAAGTACTGGTCCTCGAACTCCTGGCCCTTGGCCGAAGGCGCGCCAAACAGCGTGCGGCCGGCGATGAGCAGGTCGGGACGGGAGAACACAAAGTTGCGGTCAACCAGGAAGTATTCCTGCTCGGGACCAGCGTAGGACCCGACCGGCAGTTTGGTGTTGACGCCGAAGAGACTGAGCACGCGCTTGGCCTGCTTGTTCAAGGCCTGCTGGGAGCGCAGCAGCGGGGTCTTCTTGTCCAGGGCCTCGCCGGTCCAGGAAACAAAGGCGGTGGGGATGCAAAGGAAGGTGCCGTTAGGATTCTCAAGGATGTAGGCCGGGCTGGTGACGTCCCAGGCGGTGTAGCCGCGGGCTTCAAAGGTGGCGCGCAGTCCGCCGGAGGGGAAGCTGGAGGCGTCGGGCTCGCCCTGGATGAGCAATTTGCCGGAGAACTCGGCCATGGCGCCGCCGTCGCCGTCGGGAACCAGGAAGGCGTCATGCTTTTCAGCGGTGAGGCCGGTCAGGGGGTAGAAAACATGGGTAAAGTGGGTCGCGCCCTTCTCAATGGCCCAGTCCTTCATGGCGTTGGCGACCACGTCGGCAACCGAGGCGTCGAGTTTCTCGCCAAAGGCGATGGTGTTCTTCAGCGACTTGTAGACATGCTTGGGCAGACGTTCCTTCATGATCTTGTCATTGAAGACGTTGGAACCAAACACGTCGGTGGGTTTTGTTTCGCTGAAATTCAGGGGGGCATGGGATGGCTGGTAGTTGATGATTGCCGAAATGGCGTTCAGACGGGCCTGGATTCCACTCATAGTGCACGCTCCATAATGGGGTTGAAAAGGTAATACCTACAGCTCGGAAATTAGCTTGTGGATTGATGTAAAACCCGGCCGCTGCCGGATACTGTTGCTCTTGCGGGCGGCGCTACAAGCCGGCGGGTTCGGGTTCCGCCTCCTCCGCGCCGATGATCCGCATCAGGGTCATGCTGATTTTCCCCTTGGTGTCTTCATCGGTCAGCTTGGCGCCGCTTTGGGTGCTGACATAAAAGATGTCGATCAGCTGTTCGACCTCTGTGGCGATGTGGGCCCGGTGAATGGTCAGGCCGAAATCCGCCAGGGTCTGGGTCAGCCGATAGAGCGTCGCCCGACTGTCGCCGCCGTACACCTCAACAAGGGTGTACTGTTGCGAGGTCTGGTTGTCGATCACCACCTTGCGCTCCAACTGCTGCACCAGGCGAGCCCCGCCGTAACTCTGCGGCTGGCTGCGCTCGCTCAGCTGATAGCCGACGTCCAGACGATAGTTGATCGCCAGATTCAAATCCCGCTCCACCGCCGGCCAATCCAGCTCGTCAAAACTGCGCGAGGTGGCGGGCACGACCTCAAGGGCGTCGACCACCGTTCCGTCCGGCCAGGTGAAAATCTGCGCCGACAACACCGTCAGGTTGTGCAGGGCGAGCACGCCGCAAAACTTGGCCAGCAGCCCCACTTTGTCTGGGCCCATGATCAGCAGCGACCAGGAACGACTGCCCATTTCGGCAAAGAGCAGAATCTGCTGTTTGAGCCGGACCGCGTTTTCGGTGTGCAGCGCCAAGTGCTGCAACACCGCCTCCAGACTGAAACTGAGCAGATAGTCGGCGGGCAGCTGCGCGATCTCGATGCGGGTAGGGCGGCCGTCCAATTGAGCCAAAATCTGATCCCGGAGCCAACTGACCCCCTGGGCCTCCTCGCCCTCGTCCACCTGCTCGACATGGCAGTCGGCGCCAAGGCAGGCTTTAAGATTCAGGTACAGCTCGGAGAGCAGGCTCGATTTCCAATCCGACCAGGCCGACGGACCGGTGGCCTTGGAATCGGCGATGGTCAACAGGTACAGCATGGTCAGACGCTGGGCGTCGCCAATCAATTCCGCCGCCTGCCGAATGAATTCGCGGTCGCTGAAATCGCGGCGCATCGCATTCTCCGGCAGATACAGGTGGTGGCGAATAAGAAAGGCCAGGGTTTCGCACTCTTCCGCCGAAAACCGCAACCGGGCGCCGATGCCGGCGGCCATTTCCGCGCCCAGGACCGAATGGTCGCTCTGCTTGCCCTTGCCGATGTCGTGCAGCAGGGCCGCCAGAAAAAGCGCGTCCGTATCCGTGAGCTCGGCAAACAGTTCAGGGTTGCTCTTTTGCAGCAGCCGCAACTCGACCACGGTCTGCAACTGGTGCCGGTCAACCGTGTATAGATGGTACAGATCGTGCTGGGCCAGCGATTCCACCCCGGCAAATTCCGGGATATAGCGGGTCAGCAGGCCAGTGGCGAGCATGGTTTCCAGCACCGCAAAAATTCCGTCCGCCTGGGCCAGCACTTCAAGAAACACCTTGGCCACCCGTTTGGAGCCGCGAAAATGCTCATCCACCAGGTCCAGGTGGTTGGCGACGACCTGCCGGGTGCGGTGATGCAGCGGCAGCCCCGTGCGCCCGGCCTGGAGGAAAAGGCGCATCAGCAGGTAGGGGCGTTCCGCCAGATCTTCCAGCGAGGTCAAACGGATCGTGCCGCCCCGGACGACTATGGAGCGTTCCAGTTGCTGTTCCACCGCCAAGCCGCCGGTGAGCCCCAGGACCTCATGCACGTGTTCAAAAAACAGGTCGGTGACCATGGAAACCGTCTGCAGATGACCGTAGACGTCGCGCATGAAATGCTCGACCCCCAGCATGCCGCCTTCGTCCCGGTAATCAAAGGCCGAGGCGGTCTCCTGCTGCAACTCAAAGATCAGATGATCGTTTTTTCGACGGCAGAGCAGATGCAGCCGATTTCTAATCTTGGTCAGCATGGACCAGGCATTTTCAAAGGCCTGCCGGTTGACGTCCTCCAGCATGCCCGACGACTGGATGGCGTCGAGATCCTGCAGACCAAACACGCCCTTGGCCACCCAGCACATGGCTTGGATGTCGCGCAGGCCGCCCTTGCCTTCCTTCACATGGGGTTCCAGCAAGTAGGTGTGGCTGCCGTATTTCTGCCAGCGCTCCAGCTTGAAGGCATCCATGGTGCGGACAAATTCATGCCGCCGGCCGTCAAACACCTTTTTCACATACCGCGACTGCAACTCGGCAAAGAGTTCCTGGGAGCCGGTCAGCAAGCGGGCGTCCAGCAACGACACCTGAAAATGGAAATCATCCAGGGCAAACTGCACCGCGTCCTTGACCCCGCGCACACTGTGCCCGACCTCAAAGCCCTCATCCCACAGGGGATAGAGTAGGGCCTCGGCCACTGCCTGCATCGACTTTTTCGACCACCAGTCGTGTAACAGGAGGAGGTCGATGTCCGAATGCGGATACATTTCACCGCGGCCATAACCGCCCAGGGCAATAACGGCGATCGAACCCCGCGCCTTCTGGACCGCCGGGGCGCTGTTAAACTGACGGATGATGAATTCGTCCACCAACGCCGCCGAGCGTTGCAGGATCTCCTGACCGCTGAGGCCCTGTCGCCAGGCGTCGACCAATGCTTCCTGCTGCGACCGCAAGGTTGAGGCCATCAGACGGCCTCGCTGCCGGTCTCCCCGGTCCGGACGCGCACCACCCGCTCCACCGGCAGGACAAAAATTTTGCCGTCGCCAATTTTGCCGGTTTTCGCCACATGCAGGATGGTGTCGATCACCTGATCAACCTGTTCATCCGGGACGATCACCTCAAGTTTAATTTTCGGGATAAAATCAACGACATACTCCGCGCCGCGATAGATCTCGGTGTGGCCCTTCTGCCGGCCGTATCCCTTGACCTCGGTTACCGTCATCCCTTTGACGCCAATGCCGTTCAAGGCGTCCTTCACCTCGTCGAGCTTAAAGGGTTTGATAATGGCTTCAATTTTCTTCATGGCGATCTCCTCACGATTGTCCGATTCGCTTCAAGTCGACGCTTCGCCGCCAGACCCGCCTCAGTTGTAGGCGGTCTCCGAATGTTCGGTGTAATCCAGCCCCTGATGCTCGGCTTCCTCGGTGATCCGCAGCCCCATGGTCGCATGCACGCCCTTGAGGATCAACCAACTGACCACAAAGGCATATCCGCACACCACGCCCACGCCGATGCACTGAGCGAGCAACTGCGCCCCGTTTCCGGCCAGCAGACCGTCCACACCCGCCGGATTGACGGTTTTGTCGGCAAAAACGCCCAACAACAGGGTGCCGGTGACGCCGCCCACGCCGTGGATGCCGACCACGTCAAGCGAGTCGTCGAACTTGAACTTGCTTTTCATATTGACTGCCAGATAGCAGACAATTCCCGCGATCAACCCTATAACAATCGCCGCGTTCGGTCCAACAAAACCTGCCGCCGGGGTAATGGTGGCCAGACCGGCAACGGCGCCGGAAGCCGCGCCCAGAGTGGTGGGTTTGCCCAGTTTGATCCACTCCATGACCGTCCACATCGCCATCCCGGACATGCCCGCCAGATGGGTGGCGACAAAGGCCGCGGCCGCCGTTTCATTGGCCGCCAGGGCGCTGCCGCCGTTGAAGCCGAACCAGCCAAACCACAGCAAGCCGGTGCCGAGCACGGTCATCGGCAGATTATGGGGCATGAAATTGGTCTGCCCGTAGCCTTTGCGCGGACCGATCACCATCACCGAGGCCAAGGCTGCAGCGCCGCAGGTGGCGTGCACCACCAACCCGCCGGCAAAATCGAGCACGCCCAGTTTGGCCAGCCAACCGCCGCTGCCCCAGATCCAGTGACACACCGGATTATAGACCAACACCGCCCACAGGAGACTGAAGACGACAAAAGCGGGAAAACGCACCCGCTCGGCAAAGGCGCCGGCGATCAGGGCCGGGGTAATGACGGCAAACATGCACTGATAGATCATGAAAACCGTGTGCGGAATGGTGGTCGCGTAGGTGGCGCTCGGCGCGTTGCCCACGCCCTTGAGGCCCACCCAGGACAGGTCGCCGATGAAGCCGCCCACGTCGGGGCCAAAAGACATCGAATAACCCAAATACACCCATTCCAGCGAAATCAGCGAAATCAGAATGAGGCTTTGCATCATGGTGCCCAGCACATTCTTGCTCCGCACCATGCCCGCGTAAAACAGAGCCAACCCAGGCGTCATCAGCAACACCAAGCCAGCTGCCGCCAGAACAAACGCAGTATCCGCGCCGTTGATCATCTCCCCCTCCCTGTATATTACATTCTTGTGTAAAAATTTTACGCGATTGTAACAAAGGAGGAAAAAATATTCAAGCTGTTCCAAGGAACTTTTTCATTGTCAAAGAACTGCGTCAGGCATGACAAAAGGCTCCGGCAGCAAATAACGGAGGGGGTCGCAAAAGCAGCCAGGTTCCCATAATCAACACAGCCCAACCTCTCGCCAGCGAGAGCCGCAATAATGTGCTGGTTGCTGCGTATTTACAAAAAAGGCGCCATCCCCAAAAAAACATCACAACCATTGAAAACACATACATAAAATCATTCCACCACACGCAAACCGGCCGGAAACAGCTCTACATATTTGTCATAGTTAGCGACAAAATAAACAAAATTGTCCGCCATCACCTTTTCCTGCAGGTTGATTTGACAAAGCAAAATGCAACCTGTAGACTTGATTCACGAATTTTGTTTCTGCACCTTCAATTCACTTGCACGACACGACAAGCCGCACCGGGAACGAGCGGCAATATTGTCTTGTGCAAGCACTCTGCACAGGCATGAACATGACCACGGAACGCAGACAATACATCCGGCCCGAAGCTTTGAATTTACTCGATTATCTCGTGGTCGACGAACAGGGACGCCAGGGAGAGTACTCCATGGCAAGAACCCTGAACGTCAGCAAGGGCGGCATTTTAATGGAAACACACATGCCGCTGCCGCAGGGGCAACAGGTGATGATCACGCTGGGCCTGAAGGACCAACTGATCGATGTGATGGGACGCATTGTATATACGACCAACGCGTCTGGTCGTTATCAGAATGGGGTGGAGTTTTTTCACGTCTCCGACAACGACAAGCGCGTTCTCGACGACTATGTGGCGGCGTTTCACAAATTGTACGCCGGGGACACCGCCCAACACCCGCTGCCGGGCGAGACGCGCTGATCGCCTCAACCTCCAGGCAGCGGGGCGACCAGCGCGAAACGGCGGGCGTCTACCCTTGCACCCGGCCGTATTCGTCGTCAAAACGGACGATATCGTCTTCGCCTAGATAGCTGCCAATCTGCACCTCAATCAACTCCAGGGGAATCACCCCTGGATTTTCCAACCGATGCACCGTGCAACTCGGGATGTAGGTTGCCTCGTCTTCCTTGAGCAGGATCGACAGTTTGCCGTTCTGTACCTTGGCGGTTCCCGACACCACCACCCAATGTTCATGGCGATGGTGGTGCATCTGCAGGGAGAGCCGCGCCCCCGGATTAACGGTGATGCGCTTGATCTGGAAACGATCCTGCATCTCCAGGGTGGTGTAACTGCCCCAGGGTCGATACACGGTGCGGTGCACATGGTATTCCGGCCGCTTTTCCCGTTTCAGCCGGTCGACAATTTTTTTCACATCCTGGGAGCGATCCATCGGCGCCACCAGCACCGCGTCGGCAGTTTCCACCACCAGGGTGTCGCGAAGCCCGACCGTGGCCACCAGGGTGTGCTCGGAACGAACCAGGGAGTTGTGTACATCCTCAAGCAAAACGTCACCGTAAACCGCGTTGCCCTGGTCGTCCTTGGCGGCAACCTCCCACAGCGCCCCCCACGAACCGATGTCGCTCCAGCCGATGTTGGCCTCCACCACCGCAGCCTGATCGGTTTTTTCCATCAGGGCGTAATCGATGGAATCCGACGGACAGGCAGCCATGGCCTCGGCGCCAAAACGGAAAAAGACGCCATCCGGTTTTCCCGTCGCCACCGCCTCGGTCATGCACTCGACAATCACCGGGGCATGCTTGTGCATCTCGGCCGCCAGGGCGTCGGCGGTGAAGGCGAACATGCCGCTGTTCCACAGGTAGTTGCCGCTGGCCAGATACTGTTTGGCCGTCGCCAGATCCGGCTTTTCGACAAAGCTCTCCACCTGAACGCCCTGCCCCCGCGCAATGTAGCCGTAACCGGTCTCAGGATGATCGGGCACAATGCCGAAGGTGACGATCCGCCCCTGCCGGGCAAGAGCCGCAGCCTCGGCCACCGCCTGTGCAAAGGCCTCGGCCTTGGCGATGAGATGATCGGCCGGCAGCACCAAAAGCACGTCGTCGCCGCGCCCCTGGCCGATTACATAGGCTGCGGCGCCGCAGATGGCCGGGGCGGTGTTTTTGCCCATCGGTTCCAACAGAATATGGAAATCAGCGGCAAGCCCCAAGGCCTGAATCTGGGTTTTGGTCAAGAACCGGTGCTCTTCGCCGACCACGATGATCGGGGCCAACACGCCGTCCAGCGCGGAAAGGCGCTGCACCGTGGTCTGCAACAGGGAAAAATCGCCGGTCAAACTGATCACTTGCTTGGGATAGAGTTCCCGTGAAAGCGGCCAGAGCCGGGAGCCGGTGCCGCCGGCCAGAATAATGGGTTGAAGAGCCATCAAATCACCTCAGGGTTGTTGGTCGTTGTTCGCGATGTCTGCAAAAATGTTCAGGCCCGAATCAGCTGGAGCAGTTCTTCAGTCTTGTCCCGCAACAAATGTTCGTTGCCGCGGGTTTCGACATTGAGCCGCAACACCGGCTCGGTGTTGGATTTGCGCAGGTTAAAACGGTAGTCGGGGTATTCGATGGAGACGCCGTCGGTGAAGTCCCGCGCGCCGTCGGCGTACCTGCGCTCTATGCGGGCGATGACCGCGTCGGGATCAGCCACCTTGGAGTTGATTTCGCCGCTCACCGGATAGGCGGCCATCCGCTCGTCGCAGAGTCGCGACAGCGGCTGTCCGGAAAGACTCATCAGACGGCAAACGAGCAGCCAGGGCAGCATCCCGGAGTCGCAGTAGCCAAAGTCGCGGAAATAGTGATGGGCCGACATTTCGCCGCCGTAGACTGCGTCCAGAGCGCGCATGTTCGCCTTGATAAAGGCGTGCCCGGTCCGCGTCATGGCGGGCGTGCCGCCGGCGGCCAACACCATTTCCCGGGTGTTCCAGATCAGACGTGGGTCGTGGAGGATGGTTGCGCCCGGCTGCTGCTGCAACAGGGCGGTCGCCAGGAGACCGACGATGTAGTAGCCCTCGATGAATCGGCCGTTCTCGTCGTAGAGAAAACAGCGGTCAAAATCGCCGTCCCAGGCGATGCCGAGATCGGCGCCGTGTTCGCGCACGGCCTGGGCGGTGGCCTCCCGTTTCTCCGGCAGCAGGGGATTGGGCACGCCGTTGGGAAAACTGCCGTCAGGCTCATGCTGCATGCGGATGAATTCAAACGGCAGGTGCGGCGCCAACAGATCAACAACAGGCCCGGCGCAGCCGTTGCCGGCGTTGACCACCAGCTTCAACGGCCGCATCACCGTGCAATCGACCGTGGCCAAGAGATGCTTAATATAGGCCTGCTTGTCGGCAACCTGGGTACATACCCCGGGCCGGGCGGGCGTTTGCGCGCGCAGTTCGCGCAGCCAACCTTCGTCTCCGGCCATGCGGGCGATGTCCTCAAGGCCGCTGTCGCAGGACACTGGACGAGCGCCGCGTTCCACGATTTTCATGCCGTTGTATTCGGCTGGATTGTGGCTGGCGGTGATCATGATCCCGCCCTCGATTCCGGCAGCCTCGCCGCTGAACACGGCATGATAGACCTCCTCCGTGCCGCAGAGGCCGATGTCGACGACGTCAATTCCCTGATCGAGCAAACCGGCGATGATGGCCTTGGCAAGCTCGGGGCTGGTCAAACGCATGTCGCGACCGATCACCATCTTGCTCACCCGGCAGTGCCGGGCAAAGGCCAGGGCGATCCGCAGGGCGATCTGAGCGTCAAAATCCTCCGGAATCCTGCCGCGAACATCATAAGCCGTGAAACAGCGCAGCGACGTTGTCATACACTCACCCAAACCGTATATTTGAAAGAAACAGGGAAATGCGGTATACACCGCAAGTTCTAAGCCATGGTCCGCTCCCTCGCGAGAGCGGCAAAATCCTTGTTATTGCCGCGCCGGCTTGCGGGCCTCCGGCTGCTTCTCGCCGCCCTGGCCCGGCAACAGCTCGGAGAGAATCGCCGGCTCCTTCTGGGCAAAATACTTGCGCAGGCGGGGGTCGTCAATGAACGAGCGCAACAGTTCCGACCCCTGCCGCAGATACGGCGTTGAACAGGAGGCGCGCAGCAATTCGTTGGTTGCCGACAGACTGGACGCCAGGAACATGTACAGCAACGAGGCGACCACCGCCGCCTTGACCGCGCCGACGCCCAGCCCGGAGAGCCGATCCAGCCAACCGAGCAGAGTGATCTGGAGGAAGCGGTGCAGCACCTTGCCAATCAGGGTGAAAACGATGGCGGCAACGATAAAAATAAGGCCAAAGCTGACCAGAAAGGTCAATTTCGGATTATCGACAAAGCGCTCGGTCAAGGGCAGAATCGCATCCGCATACTGGCCGGCCAGATAGTAGCCGCCCACCAGAGCAAAAAAAGCGGCCAACTGGCGCACGCAACCGATCCACAGCCCCCGAACCAAAAAAAACAGAAAAATACAAGCAACCACCAGATCAAAATAGGTCAACTCAGCGAACGTGGGCATGGCGATAATTTTTTATGGATACAAAGGTGGAGATGCAGGTTGTGGTTGCGACGCCCCGGCAGGCGCAAACTTTTCGATTATACCGGATCTCTTGGTTATGACAAGGATTTGTCCTGATTCTGCACCGAAATCAGGGTTGGCGCTGTTGGCTTCGATGGAGGCATTGGCCCTTCGATTCGCGCCTGTGGCGCCTGCAAACGGTTGCCTTTCATTGCTTGACTTGCGGCAACTGCAGAACCTCCTCTCCAAGCAGGAAGGCGTCGAATTCTTGACCAGCCTGCTTTCACCCGCCGAAGCAGCCCTTTGGACCAATTTCACCTACCCAAAACGCCGACTGGAGTGGTTGGGCGGCAGGCTGGCGGCCAAGCACAGCCTGGGCAGACTGCTCGGTCGCGAACCGGCCCCGCTGTACCGCGACTACTCGCTCCTGCCCGACGAACATGGCCGGCCCTCCCTGGAACCGCTGCCTGGCATCAACGCAACCCCTCATGTCTCCATTTCCCACAGCCGCGACTACGCCGCCGCCCTGACCACCGCCACTGGGCGCTGCGGCCTGGACATTCAGCAAAAAAACGCCCGCCTGAGCACGGTGCAGGAACGGTTTGCCAGCGCAGAAGAGTTGGCCCTGCTGGCCGCGCTCCCCGACCCCTTGACCCGCCTGTGCCTGCTCTGGACGGCCAAGGAGGCGGTCAAAAAATGTTGTCTCTCCGACCAACCGACGTTTTTTGGCTCGATCAAACTGGTCGCGCTCTCCCCTGTGCCGACGGACGGCGCGTGGACGGCCCTAGTGCAGGTGCAGGGCGACGCCTCGGCCGAAATCGAGGTCTGCGTCGCGGAGTTCGAAGAGTATTGCATTGCCTGTGTCGCAGAGGAGCGCCATGCCTGAATTGCCGGAAGTGGAAGTGACCCGACGTGGACTGCTGGAGCAACTGCCGGGCAGGACCGTAACCGCAGTTTCCTGGAGTGCGCATCGCCTGCGCAGCGCAATCCCCCACCAGTTGCTGCGGGAGGAAATTGCCGGCCAACAAATCCGCACCGTCGACCGACGGGCCAAATATCTGCTGGTGCGGATGGCAAGCGGCGCGGTCTTGGTGATCCATCTGGGCATGACCGGCAAGCTTGGCGTGATAGAGCGGCAAACCGCGCCGCACAAACACGATCACCTGCTGCTGGAATTGGACAACGGGCTGGATTTGCGATTCAACGACAGCCGCCGATTTGGCGTGGTCCTCGTCTGGCTGGCGGAAAAGGCCGCCCAGTGCGAGGAAAACTTTTCCCTCAAAGAGGGCCTGGAACCCTTTGGCGACGACTTCACTGCGAAAACCCTGCACGCCCTGGCCCAACATCGGCGGATTCCGGTGAAGGCCTTGCTCATGACCAGCCGGCTGATTGCCGGTATCGGCAATATCTACGCCAACGAAATTCTGTTCGCCGCCAGAATCCATCCCCTGACGCCAGCCAATCAGCTGCCCCCGGCGGCGTGGCGGCTCGTTGTCAAAGAGACCCGACGCATCCTGCAACAAGCCATCGACGCCGGCGGTTCAACCATCTCCGACTTCCTCGGGGCCAGCGGCCATCCGGGCTACTTCCAACTGCAACTCGCGGTGTATGGGCGCAAGGATTCGCCCTGCCTGCGGTGCGGCCAGCCCATCGTCAAAACCACCCTGGCCGGCCGGGCAACCTTTCACTGTCCAGCCTGCCAACACGGCTGACCACAACTCGCCAGCCGCCACTGTCGCCTTACAGCAACAGCACTATTCCCTGTTTTGCCGTGGTTCCCCGGCCCGCCGCCTTACCGCTGTTGCGTAATGGCGACAACGCCCCGCCGCATTCAGTCTTTATACAACGCCGGCACAATATGATGCCGGTTGAGCAGTTTGTAAAAATCGGTGCGATTGCGCTGGGCCAAGCGGGCGGCTTGGGAGACGTTGCCCTGGGTGGTTTGCAGCAATTGGATGAGATATTGTTGCTCAAACTGTCGCCGGGCCTCGAAGAGCGGCAGGATTTTCTTCTGGTGTTGCTTTATGGCGTCATAGAGCAGATCCTCGGAGATCAATGACGAGGTTGCCAGGGCCACCGCATTTTCGACCACATTGTACAACTGCCGAATATTGCCCGGCCACGGCGCCTCCACCAGGATGTGCATGGCCTCCGGCGTGAACCGCTTTTCCAGGCCGTCGCCTTTTTCGGCGAGCAAACCCACAAAATGCTCTGCCAGTAGAGGGATGTCCTCTCTACGCTCGTGGAGCGGCGGCAAAGCAAGATTGACCACGTTTAACCGGTAAAAGAGATCCTCCCGGAAGGTGTTCTCCCGGATCGCCTCTTCCAAATTCCGATGCGTCGCGGAAATGATGCGCACATTCACTGGCACGGGGTGGGAACTGCCCACCGGTCGAATCTGCCGATCCTGAAGCACCCGCAGCAGCTTGACCTGAACATGGAGCGGCATGTCGCCGATTTCATCAAGAAAAAGCGTGCCATTGTGCGCCGACTGAAACAGGCCGGCATAGCTCTTGACCGCTCCGGTAAAGGAACCCTTGACGTGGCCAAACAGCTCGGACTCCAGCAAAGTTTCCGGGATTGCCGTGCAATTAACCGGAATAAAAGGACCTTTCCTATGCTGACTGGCCTTGTGAATGGCAATGGCCAGCAGTTCTTTGCCGGTGCCGCTTTCGCCGCGAATCAGCACGGTGGAATCGGTCTCGGCCACCAGTTTGGCGCGGGAGAGCAATTCCTCCATCACCGCGCTCTGGCACACAATATCCTGCCGCCAGGCGTCTCGCTCACCCAGGGTCTCGCCGGAGCCGCCGCCGCTCAGTTCAATGGCCCTTTCCACCTCCGCGACCAGCGCCGCGCCTTCGATGGGCTTGGTCAAAAAGGAAAAAACCCCCTGCCGCGTGGCCTCCACCGCCTCGGGAATGGAACCGTGGGCCGTGATGATAATCACCGGGACCGATTTGTTTTGCTTGCGGATCGCTTCAAACAACGACAATCCGTCGATCCCCGGCATCCGCAGGTCGGTCAGAACAACGTCCGGCTTGAAGGCGGCAAAGGTGGCCAGCGCCTCCTCGCCGCTGGCGGCCACGGCAACGTCGTATTCGCGGCTCTCCAGGCGCAATTTCCATAAACGAAGCAGATCGGTTTCATCATCGACGAGCAGTATCTTAGAATGATGAGGCCCCATGTCAGCGCTCCCTGTTTTTAATGATGTTCTCAATATTCTTCAGCTGTTCAATCTGGTTTTGCAGTTCATTGACGCGGTTTCGGTCTTGCGTGGCTGCTTGTTCCAACAGCTCATTGCGTTCGGCCAGATCTTTGTTTTCAGACTCCAGGCCCTCTTTTTCATCGCTGGTCTTGTTGTTCTGGGTCCAACGGATAGTCTTTTCTCTGTCAATTCGCTGCATCAACAGATAAATGCCTTGCAAGCCAGGGGCCGCGTCTGGATGATTCTGAATATAGCGGGAGAGCTGGTCCATCCCCTCTTTAAACTGCTTGTAGCCGGCATAGGGGTGCAGGCTGAGACAGATCTGGTTGCGGGCGTCGGCGTCGCCTTTGCTTTTGGCAAAGCGTTCCGCCGCCTCGGCATAGGCGGCCTTGAACTCTTTGCGCGTCATTTTCCGCTGAGCGCCCACACAGGACAACACCGCCTCGGCGTCCGTGGGACGAAAAACCACGGTTGCCGTTTGCTGATCCGGCAGGGGCTGTTTGCCATACCGCCCGGCGCAACCCTGCGCCAACACGACCGAGACCGTCATCATCACCAGCAGTACAAAACGTTTCATCCTATTGCATCCTTTGTTTTCAATGACGCGGCAGGCAGGATTGCCGCAAAGCGGGCGCCCTGACCATCACCGCCGGGCAGCAACCGAAGGGACCCGCCACAATTTTGCATATATTCTTTGCTGATGGCAAGCCCAAGACCGGACCCTTTGACAAAGGAGCGGTTCTTGTGCCTGCCTTGAAAAAAAGGGAGGAAAACCTGCGGCCGATCCTCTTCGCTGATGCCGGGGCCCGTATCCTCAACCAGAAGCGTCACCTGACCGCCCTTGTTCTTCAACGTAACATTGATCTCGCCGTCGTCCGGGGTGAATTTCACCGCGTTGCCCAGCAGGTTGTCGATCACGGCTTTCAGCTGTTGCGGATTGCCGCTCACGGTTGCCGGTTCCATCTGCAGGTTCAAACGGATGTTGCGCGCAAGCAAGGCGTTGCGATGATCCTCGGTTACCTCGGCAACAAGCGCGTCAACCCGAACCGCCCGGAGATCAAGGGGCATGTCCCTGGCCTGGGCCATGTTGAAGTCGAGGATGTTTTGAATGAGGCGCTGGAGCTTGCCGCAATTGCTGTCGAGAATGGCCACCACTTCGGCCTGATTGGAGCTCAGCGGGCCCACCAGGCCGTCTTTGAGCAAGCCCGCCCCCTCTTTTATAGAGGACAGCGGCGTTTTTAACTCGTGGGAAATGTGGGCCAGCATCTTCACTTTTTCCCGGTCCAGGACGTCGAGCCGCTTCCGAAGCCAGTCGAGCTTTTCGCCGATGGCTTCAAGGTCGCGGGGCCCGGACACCACAATGGGTGTTGCAAAATCGCCCTCCCCCAACCGTTCAATGCCCCGATCCATTTGGCTCACAGGCTTCACGATCAACGAGATAAACAACACCACCAGCAACACGCTGAATCCAATTAAACCGGACACCTGCCAGACCAGGGTTTTCTTGTTGCTCTGCACCCGTTCCTTGAGGAGGTCGACCTCCTGAATCATCAACGCGTTGCTCAACCGTTCCAGTTGCGCGGCCAAATCGCCAATCTCGCCGTACCCGGACAAGGTTGCCTCCTGCTCGCTTTTTGAGATCTCGGGATCGCTTGCTCCAGCATGCAACTGCGCCACCAACGCCTGTTCCTTGGTCTGCAGCTGTTCAATCAGGCGAGCCAGCTCGCCTTCGGTGTAAAGCCCCACAAACGGGTGCAGCAATTCGGTCAATTCGACATGTAGCTTGTCGACATCCTCCAACTGCTCCGTTTCTCCCAACACGCTGAACAACCGTGCGGCGCGCTCTTGCCCATGCAGCACATCCGCAACCTTTTTGCTGGCCTCAATTCTGTTCACCGAGCGAAACACGGCGACTGCGCTCTGCTGGGCCAGACTGTCCAGAATCTGAATCGAACTGACCAGCGCCACGATCAAGGGCAGCGCCACAAACACAAATCCGGTCAACAACAGCGAAAAAAACGAGTGGGGACGATAGAGGCGACTCACAACAGTTCACTTCTCGAGGTAGACATGGTCGAGGTAGATCTCCATCGGACTGGCCTGCTGAACCACGAACAGACCGAATCCTTCGATATGCTGCATATCCATGACGCGCCCTTTGGGGGCGTTTTTCACCCGCTCCAGGGAGACCGCCAAGTCGTTCCATCCCTGCTGGACAACAAACTGCTGGTTGAAACGGTCGGAAAACTCCGATCCATGCTCCTTGTGATGGACGTCATGGATGCGGCAATTGAGCACGAAACCAGCGGGTTGCGAATTATAAACGCTCCAGTGCAGGGTTTGATACCCCCGCCAGTCACCGGGAAAATGCAAAAGGACCACCCCGGAATATTTAGCTGTGGACAATTGCACCCGCATCGCCTTGCCGCCGTGGCGAACGATGGCATTTTCCTCGCGCATCTGCTGGATATTCACCCACCGATAGCGCTCAAACGGCGTTTCAAAATCAGAAAGTCTCGGAAACTGGTTGACGGCTTGGCGTTCATCTATAACCGCCCGAGCGAACGGCCAGATGGCCGCACTCATCAAGACGATCACGCCCAACTGGAGCAAGTGCCGCCGCAGACCGCTGAGAAGGGGCGGGCGGATGAAGAAGGCAAGCGCCAATAGACAGCCCAACTGATTGCGGAGCAAATCGGACAAGTCGGGAGAACGCCCGCCAGTGAACATTTGCAAGAATTCCACCAACAAGCCAATAAAAAACACAAGAATAAAAAGAGCGCAGCAGGCTCGAAGCCGCGACCACGCCGCGACCCAGGCTTGAGGGAGAGCATGAAGCCACAGAGACATGATCATAAAAAAAAGGATATGCCCCAGGTCCCACGCGGTTTGAAAAGAACGCGAGGAGTAGTAGCCCGGCCCTCCTAGAAAAAAGAAAGGGAAACCGATGAGCAGAACCACCCACAAATGAGGGAGGATCTTCGCCCTATTTGACGTCATCTTCTCGCATCTCGAGGCAATGGCAAAATTCCCTTAAAAATTATTTTCAATGCAGATTTCCTCAAAAGCATTGCGCTGCAGTCAATTTGAGTTTTGCACAACAATACGTCAAGAGTTGTGCAATATTTCGATTTGACATCGCCTGCCGCCGTTCCCTACCATTGAGCAATACGGGATCTCTCCCGATTTCCATCCAACTCTATCAAAGGAGGCATTGTGAAAAAACTGTATCTGACCCTCATCCTCGTTCTCTTTTTTGCAACGGCTGCCTTTGCCAAGGTGAACATCAACACGGCGAATGCGGACGAGTTGGCCACACTCAACGGAATCGGCAAGGCAAAAGCCGAGGCCATTGTCGCCTACCGTACCGCCAACGGAAATTTCACAACCGTTGACGACCTCACCAAGGTAAAGGGGATTGGCGACAAAATCATTGAAAAAATCAAGCCAGAGGTTACGGTCGGCGAGTAACGCTCCTGCGCCAGCCGTCGTCAATCACGGCTGGCGCACGTTGGAAATGGGCGGGAATGGGCGCAAAAGCAGGTCCATTCTATCACTCCCCGTTTCCGCTTAAAAATGCCCCATCCCGCTCCCATACCATCCCGCACCCATATAGAGGTTACGCCGACTCGCCTTGATTTCCAAACCACCACATCACCCCACAGGAAAGCGAAGGGAACATCATAGGTTTTATTTCTGTTGTCCCGCAGCAGTGGAGGCGGATATCAGCTTGTACGTTGCATTTATATATAAAATCAACTCCTTGAATTCCGCCCTTTTTATTTACAAACCCACTCAAGTCGTTTAGCATTCCGCATTGGACTGACTCTTTTTCTTCATCCCGCGTTGGAGGACTCAAGTGCGCACTTTTCCATCAATGCTGATCGCTGTTTGGGCCGCCACTGTTATCTTCCTCACCCCAGCCTTTGGCGACAGCACATCAGCCGAATACACAATGCTCTACGATCCAGACTTTCACCTCTACTGGTTGGTCGGCAAAACCCCTGACACCAGCAAAATGACCTGGAGTGAAGCGAATGCCTGGGCGGAAAATCTTTCCTTTGGCGGATATGACGACTGGAGCCTTCCGGATACTCCCGACGGGACATGGGGATACGACAACAAAAACGTATCGACAAAATACAATGTCACTGAGAGCGATCTCGGTCATGTTTATTATTCGCTGCTGAAGCTCACTCCAGACAAGGGCATCAAAACAACCTCGTCTCCTTTTACCAACCTGCAAGCCGGATATTACTGGTTTGGCAGCTTATCCAAGACCTGCGACGACCAAAACAATCCAATGGGTTGGATATTCGATTTTCGATTCGGAACACAATTCCTTGCCTCAACCAACACCAAGGCCTACGCCATAGCCGTACGCCATGCCCCAGAACCATCCACAATCTTCCTCTTTCTAGCTGGACTGTTGACACTCTGTCGCACCTCTTGCGAAAAGAAACGCCAACTCAATTCCTTAGCTGAGAAATCCCTAAACAGGGCATAAAAGCGCTGCCATCCATCGCTTGCCTCCCCCCTGTTTTTTCCCTCTTGATTTTTCCCCGTTCCACCCCATATAATCAAACATGGGAATGCAAAACATCACGCACTCAACAAGTTAGCAATTCCAGCTCAACCCCTTGCTTTCAATAGGAGAACCACCATGTCTGAAAAAAAACGTTTGGGCGAACTCCTGATCGATGCCAGCCTGATCACCGCAGAAGACCTCAATCGGGCGTTAAAAATGCAAGTTGGCGGCAATCGCCGACTGGGGAGAATTCTGGTAAAAATGGGCGCTATAACCAGCGATCAATTACTAGAAACGCTGTCCAGCCAATTTCAACTACCAATCATCGACCCCGACCAGGAACATGACCCGTCGACAAAAGGCGTGCTTCCGAGATATCTCTGCAGCAAATACGAAGTATTGCCGCTGGGATTGGAGAGCGACACTATTCTCAAGGTGGCGATGGCTGACCCTTCTGACAGCGAGGCAATAACCGATATCGAAAATTTTACCGGCAAGGCCGTGCAACCCTGCCTGGCCCGGCAGACGGAAATTCACCAGGCGATCAAGCGTCATCTTCGTTTGTCGTTGAGCGATGTTTTTAACCCGCAGAGCTATACCCGATACGCTAAGGTGGCCTCCACCCTGGCGCTCGTTTTGATTCTCGTTGTCGCCGGTTTTACCTACCGTTTTTACATCCAAGCCAAATACGGCTCTGTCACTCGAACCGCCGAAGCAGTTATTTATAAAAATCACGATCTGATGGTTGGCATTGATCAGTCTGGAAAAGCCACCTTGCTCGGTCGTGGCGCGCACGCCAACGGTTACTATTCCATCTCTTTTGATTCCACGGCCTCGTTGGCAAAATTCATCGACAACAAAAAGGATGATCTTTCGTCCAACCAGTATGAATGGACGCAATGGGCGCTCTCCAAGGGCCACTGACCGGATGCTGCACACACGACGACATAAGCTCCGCAAATTTCAACATGGTAATCAGGCGACCCAACACATTTCCCCATTACCGCGCAACATGCTGTAATAACTGAAAAGTCGTTAAGCATCACAATGGCACGATCTGTGCTTCCTTTCTTTCAACGACTTTTCGGCCCACACACCTCTTCATGCGGGGAAAACGATGCAACTCACCCTAATCCGTTTACTTGTCGCTTTTTGCTGTTGGCTGCCATTTTTTGCCTCGGCGGCAACCCAGTCTGTCCATGTTGAATGGGGATACACCCCGCCAAGCGAGCCGGCGGTAACTGGTTTCAAGCTCTATCAAGAAGGCGTGTTCGCCTGTCAGGTCGAGGACCCCAACGCTACAGCCATGGATTGCGAGGTTACCTTAACCGCTGCCACCACCAATTTCACCTTGACCGCCAGATTCAGCGACAGCACCGAGAGCCCGCATTCAGCGCCCTTTGCCTTTACCACGACCGACGCAACTGTCCCGGACACCACGCCCAAGACTCCAGCTCCGGACCCCGATACCGACACAGCAACAACCGAATCCGGCAGCAAACTGTTCACCTTTTCCTGGGGTTCAACCGCCGATCAAACCACCCTCAAAGGCTACAAAATCTACCTGAACGACGTTCCTCTTTGCGAAACCAGCACCCCCTCCGCCACTTCGCTAGCCTGCAAGGCGGACCTCATCCGCGGCGTCATGACTTTCGGCATGACCCAGGTTGCCGCCGACGGCAGCGAAAGCGCCGTTTCCAACCTGCTGGTGTTTGACCCCACCGCCTATCCGGAACTATTCACCACCAAACTCGTCACCTTCAACTGGGAATACAGCGGAACAACAGACATCACCGGTTTCCGTGTTTATCAAAACAACGCGCTCATCTGCCAAACCACTGACCCGACCGCACGGCAGCTGGCCTGCACGGTAGACATCAACAGCACGCCTGTTTCCTACGGATTAACCGCCGTGCAGTCGGACGGCTCAGAAAGCATTCTCTCCAACCTGCTCACCTACACCAGCGATTCTTCCACAACCGAACCAACCGACACCACCACCTTGAAAGCGGTAATCACCGCTGCTCCCCTTACCGGAACAGCTCCCGTGACGGTTGATTTCAACGGGACTTCTTCAACCGGCTCCATCTCATCCTTCCAATGGGACTTCGGCGACGGAGCAACCGCAACAGGCAACACCGCCAGCCACGCATACACCAATGCAGGCGCCTACACGACAAAGCTGACCATTACCGATGCCGCCGGACAGACAAGCATAGCTTCCGCAACGGTGACAATTACCGAACCCGCCACCCCAGCGACGCCACCGACGGCGGTCATCTCTTCATCAGGCGCTGCCGGCCCTGCCCCCTTGACCGTGAATTTTGACGGTTCCGGGTCCACAGCCGCAAGCGGCGCCGCTATAACGAGCTATGCATGGAGCTTTGGCGACGGTTCTTCGGCCACCGGCACCGGTACGTCCCACTCCTTTACATCGGCCGGAACCTACGACACCACGTTGACCATCACCGACAGCAAAGGCTTAACCAGTTCAACCAGCACCCCGGTCGTGGTCACGGCGGCGATAATCACCAACAAAGCGCCGACCGCAGTCACCAGTGCCGCGCCAATAACTGGAACAATCCCCTTGACGGTCACCTTTGACGGATCACCGTCCACTGACAGCGATGGAACCATCGCTTCCTATACCTGGAATTTTGGCGACGGCAGTTCGGCAAGTGGGAAAACCGTCACTCACACTTACAGCACCGCAGCAACTTTCACCGCGACCCTTCAGGTAGCAGACGACAAAGGCGCCACCGGGTCCGCTGTCACGACAATCACCGCCCAGCCTAAAGAGCAGGAAACCTCCCAGCTCAACATGGAAACCGGAGAAATTTCCGTAACCGACAAGTGGGTTCGGGTTCCTCTGACCGGAACATTTCAAAATCCCATTGTCATTGCCGGCCCGGTTGGATTCAACAATGCCGACCCAGGCGTGGTCCGCCTGCGCAACGTGGATAAAACAGGGTTTGACATAAAATTTGCCGAGTGGAATTATCTGGACGGAACCCATCCGGAAGAAACCCTTAGCTATCTGGTTGTGGAAAAGGGCCGCTTTACCCTGGATGACGGCTCGTCTGTTGAAGCTGGAAGCTTTGCAGGAACCACCAGTTTTAAAACGATATCGTTTAGCACAGCCTTCGCCAAAACACCGGTAATGCTCACGACCATCGCGTCGGCAAACGAAGCGGACACCATCAGCGGCCGAATCAAAAACATCGGCCTCTCCAGTTTTGCCTACTACTTCCGGGAGCAAGAGAAGAACACCAACACTCACGCCAACGAAACAGTCAATTTCATTGCCTGGGAACCCGGCACGGGAAGCATCGGTTCGGTGCAGTTCGAGGTTGGAACCACAGCTAAAGCCGTAACCAATGCCTGGTATAGCCGCACATACCAAACATCGTTCACACAACCACCACTGCTGCTGGCAGACATGCAGACCACGGCCAATACCGACACCTCGGCACTGCGGGTGCAACTACTCACCGCAACGGAATTTCAGGTAAAGGTGGAAGAGGAAAAATCTAAGGATACCGAGATAACCCATCCTGTAGAAACAGTCGGTTACCTTGCACTCAACCAAGCGGAGGAAAAGGTGCTGGCGACCTTTGCGTGGGACTTCGACGCCGCCCAGGAAGCCAATATCACTGGATTCCAGGTTCTAGCCAATGGCGAACAAATTTGCACAACTAACGCCGCGACAGCCAGACAACTAAGTTGTGAAATAACCAAACCTGCCACTGCAAAGGCGTTTACCATCCAGTCGATTGAAAAAACGGGCGGCCTCAGTTCTCCCTCAAACACGGTCATCTACACGCCATGAACCTCAGCGCTCATCACGCCAATATGCGCCAACGCGAGAGGATGTTCCTGACCAGAGAAGATATAGCGAGTGTCACGAAGCCACCTCCTTGTACAATCACACGGTCATTTCGAAGCGCGAAGGCCGTTGCAATCTTAGCTCATTGCCACCAGATAGATCGAAAAAATTACCTCGCCCTCTGTACAATTACAAAAGGCCCTATAAGCACCCCAGGAGAGCACCAATGAAAACAACCAAGCCCACTGCCCAGGCACTCCGCGCCGTAGCCCTAACCGGCCTCCTCTCACTTGCCTTTGTCATCCCGGCAAATGCCGTCGACTTTTCCGGCAGCCTCACGGGAGTTACAATCACCGACGCCAAAGTTACCAACAGCCCCCCCGTTGCCACATTCACCTACAAGCAGGACGGCGAGACCCTCCTTTTCGACGCCAGCGGTTCATCTGATCCGGATGGCAGCATTACGGCCTACAAATGGGACTTCGGCAGCGGCTCCGTAGCAGAAGGGGCAACCTCCTCATACACCCCCACTTCTCCCGCCAACGTTCAAGTAACGCTGACTGTTGTGGACAACAATAACGGCGTGGCCTTAAGCCAACGAACAGTGGGGCTCGCTCCTAAAGGCGTTCAAGACGATTTCTCGACCGACACTGCCGGAAATTACACTGTTCTTAAAGGCGGACTCAAAGTGGCCGACGGCGCTATGCATTCAAGTGGCAACTGGACAACAACCTACGCCATCCACACTACCGAACTGGCGTCAGACAACCACACGGTCGAAGCAGATGTTTTTTATAGCGGATCAAGCGGAACAAGCGGGTTGCTGTTCAGATTTAATAAAGAGCAGGCTACCGGATACAGTGTTTGGTTTGCTAGCGGAAGAATCATGCTGAATGCTTACAGTAGCGGTTCAGAAAAATTCATCTCATTTTATGATGGTAAATATGCAGCAGGAATTTATCGCCTAAAAGCTGAGATATCAGGAAACCTGATCAAGATTTATGTGAACGGCACCCTTGTTTTAGAGAAGACAGACAGCACATACGGTACAGGCAAGCAGATAGGTTTAAAGATCAATCCATACGGTGACGCCACATCGGTTACTGTCGACAATTTAACTGGAAATTAGAATAACGCCTATGAACAGGATAATTTTTCATACATTTGCATTTATCCTGCTTGCAACTACCAGCAATGCAGCCATAGAAAATCTTGACGAAATGGCCGCGCGAAAGGAACGGCGGGCAACGAATACCTATTACAGCGGGGAATCGGCAGGGAATGGGTGGAATCGGCAACCTGAGTCTCTGATGTATGCTGACACCAGGACCGGAAATGAGGTGTGGGTGCTCTCAAATACACCTAACAAATCCAACGTGTACTATACCGACATATCCCCTGCAAACCCTTGGTCCGCAGATGGGGCAAGGGTTGGTTTTTTTAGCAACAGGCCAGTCAGCGAGTTTACACGAACTGCAGGGTCTTCTTTAGACGCTGCCATAGCTTCAACATTTACCGTTAACACTGATGGTTCACACCTTCGGGCTGCTTATGATTCTTCTGAAAGGACATATTCATCATCAGGTACACAATATTTCTACTGGAGTCCGGTTATTCCAAACACATATTATACAACTGGAGGTAGATTCAACGGTCAGTCCCTGGACTCTAGCGCCATTTACAAAAATACAGTAACTGACAAGGGTACGATTTATAGCAAATTAGTTGATTTACCAGGAGTCGACTCTGACTATTATGGAATGAAAAAGATAATCAGCCCTGATGGCCAGTATCTTCTTCCTAAAAAAGATGGAAAGTATTTCCCCGTCAGAGTTCATCCGGAAGCATCCGCAGGAATGCTGGACACCGATGGATGGGCCGAGTACCGTGGACAACTCAACCAGTTTGCGGGAGGGGATCCGTTTGGTTGTCGCCATGATATATACTTCCCGTCACCTGATTTTATTGTAATTCTGTATTCAAACGACTGCAATTCCGCTCAACCAATACTTTACAAACTAAATATAAAGGGCACCGACCCAGACGGTGGGCCGGCGTTCGATGACGCCGAGTTGAAGTATGCAAATTTTGGTGATTTTGAAACCGAACCATTGTGGAACTATATGCCTCCCCGCGTCCCTTGGAAGCTCGAACCAACAAATATGAAACATTGGTGGGGACACCCAGGATTCGACAGATGGGGGAGGACCGTAACGTTTGGGGATGGCAATGGGTATCAATTGATAAACGGAAATTTATATGAATTTGGAGGTCCTGTTACGTGGGATTATAAAGCTCGGAAACTAGAAGCGCAACCTGCCGGCACTTTACTGCCTCAAGTCCTCGTAAATAAAGGGGCTTCATACAATGACCACAACGCATGGTCCGATTATTTCGCGCTCTCAAACACTGGTGCAGGAAAGCCAGAAGAGGATCAGTGGGTAGGAACTGCAGAGTACAACAAGACTGCGGCTAACAAGAATGATTTCAGAATGGTTTCTTATCATTACCAAAACCAAAACGGCTCAACCAGCTATACCTGGACCAGCAACAACAGAATTGCTCAAAGCCCGGACGGAACTAAAATATCTTACGCAATCACTTTTTTAACAAACATCGCAAACACAGGCGACCTCGCCTATGCAGTCGCGCACTACCCACACCCACCTGAAATTACCAGCGTCACCGACAATAGCGGCGCCTATACGGTGCGTTTTGACTGGCGATTAGGAACGGCAACCCCGCGGGGTTACACTAAGCGGGGGTGGCCCAATGAAGCAACTGACAATCCGCCGCCGCCAAGGGAAACCAAACTGTTCCGAGTGTGGCGGTCCTGCGACAAGGTCGATGACTGGAAGCCCTTGGGCACCGTCAATGCAGATATCTTCAGCCGGTATGATTTCAGCACGGGCCAGTGGAAAGGCAATGATTATTGGGAGTTTACCGACGACTCCAAGCCTTCCGGAACGTGCTATTATGCGGTGACGGCACAAGAACATTCGGGGCTGGAATCTCGCACGTTATCAAATGTCCTGAGCACGACAGGCACGCAAACATCAGAGTATCCGAGCGACCCCAAGGGAGCAAAACCATTCTACCTCGTTGCACCTCAATGGCCCAAACCAACAGTCAGCAAGCTTAGCACGCCCGGCCAATATCGTCTTGATTGGGAAGAACCTGCGAACGCTATGATTCGTTATTACAATATCTATTATTCAACGGATCCCATTCCCAAAGCCATTCAAAGCCAACGGATCGCATCGGTTCCTAAAGGAACCAACACCTATGTTGATTGGTTAGCTCATCCAACGAGTGAGGGCCACTATCTGATAACCAGCGTCGACAGCCAAGGGAATGAATCTTCGCTTGCCAGAAGAATGCTAACCCCTTGAGCAAGAGGAAAATAAACAGCATTGAGTGTTCGCAAAGAGTCTGGGACGCGAACTCCTTCCCTTCACAGGAGAAACAACAGGCCCGTACTTCCGCACTAACAAAACGGATTCTCTATTTTTGAGATGCAAAACCGATATTTCCCAGAAAGTTCAGATTGAATCGAGGCCACATATTCAACCTGCCAAGCCATCTGGTCGCCAAAGCGTTCTCTTGCCAGCTGATCAATATCACTGACGGTATGGCTTGAGAACGCCTCCCCTTTTACTATCTTGAACACCAGCAAATCGATTTTTTCCTGAACAATCTGCATCTGTTTCACACCGGGAAGATGCATCGCAAAATTTTCTGTTAGAGAAATCCCTGATATATACTTGCCGTCCGGCGTAACCACATAATCGGCTATCCGGCCTTCAAGAGAATCCATAATCGGATAGGTACAGCCACAGGGGCAGGCGCCCTTGACCGAAGGAACGCCGACATCGCCGACCTTGTACCGAATGACAGGCATGCCGTAATTGGTAAGATCAGTCACAACAATGGCCCCAGGCTCACCGGGCGCCACAGGCTTACCGTCACGAAGAAACTCAACAAGCAAAGAATCGCAATTCAAATGCATATTCCCTTGCGCACATTCACACGCAATCAGGCTGACTTCTTCACAACCGTAACGGTTAGTTACCCGGCAACCAAAAATCCGTTCAATAGTTTCACGCTCAAAATCATGCAGCACCATGCAGGTGCTTATAATGCCTTTGGGCCGAATGCCGGACAACCCGTTTTGCTCCATAAATCGGGCAAACAGAAAAAGCGAATGGGCATGGCCAAACAGAATGACAGGCTGCTTTCTGAGTAGCGCCTTATGGTATTGCCGCATCGTCGGTTCGTCCATCTTCAAGGTGTCGAGATAGAGGTGACGATTCAGCAACATATTGCGCAGATACATCCGCCAGTTCTGGTAGCACTCCGGATTTCCCCAAATAGCGCCCACTCGCTCGCCAATGTCCCAACCGGACCAGCGGTCATAAACAATTGTCACCGCACGCTTCCACTGATTGCTGGCTTCATCCGTATACAGTTCCACTGAAACCCCGGTGGAACCGGAGGTCTTCTTTGGCATCAAGCTGTCTTTTGGTATATTTTTGGCCGTCATACCATCTTTGTTGGCTCGGAGGTCATCCTTCGTCAACAATGGCAACCGTTGCAGGTCGGCAAGGGTGCATATACTATCCGGCGTAATGCCACATTCCGCAAAGCGAGCGCGGTAATAAAGCGTCTCCTCATAAGCATGGCGCACAAGTGATTTCAATCGCCGCAATTGATCCTCATGCACTGCCGCAATCGGCCTGCGGTGCATGTCTTCAATAATTTTAACATAGTTCAAATATGGCGTTTGCTCCCTCATTGCCCACAGTGGGGCAATAATGCCTCGTATAAAGGTTCCTGTCATGCTCATTACGTTTTCCCCCTATCTTTACCCAAAACACGATCCACTCAAGTGTTGTACAGGATCAAGGAAATGCCAAGGCCGGATGATGCGCAGACCGCAGTCACTTGATCATTAAGGCTCCTCACCTGAGAAAATTCAAAGCTCGCATGATTTTCAAACGGACGGCATCAACCAACCAGCGAAAAAAAGGTAGTGGGTCGTCCGGTGCAAAAAGGCAGTATGCAGTCGGTCCGGGCAACGGTTTGAGCAATTCGGCCCACGTCACCTTCCCCTCACCCACCGATACTCGAACCGCCTCGATTTCTAATTGCAAATTCATGTAGGACGCAGATGGCCGGGGTGGACAGGCGAAACAAGGTTCTCCAATGGCCGCTAAGTAGGTATCCAACACGAGGTTGGTTCCGGCGATTTCCGCCAAGGGGCTAATCGCTTCAGGGCGAAAATTTGTTTCAATGTAATAAAGATCTTGAGTGCCCTGGCGTCGTTTTGCCTCAATTCCGATAAATCCTCCAATCTTAAACAGTTCGCATAGCTTTATCGACTTTTCCTCCATTTTGTCATCTTGGTGGATTACCCCTGAAGACATTAACCCAAACCCAGGAGGCTTTTGCCGTAATTTATGACCACTCACATACGCACGCGCTCTGCCCAGAACGTCACAACTCGCCATAAATAAAAGTACATCCTGATCGGATCCAGGTATGTATTCTTGCGCAAGAAGTTTGGTGCGTTCATCATCAAAAAATTGTTTCGCTTGCTCAACAAAACCTGCCGGAGAATCATAAATGAGCACCTTCTCGAGGAAGTTGCCAACCGTATGCCGAGCAAGTGGTTTGACAATAATAGGAAATTGCATTCGTTCACATACCGCGTCCAACTCGTCAGCACTCTGCAAGACCATCGATTGCGGTACACAGAACCCTGCTTCAACTGCTGGAGGCAACTGGTTTGCCTTCTCTAAATAATGGCCGACATCACCCATGGGCAATATGGTGAAATGCTTTTCAAGAAAAGGCCGTATCGAATGCAAATTAAAAATGTCATTTTCGGTGATATGCATCATCACCGGCTTCTGCTTGCACGAACCCATGGCAGCCAACATTGCTGTCAGCCGCTGGATGAGTTCTTGGTCAGTAATGTCTCCAGTAAACTGTTCTATCCTGTGCGCATATCGCGTTTTTCCTGTGTATGTTAAGGGACCCTTCACCAACAAATACACCGGAACCCCATTGCGCCCCAAGGCGCGTATCATACTCAGTAGGGTAGAACCGTCATGACGAACCTTGGAAACAATCACCACCGGAACAACAGGGAACGAGCCGGATGCCAAGCGAACACCATAACGAAACACCTGAAACGGGCATCCCAGTCGGCTGCCATGAAGGACTGTCCCCAAGATTGCAAAGCCTGCTTTAAGAAAAGCGCGGAGAGAAAAAATACGCTTGGGTCGTATTAAAGCATACGCAAATGCATACCCTCTCTGCTTTGCAATATTAAGAGTATAACACAGCAGAGCCGTCGCAATGCCCTTTCCGCGCGCTTCTGGAACCGTATACAGGCGGCTCGGCGCACAGGCTTTGCTGGCTCGTTTTTCCAAGGGCAGAACATTCGGATAATACCAATCTCGGAGCCAAATGACGCCCAGCAGTTGATTGGTTATCGAATCGCGCGCAACAAAACAGGCTATACCAGCCTTAAAGCGTCCGTATATCTCGTTGCGCAATACAGGGCGGGGCATCGCCGGGGTTGGAGCCGACAATTCATCAGGAAATGTTGCGACAATGTCTTCCAGATCATCGGTTTCATTCCCTTCGCGAAGAGCAAAAAATTTACCATCAAGCAATTCTTCAGCCGTTTCAGCTTGGCCCCACTCCTTCAAATTACATTCAACCAGAACACTCTCGACTCTTCGATATATCTTATTGAGGCGCTTACGAATTTCCCAAGAATAGTTTCGGTATTTGTCATTCATATCTACGCATGGCCCCATGCAACTTGACATTTTTCTAACCATAATCAAATTTTTCCTTTGAAAAAAATCTGTTGGAACCGCTGCAATACACTATTGCGTACATTTTCATCCAAAGAAAATTTCCAGATGGCCAACAGGTAAATGGCTCCAGACACACCGATCTGAATCAAAATATTCATATAACTTTTTTCAATGAACAACATTTTAAAAATCCACAAGGAAAGACCCAACAGTAACAGAGCAGGAAAAATGCGTATCAATGTCATGCGAAAATAGGTCCACAAGGGTATGCGCATCACAGCACAGGCCATGACCACAGTGAATATATTCCCCAGAACTGTTGTGATTGACGTACCTGCGGCGACCCCAACCACTCCCCACAGATACCCACCACCCACGCCCAGAGGGACACTGAGCACCGAAAAAACAAGCCACATCAACGCAGGCTTGCCATGTTTACCCTGGGCGGTCAGTATACTGAAAGCATTGGTTGCAAACGAGTCGGCCACTAAACCAACCAGCAAAAGGTACAACACCAGCCGCCCGGCAGCCGAATATTCAGGCCCAATCCACAGCTCCAAAAATGTTTCGCCACAGAAAAAAATAACAATGGGCATGCCTAGCGAAACAATTTGCAAAGCCAGAGTAGTATTTAACCAGGAGTTTTTTAACACTTCAACGTTCCCTTTACCGATAGTCGCACCGAAATAAGGGACCAGGGGAAAGCCTATCGCCCTGGAAAATCCTTTAGCATAATCAATCAAGCGGTTGGGCATGACAAAATAGACAATATGCCCCAAGCCAATCACATGCCCGATGATTAATGGCACGCTCTGATTCTGCAATCGGGAGGCAACCATCATCGCGGCACTTTTCAGACTGAAAAGCATCATCTCCCTCGCTTTCTTTCGGCTTACCGCAGATAGGGCCACGTTAGGGATGTCCCGGTCTAAAATTACAGCTCCAACAAATAATAAAACCTGAACCGCAGTATAACACGGTTGCAACAAGGCCATCACGAGCAAGCCCTTCCCAGGATACCGCAACAGCAGATAATAGGAGACTCCAGCCCGAGTGATCAGCAACACTATTCGGACACTATTGAGAAAATAATGGCGCTGCATACCGGAAAGCGTTGCGGTAAAGACCTGCAAAGGAAAAAGCATGGCAGCATTGATACCCAGTAACAGAAAAACCGTTTCGAGGTTGGCAATATCCCGTATTTCCTGGCCGGCTATCAGTCCGGGAGAATAGCTTAACATTGAGAATAACAAGAATGCGACAACACCCACGGGAACAAAAAAAGCACACGCGGTGCTCATAGTTTGCTGCAAATCCTTCTTATCCTGCCTGCCGTCAGCAATCGAAACAAACCGCACCAGGGAACCGCCAATCCCCAGATCAAGCAACCCCATATAACCAACGACGCTTAACACCAGTTCCCACAAGCCATAATCGCGATTTCCCAGTGCATGGATGTACACAGGGCTCATGATGAAGGCAACGACGACGTTTGCGACATAGAGCGTGGTGCCCGTCAACGAATTCAACAGTAATTTTTTACTCATCACCGCCCCAATATCTGCGTTATAAGGTGTAGGAGTTTCACTGATGAAAGATTGACATCATACCGAGCGCGTGCCTCCGGTATAAAATCCCGAAAAATTTCAGATGGGTTGTTACAGATTGAATCCAGCATCAAGTCAGTCAGAGCAACAACATTCTCAGATTGAAAAACCTTTGCCGGGGTCTCGGCAACTGTTTCCCTAAGTCCAATGCAATCAGAGGCTATCAGTGGAGCCCCCATACAGAGAGCTTCCATCGCCAACAAACCGCTCGCCTCCCAACGTGAGGGCATTACAACCACGTCTATTTGAGGATAAAGATGATGCACCATCGGTTGAAAGGGCAGAAAATGAAAAAATCTATTCAGCCCTTTTTTTCTAATAACAGCTTGATATTCCCGCAAATAATCGCCAGAACCTATTGCCGCGACAGCGAAAGGTTTTCCATCATTTTGCTGTTGCAGGCTCAAGACAGCTTCGATCAAAAGATCGAAACCCTTTTGCGGCATAAATCGCCCTAAAAATCCAAAAATGAAGGTGGCCTGATCAATACTCAACGCCTTACGCAAAGTTAGTGGTTGTGCAGGCACAGTGTCCAACACTTTCAGCTCAATGCCATTAGGAATAACCACTGCATGTGGCCCATCAGTTTTCAATCGAGGATATTGACAGTACAAATGTTCGAGAATATCATTGCTGACCGCATATAAGACCGTTATCCGCGATAGTATCCAGCCTAGCGCCCTTCGTTTTAGTGAACCAAATTTTCCCGTAACGTACTGAGACTCGACAATACCATGAATAGTCAATACATGGGGAATTCTGAAACACACATTTGCCAGATATACAGCTACTGATGATATGAAGCCCTGGCTGAGAATAATATCATAGTTGCTTATTTGCAATTCCTTGAATATTGCAACGGCAAAATCGCGAGTATCTGAGGACCGTACAAGCTTCAACTCAGCATTACATGCAGTACAATCTCTGAAGAGAGCATGGTCTTCCTGAGTAGAGGCTGCCAATACGGACAACCTGCAAGAGGATGGCAAATGGCTGAACATATAACGCATATATGTTCTGATACCCCCAAGCGGCCAACGGGCAACAACCAACACTCTGATATTCATTTTGTCAAGAGACATTGTCAGAAACCAAAATTCTCATCTCAATGGACTTGTGTCGACAAAGGAATTGCTCTAGGCTTGCACACAATTTTCACTTCAGCAATACAGACCAAACTGCCAGACCACGCCGCCAACCATAACCACAACGTACGATAAAAATTATGCCCAGCTAACCCCAGAAGCAGCAACAGTAACAAACTCGCCATAATAGCCCTTGCCAGTGAACAAAGAAATAATCCTTCTTCTCGAGAATAAGCGCCCAGTATTCTTAGAGCCCTCCTACTATTTTTCCAGGTAGCAAAGATCAGCCCGACAAAAAGAAGGGCGCCAGGGAGGCCAAATTCAGCAAGCACCTGACCATACAAGTTGTGAGATTGGTGGGGTGAAGGAACAGTTCCGACAACAGCATCAACATTATGGGCCATTCGGTACCCTATAAAGTTTTTCCCACCAGGCCCGACACCAGTAAAGGGTTTCTGTTTGAACATTTCCCAACTGACCTGCCAGCCAAATAATCTCCCCTTAGCCGAATCGGAAGCAACTTTGGGGCCGGCGTCTGTATCCCAAATGGTTCTGATTCGTTCTCGCTTATCTACAGGCATGACAGTCCAGACGGCACCCAGCGAAAATAACACGAGTAAGATCAACCATTTCTTTTTACTGCCCTTCTGCGAACCACCCCAAAGCAGAACAAGAAAAACAAAAGCGATAGATGCAGAGCGCGAACCAGTCAAAATGACGCAGAGGATAGCTAGGGCAAAATAACTAAAGTATAACTTTCGCATGAAGGATTTCGCTTCGGAACACAGCAGCACGTAGACAAAGGGCAGCGAAAGCACGACACTGGCACCAAAGGCGTTGGGATCGTTATGAGTTTCGTCTACCCCTATCATCCTGGCGATACCCTGACGATATTCATGCCGTCCGTTATGATACTCCCAGAGTGAGTGCAGCATGTAGAACATCATCGAAAAGACAAAAGCTTTTATGAGCAGTTGCAGCGAAAACTCGTCATCAGCTACAGCAAGCATTAACAAATAAACCAAAACAGTCTTTGCGTATTCGTAATTTTGATCCAAAGTGAATTCACTGTTAAATGAAAATGGAATCAATAAAAAATGCAAACACAAAAGCGAATACACCCACTTATTCGTTGAAGAAGTTACAATTAAAAGCTTGCCGGACAACAATGAAACCAAAATCATTACTGTAGCAAATATTCGTTCTATTGGAACTCCCTCTAAATACCTAATCGATTCCCAGGGCCTTTCTGTGAGAAGGAATATGTACAAACAGACCATGACTAATGCGGAGGGGACAGTACCCCTAATTTTATCTTGAAGCATATAAAATAAAAACTATTTCACTCAAATTTTTAATTACAATTAATCAATTAAAGCAGAAACAGGCTTATTAATCTTATAATTTAGATACGAATTGGGATCGCCACCCATACCGTCCTCAGCAGCTGAAACTATATTATAAGCCTCTCTGGCTGTCACATAATGCAATTTATATTTATTATTTTTATATTTCATCTCCAAATAAGAAAAAATATCATCAACAACAGTATTAAAAAATATTTTCTTGCTTTGAACACCATGAGTAAATGTTTTAACAAAAACCCATTCAGGGCGTCCAGATACGTGAACATTAGCTTTTATCAAACTATCAATATCACCATGGCCTGGAAATGGATCAATTTCAATAGCACCATAATCCTTAATCGTTATCGGACCTTCAAATACCATAAGGTCTTTATCATTATGAACTCCAACCCTTGCCTCAATACCCGTATCATACGATTTGCTTTGATCGTCGTCACTTGCATAATAAATACTATTAACTTTACGCGGTTGAGCAATATTACCAAAAGCCGGAAAAGTGAAATCGCCATAACACCCAAGTGATTTCAAAATTTCCAACTCACGCGTCACACCACAAAATTCTCGCCCCCCAGAATTGTCTAACGACCAATCACCATGAATGAAAGCAAACGACTTCTTGCCTTGAGCATCAATCATGGCCCCGTATTGGTTGAACCAGGCAACGCCTTCTGCCAACTTTGCCGGGAATTCCGCATTGTTGCCGTTGCCATGGTGCCAATGAAACTCTATCTCTCCGTATCCGTCCCGAACCGCACGGGCCAGCTCCGGCATAACCAGTTCGTTTTTTTGCTCATAGGCATAGAACCAAGAATGTTGCGGCACCCTGCCGTAGCTATCTTTATGGCGACTCGCAAGCTCTTTATAACGATCAAGCCATTCTTGATTTATTTTGGCCCCCTTTTCACCACGACCTGGTTCATAATGATCAACCATCAGGAAAATAATGTGGATTAAGTTTGGCTCAGGATCCGCTCTCCGCAACTGCCCTGCAATATAATCTGGAAGCCAAATGTACATTTTCCACCGTACGATCTTGTACGTCACAAGAGAACAAACACAAAAAACGAGAAAAATGACCGCGAAACTAAATATTTTTTTAAAATTTTTCATTATTATTCAGTGGATCCGTAATCTTATTCAGAACTTTTGCAGGATTTCCCGCTACAACTTCAAATCCGTCTGTTGGATAAACCACCACACTGCCAGCTGCGACAACTGTCTGCTCACCGATATCCGCCATAACAACAGCATTATTGCCAATCCAGCAGTTATCACCAATAGCGATCACCTTGAAAAAACCTGGTTGCTCCTGGATCGGCCTACCAATTTCACCGTAACCGTGTTGTTTTTTTCCACTCAAGATGGAAACATGGCTAGCTATAGTCGCATGATTACCAATTCTTGCCATACCAATAATATTATAGGATCCGATGTAATAGCCCACACCTAGTTCCGCTTCAGGATGCGCAAAAAAAGAGCCAAAGCCAATATAACCATACCGAGAGCATTGTTTCAGCGTCATGCAGTAATAGCCAACCCGCAGATAACTACCTATTTTTCCAGGAGCCAATGCCAGCAACTGCGCTTGGCCCGCAAAGAGTGCGCGTGAACGGGTAAGCCTGTACAAAAAAAACAGCGGTGACGTAAGGGCGAGGCAACCGATGAAAAGCATGAGCTTTGCGACACGCATCATGCGATCTCCTTGTAAAGTTGCTGATAACGAACAACAATCCCCTCGTGAGAATAAAGCGCTACCGCTTTTTCTCTGCCTCGCCGCCCCATATCCGCAAACAAGTCCTTTTCGATAATCAAGGAGATCCGTTCCGCCATCGCGCAATAATCACCGGGCTCAACGACAAATCCATTAAGCCCATCGTCAACAGCTTCTCTAGCGCCACCCACATCAGTACAAACGACCGCCAGCCCTGCTGCCATATACTCCAAGATGGCGTTTGAGAAGCTCTCCGAGCCGGAAGAAAGCACCCCAATATCCAGACAGCTCAGAATTTCAGGAACATCCAAGCGTTTCCCTAAAAAATGTATTGAAGACTGAAGACCTAAATACCTGCAAAGGTCCTCAAGCATATTTCTTTCCGGCCCGTCCCCGATAACGACGAAACGCGCCTGCGGATTTTTCCCCACCACCTTCCTTGCGGCTTCAATGAAAACGCCAACCTCCTTAACGGGCCGCAAATTGGCCACAATGCCAACGAGAACAGCATTGTCGTTAAATCCAAACTGTCTTCTGAAGGCCTGTCGCTGCATCGCCGAGAAGTTCTGGAAATTCGCAACTTCAAGCCCATTAGGAATGACGACTATACGCTGCGGAACAATGCCTTCCGTTTTCCCCGCCCAACTTTTTGTATTTTCACAGTTGGCCACAAACAACGTCGTGAATCGATTTAGGATTTGCTGCACTACAAGTTCAAAACTGTTGACCCAATAGCCCTGATTTCTCCTGGTCCCAACCCTTGCCTTTACGCCCGCCAGCCTTGCAGCAAGGATACCGACAATACTGCCGTCTCGAAAATGGGCTTGAACAATGTTCACTCCCTCGGCACGGAGAAACGCACTGAACCTAAAGATAGCCCACCAAGCTGATATTCGCCCGAATGACGTGAAGCCAATTTTATATAAACAACAATCAGCCAATTCATTTTCCACCCAACTCGATGACCTTAACACACAGAGATACGGCTTGAAGCAGGTCCGATCCAACTTATTGATCAGTAATAGAAGTTGCTTTTCCGTACCAGCAGTCGGGGATTCAATAGCGTCAATGACAAAACAAATTTTTATCCGTGAATCGCTATCCATAAAATGCTCATCGACTTCCCCTTGGGAAGACCTCCATATCTGTTTTGATATAAAACCCATCTACACCGGCCCAAATTTGGTTCTTCCTTGCGAAGGGTTCAATGAATTCACAATAGCAATTATCACAGATTGCAAATGAAAAATCGGTTAAATTTCCACGAACGACTGAATAATAATTTTTCAATTAATTTTTATATCAATATTGAACCGTCTTTTTATTGATTGACACTCATCTTCATCATGATGAGTCTTATCATAAAAATAAAAATTGAAATTCTCACAATAAAAAGGAGTAACATCATGCGTCCATTGATTTCCCACCAAAAGACTGTTTTCCCTAAGGAGCAAATTGAGTTTTTTACTGTTAATCCTTGCAGATATATTCGACTTTGCCCATTTTTGGGTATCAAATTTACCGTAATTTTCGAGTAAATATCTAATTTTTCCAGACAACTTCTCTTTTTCACCAACCAAAAGACCGGTTTTTAAGTTTACAAAATCTTTCGAACCTATGATTGCATTTTCATACATGATGACAGGCGCCCCTGCGAACATAGATTCAACCACTGCAATATAGGACCCTTCCTTATGGCTAAGAGCACAAAACATCTTAGAACGACCCAACAAATCTCTAATTTCTTCATTAGAAGGATTCTCGATAATACATATTCTATCTGCAACGCCAAAATTCTTGGCCTCTAAAATTAAAGACTCCCTATTTCTGTCACCTAGAGGCCTCCCGGCAATGACCACCTTTAGGTTTTCGCTTAACTCAGCGAGCGCCTCGAATAACAGCCAATGCCTTTTATACTTACTGAAATTAGCAAGCATGATTATGTCGATATCCTTATTCCCTTGAGAATCCGTATATTTATCGCCATCAACCCAGCTCGAAGCCTGAAAGGGCAAAGGCAGACACAACGGCCCTACGGTTTCACACAATTTCATGTCTCTTGCAGAAGAAGGCATAATCCAAAATGGCTCTTTAACTCTGCTGAGAAATGTATAGAACGCAGTACTATAAAAAGGTTGCCAGCTTGGAAGAAAAATAACCTGATACTCCTTTTCAAAATCATTCAATTTTGACAAGTTGGCTAATTTTTCCAGTTGATTTTCAAATGAAACAAGAACAATCCCCTTCTCTTTTTCAGATATATATTTTTTCAGAACAATAGACCGTATCAAGGTTTGCTCTGTTTCATTTTCAATGGAAGCTCGAACTGATTTTTTTGATAATTCTACGACTCTCTTCAATATGACGGGAGCCTTTTTAGCATTGAAATTGAACCGCAAATACGAGTCATAAATCTTTATCTTAAAAAAAATAATTGGAATTATTCCTACAAAATTAACTATAAAACTTGTCAACAAAGCCAAATAACGTTGATTAGTCAGTATGTGGTTTTCAATTTTCAATTTAATTCTCATTAAATTCATTTAATCCACCTCTATGAAATCAACCGAAATTAAAAAATGCGCGTAAAACCGACAATGTAGCAACATGTGCATTGCTTAATAGTAATCTGCCTAAAGCAGTGACGGACAGGAGATAACTTGGAGGGAAGTTGAGACTGGAGATAAAAATGACGAGTATAATTCATGGCCACAATATCAAGATACCGCGCATCATTATACGTTCACCATCCTTCCGGTTGGCTAGCAGCAACATGGAATGCATGCAGGCTTTATTCTTATGAGTTAGTTTCGCAACATTCTGCCTACAAAGGTTAGATATAATTGACTCAAAAATCCCCACCCAAGACCAAAGTGAACCGCTATAAAAACACCTGGAAGATAACCCGAATACTCAAACCCGTTATGAATGCCAACCCGAAGAGATTCAAGGGTAATGGCAATGAGATATAGAATATAGAGAAAACCGAGCGCCCATATAGCCGCATAACCAAACCAACCAGTAACGACGGCAAGCATCAACAGCAACAGACCAATCACAAAACCGGGAGGGATAAGTTGATTGATCGTCAGCGCTTCTTTGTGTTTTTTTATAAAATGGAACCGTCCCTTCCCATAACGAACCATCTGGCGGAAGAGCCCGCGCATATTCTCACGAGGATAATATTGAATCGTGAGACTCGGACTCGTGTAGCAGGTTAACCCGGCCTGCTCGACACGGTAGTTGAATTCGACATCCTCACAGGCATCGAACTGCTCATCCACATAACCCACTTTTTCGAAGACATGCCGGGCATAGGCCGCGCCATTGCTGACAGGACTAGCAAACCCCTCATATTCTCCATAAATCAAGGAATCGCCCCCATGCCCCAATCGGGAGCCTCGCGCCAAGGCAACCGCCTTCTGGAAGAAGGTGAGTTCTGGTGGATTGAGCGGCTGGGGACGCCCCAGGCAGTCGGCGCCGCTTGTGGTGAAACATTCGACCACATGGGCCAGCAGTTTGTTATTCGGGATAAAGCAGTGTCCATCCACAACAAGGAAGTAATCCCCCTGCCCTCGTTTGAATCCGATGTTGCGACCCGAGCTCGATTTACGTTTGGGGTTGTCGAGCAGATGAAGATGAGGGTGCTCCTGCGCCAGACTTTCAACGATCTGCCTGGTGCCGTCAAAGGACATGCCGTCAACGACCAAGATTTCAAACTGGCTTGCCGGACACTCCTGAGTCAGCAGTTGTTGCAATGTCTGCCCGATAAAACGGGCCTCATTGTATACAGGCATAACAATGGTGACAAAGGGCAGCCGCTGAGGGTCAATCATGGTTGCCCCTGGACCAGCATCTGGCGGTAAAGGTTTTCAAGCTTACGCGCCTGTTCAGTGAAACCATATTTGGTTTCAATCACCCGATATGCCGCACGGGCGAGATGGCTTGTCGACTCATGGTTGGTGACACAGTGTTCAATAGCCTGAACAAGTTGAGGAATATTACCGGGGTCAACCAGAAGACCACTTTCACCATCTGATACAATTTCCGGAATCCCGCCTACACGTGTCGCCACGATAGGCACATGGCAGGAGGCTGCTTCGAGTAGAACGTTCGGCAAGCCTTCGGTTAACGACGGCAACACAAACAAATCAAAAATAGGCATTAAGGAATCAAGGTCGGTCCTGTGTCCTAAAAAATGCACATTCCGACACCCTGCGTCAGCCGCTTTTCGCTCAAGCGATTCCCGCAGCGGCCCATCACCACAAAGCACCAGGTGGATATGACCGTACTGTTGACAAAGCTGAGAAAAAGCTGCGATCAAATCTGCCTGTGCCTTTTCCGGGCTCAATCGGCCGGCTGACGCAATCAGAAAATCCTCTTCGACAAAACCGAGCTTTTTCCGAATTGGAGTCTTTTTTTCGATAAAGGGTAAGAATTTATCGATTTGCACCGCATTGAGCACCACCTGAATTCGTTCAGGCTTGATGCCATGTCGTTTGAGCGCTTCAGCGTAGCCTTGCGAGACGGCTATGATCGTATCCGCACAGTTATATAGTTTTCGTTCAATGTATTCGAAGACGCGTATCTTCAAATTTTCTGAAGTGTGACCACGAGAAAAAGCGATTATTGGCATAGGCTCGCTTCTCTTGGCGAGAAGACTCAAGGCCAGAGGCTTATAGCCGTGACAGCAAATGATCGCAGGCCGCTTTTCAAGGATGCAGGCTCGCAATTGCTGCACAGAAGACCATTGGTAGGAATGGGTGGTTTTGATGGTGGCGACAGCCACTCCTTGGCCGATGCAAACTTTCTGGAACTCATTATCCGTGCCGCCTTCCTGAAAAGTTACAACGAGATGATCGAATTCCTTCGAAGCCTGAATGTGGCCTATGATTTGTCTCTCAGGACCACCAAAAAAATTACTGGCACGGACATGGAAAATTAAAGGCTTCATGCTTTCCGTTGGGCCTCTTCCGCCGCTTGCAGCCAATTCGCTTCAAGCCGGTCGGCCAGCACATGCCATTGGTACTGCGCTTCCACCAAGATCCGTCCTTGCCTACCGAGATCATTCGCCTTTTTGACATCATCCAAAACAGCGCCCACCGCAATGGCAAAAGCCTCTGGAGTGTCTGCGATAAGTATATCTTTGCCCGGGGTGACATCAAGTCCTTCAGCGCCGATGGTGGTTGAGACTACCGGCATCTGCATGGAAAGAGCCTCAAGAATCTTGAGCCGGGAGCCCCCACCCACCCGAAGAGGCACAATATATACAGCGGCTTGTTCCATGAAAGGACGCACATCTTCAACCGTCCCGGTCAGGGCAACATCGGACATTCCGGCCACCTTAGCCTGCAATGCCGGCATAGGGTTACGCCCAACAATGATCAGCCGGCTTTGGGGATACTTTTTTTTAACCAGAGGGAACACTTGAGCTAAAAAGAAAAGAAGCCCGTCCACATTGGGCCGCCAATCCAGCGACCCAGTGAACACCAATGTTTGGTTCAGTTGAGCGGGTTGGCGACAAGAAGCCTCCCTGCTAAAATAATCAACATCCACACCATTAGCGACCACATCCACCTGACTTTTCGGCACCATTCGAGTGATGATTTTTGCATCCTGCTCCGAGACGGCGACACATCGGGTAAATTTCGGAAAAAATTGATGCTCGAAAGCTTTCATTTTCTGCCATTGCAGATAGATATACGCCTTTTTGAAAATGTTTTGCTCTATCTGGAAATTTCTATGCCAGATCATGGCTTCAATATTATGCGCGTCAACAATGGTTGGCATTGTTCCCAACCACTGCCGCAAATTGATAGCATACGGCGTCCATTCACAATGAATAAGATCAAATCGATTACGCTCTAACAAATTTGCGATACGCAGGACAAGCAAAGGAGAATGATGGCTGCTTACCGTATAAGGATAGCGAGAAAAAAGATTGGCAAGCAGAGCCAAGTAAAATTCCACTCCTTGTTTTTTTCTTATCGGATCAGGAACCACCTCTACGTGGATACCCGCCTCTTCTAATCCCAGAGAACTGTTATCCTCAAGATGCTCATGCTGCCGGCAAATAAGCGTGATTTCATGACGCTCCGCTAACGGTTTCAGCAAATTGAAGGTCCGCAGCCTCTTCCCCGAATTGAGTGGAAAGGGGATCTCTTCATCAACTACTAAAATACGCATTTGAGGCCTAAATCCTTAGCACTTTTCAATTGATGAAGCCGGCGGTGCTGGCACAGGCAAAGGTGAAAATGAAAAGTCTTTCAACAGCTTTTCAAAACGGGCGCGGGTTTGCTTCAACTGATTATAATGTCGAAATTTTGAAAAAATTTTTGCGCGGTGAAATCTCGGCTGGTCAGGATCTATCTCCCAAGGGTGAAGGTAAAAAACAAAAGGTTGTTTCTCTTTGCGATTAATTGCTTGCAAAGCAAATCGGGTAAACCAGTAAGGAAATAGGCGAAAATATCCCCCCCCCGAAACCGGCACATTTCGTCCGCAAATAAGTGAGGTCGAAATAGGGTATTCGCGCAAGCCGTTGGCGTGTAGATAGGCAAATCTCGGCGCATCCGGAATACCGTAAGTGTCGTGGTAAACAGGAAAAACAGATGAGTCGTAGACAAAACCAAGATCTTTAAGAATATCGAGCGCCCAGAGAGAATTAGCGGTTATCGAATAGCTAGGGGCACGGTAACCGAGAACAGGTTCTCCTAAGATATCTTCAAGGACCGTTTTAGCCTTCAACGTGTCGGCGCGGAACTCTTCCCGCCCGAGGTCGTACACTTTACGATGCCAGTAACTGTGGCAACCGATAACGTGACCCTGATTATGGATTTCTTTAACAAGAGACGGAAATTTATCGGCAATCCAGCCTACAATGAAAAAAGTAGCCTTAACGGAATTTTCGGAGAGTACCGTGAGAATTATATCAGTATTGCGCACCACCCGTTGTTCCATTCCGCCCCAATCTTTAGGATGAACAATATCCTCAAAGGCGGAAACCTGGAAATAGTCTTCCACATCAATGGTGAGGTAGTTGCAGATTGGGTCCATAAAGGAACTGTATACAAAAAAGAAAAAGGTTCAGCAGTTAGACCCTTGCGGCTCACAGCAGATCGCTTTAGCTAAGATCGCAAAGACCACAAATTATGAATGGATCGTTTAACGCTGGCTTTGAAGAAATTTATTCACCAAAACCAGCAGCATCAAACCAAACACAAAGGTAAAAAGCCCTGAGAATTCATGGAGAAAGCCCTGCGCTACTTTCTCCCCGTAAACGCTGGCGAGGCCTGCTGTTCCGGTGAGCCGAACGATATTGGCAAAGATGGCGATAGGGGCCGCGGCCAAGAAAAGGACCCATTTCTTCCAGGCTGTAGCGTCACTGAACCAGGCAAGGGCTGCGCTGAGGGCAAACATAGTGGTCAAGGAACGCAACCCGGAGCAGGCGTCAACAACTTCTAAAGTGGTTTGAGCCAGATGTAAAACATTGCCTTCGCGAAATATGGGGATGCCAATTAACCGGACGACCACCTCGGTAACGGCGCTGGAGAAAAGCTGCATAGGAAAGGCTATCTTGTTCCATATAATGGCGGGAAGAGGCACCATGAACAGGAGGTAGGCTATTGGCAACAGCAGTTTGCGCGTCATCGCTTTGCCCAAAAGGAAAATGACCATCCCCAGCAACACAAGGATAAGCGAGGTTCTTTGCAAAAAATATTCCGATCCAACCCGCGCTATATATAATTGCCCCACCCCCGCTAGCAGCAGGAATAGCCCCCAGTTAGCTGGTCTCAGGGAAATGTTCCGCAATTCATCTTTCATGGCAAACACCATGTATCCGCTGATCAGAGGGATAAAAAAACCATGGGAATAGTTGTCGTTGGTGGACCAATCATGGGCCATAGCAACTAAAACCGGGTAGTACAACCCGAGTAACGCCGCCAAAAGGACGAGAAGGCATGCAAGGTTGACAGGAAAGAGACGAGGCGAAGCCAATGAAGGTTGCATGGGTTTATTTTCCAGGGAGGAAATTGTCCAATTCAGAGATAGCCAGACCTGCAAATTGCTGCAGGGTCTTCTCCGCTTGCTGGATGTCGCCGCCGGGTGCGGGGGCTATGAGGCGGACAAAGGCGCCGTCGCGCCGTTTCATGAGAATCGCATCCCGCACCAGATAAATTTTTTCCCAATATTCCGAATAAATGATCCGACCTCGGTTCTGATACCAGTAGAACACCACTTGGTATTCGTTGCGATTGCGAATAATCATCTCGCTCACGGTGACAGAGACCCGTCCCTTGGGTTGAATCTCCACGGTTGTCACCGCGTCAATGCCCCAACCGCCGCCGGGAATGCAGTTCTTCGGTGAATGATAGCCGCCGCCAGTGCCCACCGACTCGTAGAAGGCCGTATAAAAATTAACAGCCCGCCCGGTTGAATCCGCATAATTGTATTCGATGTAATCGTCCACGCCGAGCATCTTGACCACCGCTTCCGTGGACTCGCGACTGGAAAGCGCTTTCCAATCCGCCAGCATCGTGGGGAATTTGCCGAGCGTTTGCTTGATCGGCGTCCTGAGTGTTCCTGAGACGCCCTGCAGGAGAACAAATGTACTTCCGAGCAGGAAGAGCACCAAAAGCACTCGATAAGGCGAAATCGTTTTGCTTGTGGCACACGTAGTATGGTCCATGCATCTCCCATCCATCAAATTATAAACTTCCGGTCAGTTCTAGAGACGATTACATGCAGCGTGATCGTGCCGCAAACGAACATGAGGACTGCGACACTTCATGTTACATGCCGCGATGGGACGGGTCAAAATAAATAATTGCCAGCGTGTTTTTCCGGCTCCTCAACATTTCGAGTGGAATTTGCCAGGAAATGGCTGGCTGCATGGGCAGAGATTATGATGCCGCTCAATGCGCAATATCTCAGCGGCGCTATCTATCTCTCTGTTCTTACAATGCGCAGAGGGCCGCCTCCTGGGGAATTGGTCCTTTCGCTATACTTGCAGCCACTTTGACACAACAAGCTGTTTTATTGTTATTTTTACCGTTCCGTGTAGGTTTGATCCCTCGGAAAATCAAATCCAAACAAAACGACGAGGAGCCGCTTTTCCCCTGCCTCATCACTTGGAAAAATCTAGACGTCAAAGACTCCGCCGAACCAACCTTGACTTCAAGAAACAGCCTGTGTTTAATACTACATTGTCACCCCATCCCCTTCACGTTTATCCCAACAAAAACTATGCCGACATTTTTCAATAAATATTATCCTGTTCGTAAAATTCTGTTTTTTTTGGGCGAGGGCCTGCTCATTTTTATCAGCGTGCTCGGAATTCTCGTTCTTTTTTCCAGCTGGAAAATTTTCCTCATAGATCCGTCTGAATACACACTCAGGGCTATCACGGTCACCCTGGTTTTTCAACTCTCCCTCTATTTTTACGATCTCTACGACCTGCGCAAACCGGGGACCACAGCTGACACCTTTATCCGAATGATGCAAGCCTTTGGCGTTGGATGCATCCTCCTGGCACTCATCTACACGCTGTTCCCCTCTATCATCATTTCGACTTCCATTTTCTGGAGTTGCTACCTTATCATTTGCGCAAGCCTGCTTATTTGGCGCTCACTCTACTATCTTGTTTTGGAGCGAAAACTCTTTGCCAAGGAAATCATTCTTGTTGGAACCGGCGAGACTGCGGCAAAAATAGCCATGGAAATTAAAAACAACAGAGAATCTGGGTTCGTCATCGGAGCATTGATTGGAACAACCGCCCCCATCTTTGACCACGGCGACATTCCAGTGGCGGCAAGCCTGGCTGATCTTCACGGCAACCCGCGATTGTCTGGGATCGAGAGGATCGTTGTCGCCTTGGATGACCGAAGGGGGACCATGCCCATTGCCGATTTGCTCACCAGCAAACTGCGCGGTCGGATCATTGAAGACGGCATCTCTTTTTATGAGGCCATCACCGGGAAAATTCTGGTGGAAAAGGTCAATCCTGCGTGGCTGATTTTCTCGGAGGGATTTGATTGCGGCCGCATGACCTATCTGGTCAAACGGATACTCGATCTTGCCTTGGCATTTATAGGCCTCAGCCTCAGTTTACCGGTGACGTTGATTACAGCGATCCTCATCAAGCTTGAATCGCCCGGTCCGGTTTTCTACCGGCAGGAACGTGTGGGAGAGCGAGGCGATGTCTTTTCCATCATTAAATTTCGCAGCATGCGACAGGACGCGGAAAAAGACGGGGCCGTTTGGGCCTGTCAAAACGATAACCGGGCGACCCGGATAGGCGGATTCATCAGGAAAGTGCGCATTGATGAAATCCCCCAGATTTGGAACGTCATTCGCGGGCAGATGAGTTTTGTCGGCCCGCGCCCGGAGCGGCCTATTTTTGTGGATCAGTTGGTGCAGAAGCTGCCTTATTACTCGCTCCGGCACTCAGCGAAACCGGGAATCACGGGATGGGCCCAGGTGTGCTATCCGTATGGCGCCTCGGAAGAAGACGCCCTTCGCAAGCTGGAATACGATCTGTATTACATCAAGCACCAGTCGTTTTTCATCGACCTGCTGATTATTTTCCGAACCGTCAAGACAGTGCTGTTTCAGAAAGGTTCGCGATAACGATTGGGTGGCGTGGGGGAAAGTTTTCTATTTTTGTCATTCCGAACACGAGGTGAGGACTCTCAAAATTTCTACAGCACGGTTGGAACGAGAAAGAAAACAGGTGCTCTGAGGGTAAGCCAAAATTACCAGCGCCAGAGTTCTTTTGAGGCGCTCAAGGTGAACAACACGCGATGGTCAGTGTACTGATCGCTGTCCAATTGACCGTCGGACACATAATATACATATTTTACGCCAGCCGTGTACCAGCGAGCGAAGTCGTATTTCAACCCAAGACCAGCTTGATAGATGTCTTTGTCGTAAGTAACGTCGCCTGTAGTGCTTTCCGTCAGAACGCCGGTGACGGCGTCACGATAGTCGCCCTGGGGGTCAATCTGTGATTCTCGAGTATACCGCCCAAAAAGATTCAACCCGAGCGCTTCGGTGTACTGGTAGGCTAGATTGGCGCTGGCGTTGTAGGTGTCGGTCAGGCCAGACTCATCGGTGCCGCTGAAGTTCTGAGTTTCATACCGTTTATCCAACTGCAGCGAGTAGGAGAGGTGCTCATACTGCTTCATGAAGGTAAGATAGGCATTATACCCCCACGATCCGTCCAACCCCTGGGTTTTCACATAGGAGGGGCCGGCGCCCACCGTCACACGCGTCTGCTGATCAAAGGCATGATCCCAACCGGCAGACCATTCATGCGCCTGGGTGTCCCGACGGGTGTCGCCGTCATACTGCGTTTCCGAAAGAGAATATTTCACCGGGAAAAAATCTCTTTGGCTGAGAATATAATCAACGCCAACATTCCCGCCGTATTCATCCAAATCCGGCGTGCTGCCGGCTGCAGATGAACCAGAAACGGTTTCTTCGTCGTCGTATAGACCTCGGGTGTAATTCAAACCAAGGCTGGACCGCCAGTTTGCATTGAATCCATGGGAGAGATTGGTAAAAAAGGCGTGCTTGTCGTACTCGTCATACGTGTCGCCGCCTTCATCCCCCCCCCCTTCGTTGCGA
>NZ_JAVBXR010000115.1 GCF_030824455.1 Desulfobulbus sp.
AGGGAGTCCCTGTTGCGGCCCCTGGGCGGGCACTGCTGCTGGCGGGGAGGGGGCGTCGATCATCGGCGTGGGCGGGACCGGCGTTGGTTCCTGGGCATGAATTACGGCGGCGCCGGAGAGGGCCAACAGGGCCAGGCCTCCTAAGAAGAGCAGGCAGGAGGAAAACAGGGAGCGAAGAACGGGCATGGAGAAAATTTCCTGAACGCAGGCTGACGTGTTCGTGAGGAATCAGACAGTGGTTGGTTGTTGGCAATGAAGGGCTGGTCTCAATGCTGCATCGACATCATTTCATTTTTAAGGAAGAATGACGATAATAACAAGTGTATAAACTGATGTACCGGGAAAAAACAGCCTTTCCGGCAGATCCTTTCCTGTTTCTCGAGCCTGGAGAACGCTGGAAGGGTGCCTGCGGGGCAGGAGTACGCGGCGCGGACCGGCCTGGTTCTTGTTTGACCGGCCCCCTGCGGCTGTGCTATCCTCAACGGACACAACATCTTTAGGAGTTCGCCATGTCCCTGCTTTCCCTTTCGCCGGTTTTGCTCTGGTTTCTTGCCGGCCTCGTCTTCTTTGCCTTGGAACTGCTGCTGCCTGGGCTGATCGTCTTTTTTTTCGGCATTGGCGCCTGGTGCGCGGCGCTGGCGGTTTATTGTCTGCCCATGTCCCTGTCCGGGCAGTTGCTGGTGTTTCTCGCGGCCAGTATTTTGGCCCTGGGCCTGCTGCGTTCCACCCTGAAAAAGGTTTTTTTGGGGCGAAAAATTGACGTCGACGCCATGGAGCGTGGCGTTCCGGACGGAGCCGTCGGCGAGGTGATCGAGGCCATTGCGCCCCCGGCGACCGGCAAGGTTAAATACGGCGGTTCGTTCTGGCTGGCTGCGGCCGATCAACCGATTGCCGTGGGAACCGTGGTGCGCATCCTGAAAAAAGAAAACCTGATTGTGAACGTCAAACCCGTTGCAACGGAAGGAGAAGCCTGATGGACAATGTATTGATCGGCGTTGTCGCCTTGGTGGTGTTTGTCGTGGTGCTGTTGATGAAAACGGCGGTGGTCGTTGATCAGCAGTATGAGTACGTGATTGAGCGGTTGGGCAAATATCGCACTACCTTGGAGGCCGGCTTTCACATCCTGGTTCCGTTTTTCGACAAGGTGGCCTACAAGCGGAGCCTCAAGGAGGAGTCCATCGACATTCCGGCGCAGACCTGCATTACCGCCGACAACGTGTCCATGGAAATTGACGGTTGTCTGTATCTCCAGGTGATCAATTCCCGTCAGTCCGCCTACGGCATCGACAACTATCATTTCGCCGTGGCCCAGATGGCGCAGACCAGTTTGCGTTCGGCCATTGGCAAGATCAGTCTCGACAACACCTTTGAGGCCCGGGAAACGCTCAACCGCCAGGTGGTCGAGGCCCTGGACGAGGCCTCGCAGAACTGGGGCGTTAAAGTGTTGCGCTATGAAATCAAGGACATCCAGCCGCCGCGGAGCGTGCTTGACGCCATGGAAAAACAGATGAAGGCCGAGCGGGAAAAACGGGCCGAGATCGCCAAATCCGAGGGCGAGCGCCAGTCGATGATCAACCGGGCGGAAGGCGAACGGGCCGAAGCCATTGCTCGTTCCGAGGGCGAGAAGACCCGGCGGATCAACGAGGCAGAAGGTCAGGCCCAGGAAATCCTCAAGGTGGCGGAAGCGACCGCCGAGGGCATCCGGAGGGTGGCTGACTCGCTCAGCGTTCCGGGCGGTCAGGATGCGGCCAATCTTGAGGTGGCAAAAAAATACCTCGATCAGTTCGGCAAGCTGGCCAAGGAAAACAACACCATGATTGTCCCCGCCAATCTTGCCGATGTCTCGTCCATGGTGGCGACCGTGATGACCACCCTGGAACACGCCAAAAAGAAAGAGCAGCTGGTCGGATAATCTGCTGTCGCTCCAGCCCGCCGCTTGTTGCAGGGCGGGCTTCCTCTTTGCCCCGCCTTGCCCCCGCTTCCTCACAATCCTCTTTGACGGCTATTGAATTAGGAATGGTTTTTATTTGCTGTGGTTATTAAAATGGGCAGTTATGGGAACGATCTTCGCCATTAAACGCTACGCCATTCACGATGGCCCCAATATCCGGACAACCGTGTTTTTCAAAGGCTGTCCGCTCTCCTGCTGGTGGTGTCACAACCCCGAAGGCATTGACCCCGCCGTTGCACTGGTCTGGGACAGAGGCAAATGCGTGGGCTGCTCCGCCTGTCTGCAAAAGTGTCCAAGCCACAGCCTTGTTGCCGCGCCCGAAGGCGTTGTCTGGCGGCGGGAGAGTTGTCTGGGCTGCGGCGATTGCGCCGAAACCTGCCCCGCCTTGGCCCTTGAGGCCACGGGGCGTGAGGCGAGCGTCGACGAGGTGATGACCGCCGTTGTCCAGGATCAGCCTTTTTTTGATCAATCGGGCGGCGGGGTTACTTTTTCCGGCGGTGAACCGCTTGCCCAGCCGGAATTTCTGCTGGCCCTGCTCAGGGAATGCGGCCGGCTCGGCATCCACCGGGCCGTGGACACTTCAGGTTTTGCGTCTGCCGATGTCCTGTTGCAAGTTGCCGAAAAAGCAGATCTTTTTTTGTTTGACCTCAAGCTGATGGACAGAGACAGACACCGGCTGTTTACCGGCGTGTCCAACGCGCCGATCCTGGACAACCTCCGCCTGCTGGCGGAGCGGGGAATGGCTGTGCAGGTTCGCCTGCCGCTGATTGCCGGCGTCAACGACGACGTCGCCAACCTCCAGGCCGTCGGCGCCTTTGTCGCCGCGCTGGCAGGGGTTGACGCCGTCGATCTGCTCCCCTATCACGGGGCGGCGGCCGCCAAATACCGCAAACTCAATCTGCCCTACAAGGGCGCGCATTTTGCTCCGGCGCCGCCGGAATCGCTGCGTGGGGCCATGACCATACTGCAACAGTGCGGACTTGCGGTCCGCATCGGAGGATAACCATGCATGCCAGAATTGCGCGATTGCGCGCTCAAAGTTTCGTCGCCCGCCCGGCGATCTCGATTGAGCGGGCCCTGCTCGAAACCGAATTCTATCGGGAGCACAGCGGCAAGCACAGCCTGCCGGTGCTGCGGGCTCTGCTCTTTAAGCATCTCTGCGAGCACAAAACGCTCTACATCGGCGAGGATGAACTCCTGGTCGGCGAGCGCGGACCGGCTCCCAAGGCGGTGTCGACCTTCCCCGAGCTGACCTGCCACAGCGCCGACGACCTGCGGATTTTAAACAGCCGGGCCATGACCAGCTACGCGGTCGATCCCCAGGACATCGAAACCTACGAGCGCGAGGTCATTCCCTACTGGCAGGGCCGTTCGATGCGCGACCGGATTTTCAGCCAGGCTCCCCAGGCGTGGCGCGACGCCTACCGCGCCGGCATGTTCACCGAGTTCATGGAGCAGCGGGCGCCGGGCCACACCGCCCTGGACGGCGCGATCTATCGCAGCGGCATGCGCGATGTCCAGATGCGCATTCGCGAGCGGCTCAAGCGGCTCGATTACCACCACGATCCGGAGGCCTCGGACCGCTGCGAACAGCTCCGGGCCATGGACATCGCCTGCGAGGCGGCGATCATCTTTGCCCGCCGCCACGCCGATCTGGCCGAAGAAATGGCGAAAACCGCAGCCATCCCGCAGCGGCGGGAAGAGCTCCAGCGTATTGCCCAGGTCTGCCGCCGGGTTCCTGAGCATGCCCCGCGCACCCTCCATGAGGCCCTGCAGACCTACTGGTTTGTCCATCTCGGCACAATCACCGAGCTCAACGGCTGGGACGCGATGTCGCCCGGTCATCTTGATCAGCACCTGCAGCCCTTTTACGAGCAGGATCTGCGCGCCGGCCTCCTGGATCGGGACGGGGCCAAGGAGCTGCTGGCCTGCCTGTGGATCAAGATCAACAACCACACCGCCCCGCCCAAGGTGGGGGTCACGGCCAAGGAGAGCGGCACCTACAACGATTTTACCCAGATCAACCTCGGCGGCGTCCACCGCGACGGCAGCGACGGGGTGAGCGAGTTCTCCCTGATTGCCCTGGAGGTCACCGACGAGCTGCACCTGCTGCAGCCCCAGCCCAGCGTCCACATCAGCAGCAAAACCCCAGCTCGTTTTCTCAAGGCTGCGGCGCGGGTGATCCGCAAAGGGTACGGGTATCCCTCGGTGTTCAACACCGACGCGGTGATCATGGAGCAGGTGCGGATGGGCAAGAGCATCGAGGACGCCCGCGAAGGCGGCACCAGCGGCTGCATCGAGACCGGGGCCTTTGGCAAGGAGGCCTACATCCTCACCGGCTATCTCAATGTGCCGAAAATCCTGGAAGTGACCCTGAACAACGGGGTGGACCCACTCAGCGGCGCGCGGGTGGGCATTGCAACCGGCGATCCGCGTTCGTTTGCCGATTTTGATCAGCTCTATGCGGCCTTTGTCCGCCAGCTCGAATACATGGTTGATCTCAAGATTGGGATGAACAACTATATCGAGCGGATGTACGCCAAATACTCGCCGGCCCCGTTTTTGTCGGCAGTGATTGAGGGTTGCATCGAAAAGGGGCGCGACTACTACGACGGCGGCCCCCGCTACAACACCACCTACATCCAGTGCTGCGGCATCGGCACCGTCACCGACAGCCTGTCGGCGATCAAAACCCATGTGTACGAGCGGCAAGGCCTGTCCTGGGACCGGTTGCTGGGCGCCCTGGCCAACAATTTTACCGGCGACGAACCCCTGCGCCTGACCCTGTGGAACAAGACCCCGTTCTTCGGCAACGACGACGACCGGGCCGACAGCCTGATGCAGCGGGTCTACGCCAGCCTGTTTGCCGCCATCGACGGCAAACCCAACACCAAGGGCACGGTCTATCGCCTCAATATGCTTTCCACCACCTGCCACGTCTATTTCGGCAAGATGTTGGGGGCCACGCCCAACGGCCGTCTGGCCCATCTGCCCGAATCGGACGGGACCTCGCCCTCGCACGGCGCCGACCGCCACGGACCAACCGCAGTGATCAAATCGATGGCCAAGATGGATCAGGCCAAGTCCGGCGGCACCCTGCTCAACCAGCGGTTTCTGCCCAGCGTCCTGGCCACGGAACAGGATCTTGACCAGCTGTGCGGCCTGATCCGCACCTATTTCGCCCTGGGCGGACATCACATCCAGTTCAATGTGGTCGACACCGCCACCTTGCGCCAGGCGCAGCAGGTGCCGGACGACTACCGCAATCTGCTGGTTCGGGTGGCAGGGTACAGCGATTATTTTGTGGATCTCGACGCCGATCACCAGGAGGAGATCATCCGGCGGACCGCGCAGGAGTTTGCTTGAAGGGGGAGGGAGCGGAGAGGGGCGGGCCGGATTACGGCCGCAGGTCCGGTTTGGCTGCGGCGAGCGGCGCTTCCGGGTGAATCAGGCGGGCAACCGCGACCAGGGTGTCGGCAAAGGTGGCCGGAGACGGGCTACAGACCAGATCCGGGTCCATCACATGCACCCGGCTGCTGCGGCTTGCCTCAAGGGCGGCAAAGCTGAGCCAGTGTTTTTTTTCTTCGGCGCCGACGCCGTGTTCCGACCCCATCACCGCGATGATGATCAGATCCGGATTCAGGGCCAGGACCTGCTCGGTTTTCATGGCCCCGGAAACCTGATCGCCGGCAATATTGACCCCGCCGCCCAGTTCAATGAAATCGTTGGTGAACGAGCTTTTGATTGAAGAGAACAACGGATGGGCGCCGACCTGGAGGAACACTTTGCGCCGGGGAAGGGGGGCCACCGCTTGCTGGACGGCCTCGACCTTGCGTCTGGCCTCACCGACAATGGCTTCGGCCCGGTCGCGCAAGCCCAGCATCTGGCCCAGGCGGAGAAAGTGCTCACCGATGCCCTCAAAGGAGGACGGCTGGCGAAAGGCCTCCACCCGGAAACCCAGCTGCCGCAGCTTGGCAACCTGCTGAGGCGGCGTCAGGTTGCTGGCCAGAATCAGGTCCGGCCGCAGGCTGACGATTTTTTCAATGCTCAATTCCTGGACCGAGCCGACCTTTTCCTTGGTGCGGGCGGCCTCCGGTCGCTGGCAATAGATGGTGTCGCCCACCAGGCTGTCGCCCGCGCCGAGGAGAAAGATGTTCTCGGTGATCAGGGGCCCCAGGGAAACGATGCGCGCCTGAGACGGACGCAGCGCGCCCTCAGCCTCCGCAGCGCGGGCTGAAGGCTGACCACCCGCGATCAAGGCCAACAACAAAAGCAGAAGGCTGAATCGCCGCCTCGTTGCTGGTCCTTGGCGTCTGCCCGGCCAGAGTCGCTTCACGGCAACGGAACGTGTGCCGCCCGCCGAGAGCCAGGCACAAGCTGCGTCTCAGATGACGTCGTCGTCGCTGAGATCATCTTCTTCGTCGACGTCTTCCCCGTCCAGATCGTCCTCCGTGTCGTCAACATAGATCTCCTCTTCCTCGAATTCCTCGTCTTCAGGCGAGATTTCCGGGGTTGAGGCGTCGTCGGGCGAACGGACAGCCTTGGGGATTTTGGATTCCGGGAGCACGAATTCGCGGATTTTCTCCACTTCATCGGGAAGGAGAAGGTCGGCCTGGCAGATGCGGCATCCTTTGACGTGTTGATCGACAAACTGCATCATGCGAGCCGGAGCCATGGTTTCCTGTTTTACCCGGCTATACCAGTCTTTAACGAGACGTATCAGTTGTTCACATTCCATTGGAAAATCGAGGGTGCGTTGCTTGCGCGGACCGTTTGTCTGGTCTGCGTGATTTGAGGGGGAAGAATAAGAAACTGTTGTTTTTCTGCTCAATAAATATTAGATTTCACTACTGATCGGAAGTGGAAAGGGCTCTGGTGGCTCTCCCGGACTTCAAATCCGGTGTGTCGGGTGAATAGCCCGGCAGGTGGGTTCGATTCCCATGCACTTCCGCCATTTTTTTTATTTTTCCACGCCAGTGTTCGCCCTCATTTTATCCTGAATCAAATTCCTCTGTCAATTCTCTTTTTCCCGCATCTGTCAAGGAAAAAAGCATGGTTGGTCGGCGAAAAAGGCCTTGTCGCTTGTGCGACCCTGAGCGCCTCCGCCAGTTTTTTCAGCTCGCCAATCGACGCCTGCAGGCTGTCTTTCCCCGTCTGAGTATAGGCAATTCTTGCCAATTCGCTGCCAGCCGGTCATGGGGCGATGCGGCCAAGCCCTGTCCGGGTTGACCGCGCAAGCGCGACGGAGCGCCTCGCCCCCCGTTCGTCGTCAAAAAAGCACGGTGGGAAACATCGAGTCCTGTTGTTTAATGATCTGAAATTATAAGATAAAATAATGTTTTGAAATGAACGGGGCGGCAGTCTGCGGGCCTTCACAAGGTGTTTTTCTTGTCCAGGTTCAATGCATTCCTCTTGCCCCCGGAATAATATAGAGCAGCACTGCAAAATAGTGGGAAATGCTGCCTGCCAGGACAAAAAGGTGCCAGATGGCGTGGTTGTAGGGCAGGCGCTCCCAGAGATAAAACACGATGCCGCCGGTGTAGGCAAGTCCGCCGGAAAGCAGCAACCAAAGGCCGCCGCTGCCGACGTTGTGCATCATCGGTTTGACAGCGGCCACCACCGCCCAGCCCATAATGACATAGAGCGCGAGCAGGCAGGCGCGAAAACGGCGCAGTCGAGTGGTTTCAATCAATATGCCCAAGGTTGCCAAACCCCAGATCACGCCAAACAGAGTCCACCCCCAGGGCCCGTGCAGGCTGACCAGGGTAATCGGCGTATAGGTGCCGGCAATGAGCACCAGGATGGCGGAGTGATCGAGAATGCGCAGGATGGGCTTGGCGGCGGGATGCTGGACGGCGTGGTAGAGGGTTGAGGCCAGGTAGAGCAGGATCAGGGCCGCGCCAAAGATCGAGCAGCTGACGATGTGCCAGGCGTTGCCGTACAGGGCGGCAAAGACAATCAGCACCACCAGCCCGGCGACGGCAAGAACGACCCCCAGGCCGTGGGTGAGGCTGTTGGCGATTTCTTCGCCCTTGCTGTAACGGGTGGACGGTGGCTGGGAGTGGGACATGGCGCATGAGAATGTTGAGGGAAGGCATATTGCCTGAAGCATGGTGCAACTGTGCCTCGTACTTTAGTGCGCCTGTTCATGCTTGTCCATCCGCTTTTCCGGCAGGGAGCGGGGCGGCCGGGTTCAGCGCGGCCAGCGTAGTTCGGTCAACAAGGCATAGACGGCCTGATAGATTCTGGGTTCGCTGCTTGCCCGCGTTCCGGCTATGTTCAGCACCTCGGGCCGCAGGTTTTGGAGCCATTTTTCCACCATGATTGCTGCTTTCGGGCCGGCGATCAGCTCGAAATCGATATGCAGGCAGGGGCGGTTGTGGCGAATGGCTAGGGCTTCGGTCAGGGCGGATCCTCCGGACAGGGGGCCGAAAGAAAACAGCAGCGTGGCGTCGGCGGCTACGATGTTTTTTTCGGTGCGGTCCCTATAGCGAGGCGACGGCAATTCGTGCAGGGCATACCGCCGCGGCAAGGGGCCGTCTTCGGTTTTTCGGCCTTTCGGCGCCCAGCCGCCATGGGGCATGTCGAGGGCAATGGCGGCATCAAGAGCGGCTCGGTCGGCTCCTGTCTGTCCTCCTGAAATGATTTTCATCACAAGGATGGCGTGGTGGGTAAAACGCTGGCGCAAGCCAAGTTTGCGCCGGGAAAGGCGTTGCCGCCAAGAAGGCCTCGCAGCCTTGGCGCGCGCCGGTTTGTGTGGCCCCAAAGGGCTCGGATGGCTGGTGTTAGCATTGGATAAATCGCAACACCAATGCAACATTTTGAATTTACGTGTTTTTTTTCGAGAAGTTGCATTTTTTTACATTCAATTTCTTGACAAGGCGGATTTCGTACATTTTAATGAGGACCAATTTGGGCTGCAACCACTCAGCGTGGGTGTTTTTTTGTCTGGATGACAAACGAGATAAACCCTTGAACAAAGAGGAAAATGGTTACAGATAAAAGTATTCAACCGATTTCGTCCCGTCGATCTTTCCTGCTAAAATCAACACAAATTGTTCTTGGCTTGGCAGTGGTTTCCACTCCGAGCATCAGTTGTGCAAAGGCTCTGGGCAAACGGTCCCTGGCTTTCTATCACACTCATACGCAGCAGGAACTTATCCTGACCTACGCTTGGGGGAAGACCTACAATCCCAAGGCGTTGGCGCAAATAAATCAATTTCTCCGGGACTACCAAACCGGACAAACCCACCCCATTGATCCGCGGCTTCTTGACATCCTCTGGGGCATCCAGGGGGAGATGGGCCGCAAGGGCGTGTATGAAGTGATTTCAGGCTTTCGCTCGCCGAAGACCAACGGCAAGTTGCGGCGCACCAGTTCCGGCGTGGCTGGCCACAGTTTGCATATGAAAGGCCAAGCCATTGACGTGCGCTTTTCTGGGGGCGACACCGATCAGATTCAGCAGTGCGCCTTGGAGATGCGCTCCGGCGGCGTTGGCTATTACGCCAAGGCCGATTTTGTCCACCTGGACACCGGAGAGTTCCGGACCTGGTAACTCCGAAATCGCTGCGGGAATCGCCTGCTCTTTCTTGCCGCGCCCCCGTCGCGCTCCTTTTTACCTGGCGAGACTTCTTGCCAGGGTGAACACCTCGATTCTTGCCGCGCCCCCAGCTCTCAGGATTGTGCTGCATTCCTGGACGGTGCTGCCGGTGGTGAAGACGTCGTCGACCAGCAGCACCCGCTTGCCTGTTACGCCTCCAGATTGGGCAAGGGTGAACACCTTGCGAAGATTGGTTCGCCGCTCCTTGCCGCTCAACTGCGATTGGGGCGTGGTCAAACGGGTGCGCGCCAGCAGTTCGGTGTTGATTTTGTCGCGCCACTGGGGAAAACAGCCCTTGGCCAGCACCAGGGCTTGATTGAATCCCCGCTCGCGCAGTCGATTCGGGTGCAGGGGGACCGGCAGCACGAGATCGGGTTCGCCCAGTTGCCCCAGGCAGTCGGACCCGGCCGTCAAGGCTTCCAGGCTGGCAACCGCAGGCAGGTTGCCGCCGAACTTCAGGGCGAGGATGATGTTGGCGACAGGCGGTTGGTAAAAGAGCAGGGAGCGGGCCGCGTCAAAGGCGTAGCGGTTGTTCAGACAGGCCCCGCAGAGATGATCCCCGCCGGCGACATGCGGCGTGCCGCAGCAGGGGCACAGGGGAGAGCGGATAAAGGCGAGCTCCGCCTGGCAGTCGGCGCAAAAAAGCGGCGGCCGGGAATGATCCAGCCGCCGCTCGCACCCCAAACACGCAGGCGGGAACAACAGATCTTTGAGGGCCTCGAACAAAGAGGTCACCCGGCCGAGCGTTTACATGTTGTTGATAATGGCGCTGCCAAAGGCGGAGCAGGAAAGTTCCGTGGCCCCTTCCATCAGGCGAGCCAAATCGTAGGTCACCGTTTTTTTCGAAATGGTCGTTTCCAGCGCGGTCTTGATCAGCTCGGCCGCCTCTTTCCAGCCGATATATTCCAGCATCATGACGCCGGAAAGAAGAAGCGAGCCAGGGTTGACCTTGTCGAGACCGGCGTATTTCGGGGCTGTCCCATGGGTGGCCTCGAACAGGGCCACGCCGTCGCCGATGTTGGCGCCGGGGGCGATGCCCAGCCCGCCGACCTGGGCGGCGAGGGCGTCGGACATGTAATCGCCGTTGAGGTTGGGCATGGCCAGCACCGAATACTCGCTGGGACGCAGCAGAATCTGCTGGAACATGGCGTCGGCGATTCGGTCTTTCATCACAATTTTTCCTTCCGGGATCAGGCCATTGTGCTGTTCCCAGAGCGCCGCCTCGGTGATCACCGAGTCCCCGAATTCCTCGGCCGCCAGTTCGTATCCCCAGTTGCGAAAGGCCCCTTCGGTGAACTTCATGATGTTGCCCTTATGCACCAGGGTGACGGAATCGCGGCCCTCGTCCAGCGCGTATTGAATGGCCTTGCGCACCAGCCGCTTGGCCCCGAATTCTGAAATCGGCTTGATGCCGATGCCTGAGTTGTCGCGGATGGAGGCGCCCATTTCGTTGCGCAGAAATTCAATCACCCGGTTCGCCTTTTCGGTTCCAGCCTGCCATTCGATGCCGGCGTACACGTCCTCGGTGTTTTCCCGAAAGATCACCATGTCGACCAGCCCCGGCTCCTTGACCGGCGAGACCACGCCGCGGTAGTAGCGAACCGGGCGGACGCAGGCGTACAGATCAAGCACCTGGCGCAGAGCCACGTTGAGACTGCGCATGCCTTCGCCGACCGGGGTGGTCAGCGGCCCCTTGATGCTGACCACATATTTTTTCAAGGCGTCGATGGTTTCGCGCGGCAGCCACTCGCCGGTGGTCTGGAACGCTTTTTCACCGGCAAGGATCTCCAACCATTCGATTTTTCTGGTTCCGCCATAGCTTCTGGCCACAGCGGCATCCAGGACTTTTTGCGCTGCGGCCCAGATGTCCGGCCCTGTTCCATCGCCTTCGATGAACGGAATAATAGGGTGAGCCGGCACATTCAGCGATCCGTCAGCTTTGATGGTTATGATGTCTGCAGCCAAAGTAGACTCCTTGAGAGGTGACAAGTCTGTGTATATGCAATGAAGTTGCCTTTCGTGACCAGAGGCCAAAAGACGCAGGAGTATATTCGATTGGCGAACTCCCGTCAATCCCGCCGAACTGACGTCGGCAAATCCTTTCGGGGGCCTGCGGCGGATGTAAGTGCTTGCTCTTCTTGCGGGCGCCTGCTAAATACGTGCTGCCCGCTCTCTCCGCCGCTTCGGCGTCGAGCCCACGGTTCCTTGCTCGGCCTCGGTGGCGGTCATTTCAACTTTTCGGCACGGTACGCATGTCGCTATTGCAATTTCTCCGAGGCGTGTGGACGCTTGTCCTTGCGCCGCCGCTGACCTTTATCGTGTCGGCGCTTTCTTTGCTCGATTTAATGTGGTTTCGCAAGTCGGAAATCAAGGCCCAGGTTTTTCCTCGCTATTGGGGGCGAACGCTTTGCCGCCTTGCCGGCGTCCGGGTGCAGGTGACCGGGATGGAGCAGCTTGATCCCAACCAAACCTACATCTTTGCCGGCAACCACTGCAGCCAGTACGACATCTTTGCCTTCCAGGGGTATTTTCCCCATGATTTCCGCTGGATCGCCAAAAAGGAATTGTTTCGCATCCCCCTTTTTGGTCAAGCCATGCACCGGGTCGGGTACATTCCCATAGATCGGTCCCATGGCCGCCAGGCGTTGAAAAGTCTGGATGAGGCGGCCAAGCGGATTGCGTCGGGCAGTTCCGTGCTCATTTTTCCCGAAGGCACCCGCAGCGACGACGGCATGCTGCACGAATTCAAGACCGGGGCGGTGATGCTGGCAATCAAGGCCGGCGTGCCCATTGTGCCGCTTGGCTTCAACGGTTCGTACGAGGTGCTGGCGAAGGGAACGTTCTTGCCGCGCAGCGGCGAGATCACCATTCGCGTTGGGCCGCCGCTAGCCACCGGACACTACAAAAGCGTCGACAAGCAGGCGCTTGCCGGAGAGTTGCATGCGGCGGTGGAAAAATTGCTTGAAGAGCGGTACCTCCCTCGCTGACCCTTGCCGCCTGCGTCGTTTTTTCAGCTCCCAAAGGCCGCCGACGGCGGCTGCAAATGTGGCGGCGAGCGACATTAGAAGACAGAATTTCTTGCAAAAACAACGAAACCTGTCATAATGACCAGCAATTTGCGAGGAGATCAACCGGCGTCCTCTGGGGCGCCGCTTATTCCCTCTTTTGGCGGGCGGTTGTGTGCAGCGCACTCCCGGCAAAGGAACAGACTCAAACAGGAAAATTCCCCATGCAGTCGACATCAAAAACCCGGCTAACCCCCCTGACCTTTTCGGTTTTGTTCTGCGCTCTGCTCATCGGCTGCATCGCCGGCGCCTCCGGCGACGCCATGGCGCTGGAACAAAACACCACCTTCCTGCCGTTTAGGATCAATGCCCCGGACGCCGCCAAAGTCGCCGGCCCGGCGGACAAGGCCCTGGAGCAGGAGGCGCAGGCCAAGGGGATGAAAATGATGTCCCGCAGCCAGGCCGAAAAACTGATCAGCTACACCGGCGCCTGGCCGCCTCCCCCGGCAGCGCTTGCCAAGGCGGCGGAATCAACCGGGGCTGACTACATCGTTGTCGGCAGTTTGAACAAGCTGGGGTCGCGGATCAGCATCGACTGCGCCATTGTCGACGTGCTCGCCCCCCATTCTCCCTATTCCGCGTTTCGTGAAGCGGACTCCCTGGACAGCCTGAACAAGGTGACCGGAGAGATCGTCGGCGCCATGCTGGCCCATTCCAACAGAAGCGCCACCGTCGCCTCCATCGCGCCGGAGGGCAATCAGCGCATCGATTCGGGGGCCATTCTCCAGAAAATCACCACCAAGCCCGGCGACCTCTACGATCCAACCACCCTGCGCCAGGATCTGAAGGCGGTCTTTGCCATGGGCTATTTCGACAATGTCGAGATTGACGCCAAGGACGCGGCAACCGGCAAGGCCGTCGTCTTCCGGGTGAAAGAGAAGCCGCTGGTCGGCAGCGTGGTCATTGCCGGCGCCGAAGAGATCAAAGAAGAGGACGTTCGCGACGCGGCCAGCATCAGCGTCAACTCCATTCTCAACCCGAACAAAGTCAACGAGGCGGTGCAGAAGGTCAGGGATCTCTACAAGTCGAAGGGCTACTACAATACCGAGGTCATCGCCAACATCAGCTATCCTGCAGACGCCAACGCCGAGGTTCGGTTTGAGATAAAGGAAGGTGAGAAAATCACCATTGAAAAGATCGGGTTCTCGGGCAACAGCAGCTTTTCCGAAGACGAGCTGGAAGACGCCATCCAAACCGGGACGCATAAATGGTGGCTCTCCTGGTTGACCGACGCCGGCGTGCTCAAAATGGAAATTCTCCGGCAGGACGCCGAGCGCGTTGCCGCCTTCTACCAGAACCACGGCTTTATCGAGGCTAAGGTCGGCGAGCCGATTGTTGAGCAGAAGGAAGACGCGCTGTTCGTGACCTTTCCGATTGACGAAGGCCCCCGGTACAAGGTGGGCACGGTGGACATCGACGGCGACCTGATCAAGGACAAGGGCGAGATGATCGCCGTGCTCAAGATTCGGGACGAGGAATTCCTCAATCGTCAGGTGCTGCGCGACGACGTCACCCGTCTTACCGACATGTACGCCGAGCAGGGCTACGCCTTTGCCGAGGTCAATCCCAAGGTCACCAAGGCCGAGGACGCCAAGCGGATCGACGTCGTGCTGCACGTTGAAAAAGGGGCCATGGCCTACATCAACCGGGTGGAAATTCAGGGCAACACCCGCACCCACGACAACGTCATCCGCCGCGATCTCAAGGTGCAGGAGGGCGGACGTTTTGATTCCAAGGCCATCCGGACCTCGACCCAGAAGTTGAATCGTCTGGGCTTTTTTGAAGAGGTGAACGTCACCCCCAAACCCACCATGATCGAGAACCAGATGGACGTGGTGGTGGACGTCAAAGAAAAGTCCACCGGCCAGTTCAGCGTCGGCGCCGGGTATTCTTCGTCTGAGAATGTGTTGTTCATGGGCGAAATCTCGGAAGACAACATCTTCGGCACCGGCAACAAACTGTCGCTGGCCGCCAGCACCAGCAGCAAGAGCACCAAATACAACATGAACTTCACCAATCCGCGCCTGTACGACTCCCAGGTGTCGGGCAGCGTGGATTTGTTCAACTGGGAACGGGAATACGACGACTTCACCAAGGACTCCACCGGCTCTACGTTGCGGCTGGGGCATCCGCTGGTTGAAGAGTGGCGGATCTATTACGGCTACACCATTTCCGACACCGACATCACCGACATCGACGACGACGTGTCCGAGTATATTCGCCGCTCCGCCGATATTCACATCACCAGCATGGCCGAGGTTTCCCTGGTGCGCGACACCCGCGACAAGAATTTCTCGCCGACCAAGGGTTCGCGCAACAGCATCAGCGTCGATTACGCCGGCGGACCGCTGGGCGGCGACGCTGAGTTCACCAAATTGGAAGGTTCTTCGTCCTGGTACTTCCCGATGATCTGGAGCACGGTCTTCCATGTGAAAGGTTCGGCCGGGCAGGCCTTTGAAAATGAAGACGGCAAATTGCCGGTGTACGAGCATTTTTTCCTGGGCGGCATGAACTCGATCCGTGGTTTTGAGTCGTCTTCCATCAGCCCCATTGACCCGGCAACCGGCGACAAGATCGGCGGCGACAAGATGTGGTACGGCAACGTCTCCATCATTTTTCCGCTGATCAAGGATATGGGCATGGACGGCGAAATCTTCCATGACTTCGGCAACGTCTACGACGTCGACGACAGTTGGGATTTCAGCGACTATAAAAAGACCGCCGGCGTCGGCGTTCTCTGGGCCTCTCCGCTTGGTCCGCTGAGACTGGCGTTCGGCTTCAATCTCGACAAGCAGGACGATGAGGACAGTTCCAACTGGGATTTCAGCATGGGTGGCTCCTTCTGATGGCCACAGCCTGATGTTAATCTGACCGCTGTTCATGCAGTCGATTCTTGCGCGGCTGCGTGACGGCAGTCCGCCCCCCGACATTTTTGGCCTTCACGGCTCTTCCACGGCCCTGCTCCTCGGCAGGGCCGTGGAAACTCTGCAACGCACCCTCTGCTGCATCCTTCCCGCCGACGAACAGCTTGAGCTCCTTGCTCAGGATATCGCCTTTTTCTCCAAGGTCCGGGTGTTGTTGCACCCGAGCTACGAAATTCCGCCGTACACGCCCCTCGCCCCTGATCCGGCCACGGTGTGCAACCGCTTGGCCACCCTGTACCAACTGCAGGAAAACCGCGAGCCCTGCCTTGTCCTGACCTCGGCGGAAGCCGTATTGCGCCGGGTGCTGCCTGCAGCCGAACTCAACGCGCACTGCGAATTGGTGATTGCCGGCGAGGAAACGGACCGCGACGCTCTGATTGCTTCACTGTCGGCCGCCGGCTATCAACTGTGCGACATGGTGCGGCAGGAGGGGGATCTGTCCTTGCGCGGAGGCATTGTCGACGTGTACCCGCCGACCCTTGACGTCGCCCAGTCCGGTCCCTTGCGGCTTGATTTTTTCGGCGACACGGTGGAATCCATTCGTCTCTTTGACCCGCTGTCGCAGCGCTCCCGGCAGTCGCTGCCGGAGGCGGTATTGCTGCCGGCCTCCGATCTGCTGTTTCCACAGAGCGGCAAGCGAGAGGCGCTTTTGGCGCGTCTTGACGCCGCTGCCGATTTGCACCGCTGGCCGCCCGGCGAGTCCCGCATGCTGCGGGAACGGTTTGCCTCGGGGCAGCATTTTCCCGGCATGGAATTCATGCTGCCCCTGCTGTACGGCGGCGCTGAACACCTGCAGACCTTGTTTGATTATTTGCCGGCCAACGCCGCGCTGATCGTTAGCGATCCCCCTGCGGTGAGACGGCGGATGCAGTTGGTGCGGGACCGCATTGAAGCTAATTACGCCGAGGCTGTGAGTCGGAACGGGGCTGCGTTGCCCCCCGCCGATCTGTTTGTGGGCGAGGATGAATTCCAGGCGCTGCAGGAGAAACTCCTGCTGGCCCGTCTGACGCCGTTGCCGGATCCAGACCAACCCGCTCCGGCCTTGACCCTGGAAACCGGGGACCATAACCTGCTGGCCCAGGAAATCGAACTGCACCGTAAGAAAAGGGGCTTGTTGGCGCCGTTGGCCGACCGCATGCTCAAATGGCAACACGACCACGAGACCATCGTCCTGGCCTGTCGCTCACTGCGTCAGGCGGAACATCTGCGTGAAATGCTCGCCAATTACCAGCTGCGCGCCACCCTGCTGCCGCCGCCCTTTGACCCCCAAGCCGTCAAGGCGGAGGATCAAGTCTACTGTTACGAGCATCCCTTGTCCCGCGGCTTTGATTTTCCTGCGGAGAAGGTCCATTTCCTCTCTGCCTCCGAGCTATTTGGCGAGAAGCGGCTCCGCACCGACCGCCAGCGGAAGGGCGGCCGCGACGAAGGCCAGCCGGTGCAAATCGATCAACTCGCCGAAGGCGACGTCGTGGTGCATCGCGATCACGGCATCGGCATCTTTCAGGGCCTGGTCAATATGGAGTTCTCCGGTCAGCGGGGGGATTTCATGCAGATCGTTTTTCGCGACGACGACAAACTCTACGTGCCGGTGGACCGCCTCCACTGGGTCAGCCGTTATCAGGGGTTGACTGATCAGGAGCCCAAACTGGACAGCCTGGGCTCCCAGCGATGGCTAAGCACCAAGAAGAAGGTTACCGAGGCGGTGTGGAAAATCGCCCAGGAGCTGCTGGAGATCTACGCCCGCCGCGCCATGCGCGAGGGGCATCGCTTCTCTCCGCCCGGCGATCTCTATCGGCAGTTGGAAGAATCCTTTGCCTACGATGAGACCAAGGGACAGGCCAAGGCCATCGACGACGTGATTGACGATCTCACCCACGATCAGCCCATGGATCGTCTCGTCTGCGGCGACGTCGGCTACGGCAAGACCGAGGTGGCGGCCCGGGGAGCCTTCAAAGCCATTGAGGACGGGTATCAGGTGGCGATATTGGTGCCGACCACGGTTTTGGCCGAACAGCACGCCGCCACCTTCCGCGAGCGCTTTGCCTCGTTTCCGGTGGAGATTGCCTGCCTCAACCGATTCCGCACCAGCCGCCAGCAAAAGGAGATTGTGGCCAACCTCGCCAACGGCAAGATCGATCTGGTGGTGGGCACCCACCGGCTCCTCTCCAAGGATATCCAATTCAGCAAACTCGGCCTGCTGATTGTTGACGAAGAGCATCGGTTTGGCGTGGCCCACAAGGAAAAAATCAAAAGAATCAAGGCCTCGGTCGACGTCCTGACCCTGACCGCCACGCCCATACCCCGCACCCTGCAGATGTCGCTTTTGGGCATTCGCGACCTCTCGGTCATTTCGACGCCGCCGCAGCAACGACGTTCGGTCAAGACGTTCCTCGCCCGCCATGATCAGCTGGTGATTCGCGAGGCCGTCGTCCGCGAGATGGAGCGCGGCGGGCAGCTCTTTTTTGTCCACAATCGCGTCCAGTCGATTCACCGCATGGCTGACTCGATTGCCGAACTGGTTCCCCAGGCGCGCATCGGCGTTGCCCACGGCCAGATGCCCGGGCCACAGCTTGAAGACATCATGGTCCGTTTCATCAACCATGAGCTCGACATCCTGGTCTGCACCACGATCATTGAATCCGGCCTGGACATCCCCAACGCCAACACCATCATCATCAATCGGGCCGATCACCTTGGACTGGCCGACATCTATCAGTTGCGCGGCCGGGTCGGGCGTTCCACCCGGCAGGCCTACGCCTATCTCTTAGTTTCCTCGCTGGATCACCTGACGGCCGATGCACAGCAACGGCTCCGCGCCTTGATGGACTGTTCCGAGTTGGGCGGCGGCTTCAAGCTGGCCATGAACGACCTGCAGATTCGCGGCGGCGGCAATCTCCTGGGGGTGTCTCAGTCCGGTCACATTGCGGCCGTGGGCTATGATCTCTATCTGGAACTGTTGCAGTCAACGGTGGCCGATCTGAAGCGTAAGGCGGTGGAAGGGAGCGCTGCCGCAAGCGCCGAGGAGCTGGATCCGGAAATCAAACTCAAGGTCGCCGCCTTTCTGCCCGACCATTACATCCAGGACACCAGCCAGCGCTATCACGCCTATCGCCGCATAGCGCTTGCCGGCAACAGCGACGGCGAGGAACTGGCGGCTATCGAAGAGGAATTGGTTGACCGTTACGGTCCCTTGCCGCGCGAGGCCGCAACCCTGCTGGCGATTATCGCCTTGAAGCAGCAGTTGCGCGGGCTTGGCGTCAGCAAGCTGGAGCAGGGCCCGAACGCGTTGGTTTTTTCCTTTGTCGCCAACGCGCCGGTCGATCCTCAGCAACTGCTGGCCCTGGTGCAACAAAAACCGGAGAGGAAGAAACCGTTTCAATCCATCCGCTTGACGCCTGACCAACGGTTGATCGTGCCGCTCGCCGTGCAGGATGATCTTTTTGGCCGCATCCAGGCTCTTGTGCACTCCTTAAAAGGAACAACGCCATGAACAGCACGCCCCTTTATTGTGAAAAAATTTTTCCGATCTTCCCGTGGGACAACATCGACACCGTGCTTCTGGACATGGACGGCACCCTGCTCGACAAGCATTTTGACGATTACTTCTGGGAGCAGTACCTGCCCGAGCACTACAGCCTGCTGCACGACATCTCGGTGGACGAGGCTAGAGGCCAGCTGCTGGCGAGGTATCACAAGGTTAAGGACACCCTGGACTGGGCGGATCTCAATTTCTGGTCCCGTGAGTTGGGCATGGATTTGCAGGAATTGAAGCTGCGGATCAACCACCTGATCGGCGTTCACCCCTATGTGATTGAATTTTTGGAATACTGCCTGAAAAATCGAAAAAAACTCTATCTGATCACCAACGCCCATTCCAGCACCCTGTCGATCAAGCTGGAAAAAACAGCCCTTGGCCCTTGGTTTGACCGGATTGTCTGCGCCGAGGAGGTGGGGTTGGCCAAGGAGGATCCGCTATTTTGGGACCGTCTGGAGCAGCAGCTTGCCTTTGATCGCACCCGGACCCTTTTGGTCGACGACACGGAAAAGGTGCTGTTCGCCGCGCAAACGCACGGGCTGGCCTATCTGCTGTATGTGGCGCGGCCAAGCAGTCGCCAACGGGTGCAGTATTCTTGCAACTTCCCCTCCATCGAATATTTCAAGGAACTGCTGCCCCGATAAGGGCCGTCCGGCCGGCGGAATAAAAAAAGCCGCCCCGCTTTAACGCGGGACGGCTTGGTACAACGGCGGCTTGGTCCAGACAAACGCCTTTCGGCGTCGAGACTCAGGCCTTGCGTTTTGTTTTGGGGTTGTTGCCGGCGCCCTTCTTTTTCATTTCTTCCACTTCCCGTTGCAGGGTTTCAATCGATTCGGTCAGCGGTTTCGGATCGAAGCCCTCGCCTTTTTGCTCTAATTTTTCCAAACGCGCCGGCAGATCGCCGAGCATTTTTTCAGGCGTGATGGCCTGCAATTGCTGCACGGTGCTGTTGAGTTTGCCGTCAAGGACAGCGACGTTCTCTTTCACTGCGCCCAGCAACTGTCCGGATGCGGCAATTTCGCCGGCAATGGCTTCCAACTGACCAGCGGCGGCAAAGTCGTTGCTCTTCACTTCCAGGGCCTGGATTTTAGTGTTGAGGGCGGCAAACTGATCGTTGAGCGCCTGTTGGTTGTCGGCAACTTTCTTGACCTCGCCGGCAATGATGGTCTGTAGCTCATCCTTCAGCCCGGCGCCGTGGTGGGCCGGAGCGCATTGCGCATCCTTGCATTGAAAGGAACCCAGGCAGGAAAACAGCGGCCGGCAGAGCTCGCTGATCGAACACTTCACGCCTTCGTACATCGACGCGGCTGTCTCTTTGTTGACCAGAGACACGGCAAAGAGAAAAATTCCGATGAGAAAGGCAATGCACACAGCCAGACCGATGGCCATGGCAATGGCCCATTGCACCAGGCGGAAGGCGCCGATGATGATCAGGCCCACGGAGTTGAGGACGCCGCCCTCGGGCGAAGAGCTGGTCAAATAGGCCAGCAGGACAAAAATTAGAAGTACAATCGCTGATTTGATGAGCGGGGCGCGCATCATATTCGTTTTCATCATTTACTCCTCCGTTAGGGAACTCGCTGTCCAGTCTCTGGTAATCAATATGTCCGCACCGTGCAGGTCCGTCCCCGCCGGAATGCGTGTATCAGTTAATTCTGTGTGGTTTTAGTGTATTTGGTTTCGAACGGCAAGGGAAAATATGCGGCTTCGCCGGCTCAAGTTTGATCATGTCGCGCTTGCGCTTTTGCAGGCGTCGGCTAAGGCGTCGCTCCCTGGCTCGGCGTGGGAGCGCCGCACCCGGTCAAAGGCGTCCTGTTGGACGACAAAGGCGTCGACCACGGCGGGATCGAAGTGTTGGCCAACTTCGTCGACAATGCGCTGCACCGCATCGCGATGTGGCATTCGCTTCGCCGGCTCAAGAGCGGCGGTCAATTCCTCGTAGGCGTCGGCAAGAGCCATGATCCGGGCCTCCAGAGGGATCTGGTCGCCGTGGAGGCCATAGGGATAGCCTTGGCCGTCCCATCGTTCGTGGTGGTAATAGGCGACGTTTTGCGCAACCGCCAAAAAGCCGCTGCCTTTGACCTCTTCTTCCATGGCCTTGATCACGTCGCCGCCCTTGATGGCGTGCAGCCGTTGCAGCGCCTCTTCCCGGGCGTCTAGCGGGCCAATCTTTTGGAGAATCTCGTCGGGTATCGCCACCTTGCCGATGTCGTGGAGAATGACGCCCTGGTACAGGTTCTGGATGTACGCCGGGGTGACGACGGCTGAATATTCGGGGCGCTGCGAGAGTTCGTCCGCCAGCAGGCGGCAGTACTCCCGGATGCGTTCGAGGTGATTGCCGGGGGTGACGTCGCGGTACTCCGAAAGTTTGGCCAGGGCAAGAATGGCCGCATTTTCCGTTTGCCGGATTTTGTTGAGCGAGGCGAGCAGGTTTTGTTCCAATGTTTGCCGGATGCCGATGTCGCGGATGACCAGCTGCAGGCCGAGTTTGCGGTCATTGCGCGCCAGCAGGGCCCCGTTGATTTCAACCTCGACCGGAAGATTGTGATGCGACTGCAAGGTGAGGCGGCAATCGGCAACCGGCGATCCTTGCTCGAGCCGATCAAGCAGGTCGGTTTGCACCCTGTGGCGGTCTCGGGGTTGCACCGCGTCAAAAAACGAAGCCCCAGTCGGCGGCGCGCCGCCGTAAAAATGTTCCAGGTATGAGCTGTTGGCCTGGAGGATTTTTCCATCGGCGGCAACCAGGACCACGTCGTCGGCGATGGCCTCGTAGAGAATCCGGTAGCGTTGCTCCGACGCCTTTTGTTCTGCGGTCCGGCGCTTGACCTCCTGTTCCAGGTAATTGGCGTGTTGCGCCAGCCTTTCAGCGGCCTCGTTTTCCGCCCGGCGCAAGAGCGCCTCCCGGCGTCGGGCGCTGGTGTCGGCCCAACTCTGGGTGGCGGCGATAAACACGAAACAGATCATGAAGAATAAATTGCTGAACAAACTGGTCAGTTGATACTTGGAGAGCGATTCCATAAACGAGATCGAGACCAGATAGAAACAGATGAGGGCAAATCCGCTGATCAGAGTCTGGGCAACCGTGAGCGGGGCCAGGGCGGTGTACATCACCATGGCGACGATCAGGCCAACGTAATAGGGCGATTCGACGCCGCCCAGGCGCAGGACGGTGAAGAGAATGACGCTGCCCGCGCAGATGTAGCCGGCAAAGCCGATCACCCAGGCTCGTCGGTGCAGGCGGTCGAAATAGTTGGCCGCCAGGAGCGCGCCGACAAAGCCGACGGCGAAAAGCCGGTAGCGGAGAAATTCAAAGAAATGCTGTGGAATCAGGATGCGGTCAAGGATGGTGAACAGCGCCATGACGCCGGCCCCGGCCAGGAGGATGGTGTACACCCTGCGGTGGTGCAGCTGTTGCGATTCCCGTTGGAACTCGTCGTTGTTGCGCATGCGGTTCGGTGCTCAGGAAGCCCGTAAGGCAGTGGCCGACTGTTTGCGGGCGGCCTGAAACTCGTGTTCCCGCTTGAGAAAGGCGTCGACCACGGCCGGGTCGAAACGGCGGCCGCTGTCTTGGACAATCAACTGCCGGGTCTGCGTATGGGAATAGGCCGGCTTGTAGGGGCGGCTGGATGTCAGCGCGTCGTAGACGTCGGCCAGGGCGACAATCCGGGCGGAAAGCGGGATGGCCTCGCCGGCCAGACCGTGGGGGTAGCCCGAACCGTCCCAGTTTTCATGGTGGAAGCGGGTGATTTCCTGCCCCAGACGGAGAAAGGAGATGCTTTCCGAGTTCTTTTCCGCCGACGCCAGGGCGGCGCTGCCAAATTCGCAGTGGCGTTTCATGGCGTCGAATTCCGGCACGGTCAACCGTTCCGGTTTGAGCAGGATGGCGTCTGGAATGCCGATTTTGCCGATGTCGTGGAGCAGCGAGGACAGGCAGAGGTCTTCGATAAAATTCTCGGTGACCACGGGCGCGAACTGCGGCGACTGCGCCAGCTCGACCGCTAGGATGCGGGTGTATTCGCGGATGCGGAGCAGGTGCGCGCCGGTGCCGTCGTCCCGGCATTCGGCAAGGCGGGCCAGACCGAAAATGGCCGCCTGGCGGGAGGTGTCGAGCAGTTGTCGGGATTCCAGCACCCGCTTTTCCATCTCCTTGGTTGCGGTGATGTCGCGGATGATCAATTGGCAGCATTGGTCGCCCTCGGGCATGGCGACGGTGTTGCCGCTCAATTCCACCTCCAGGGGCTGGCCCTGATAGGTCAGCATCTGCATCTGCACGCCCCTGACCCTTTCGCCCCGGCGCAGGCGGTCCATCACCTCGCCGTGGAGCATGTCCTGATCGCGCGGCGGCAGAAAATCGGCAAAAGGCCTGCCCTGCAGCGTTTGCGGCGACAACTCCAGGAGGTGCGCCCCGTGGGGGTTGATCATGCGGATGGTCCCGGTCGGATCGATCAGGACCACGAGATCGAGGATGTTGTTGTACAGCTCGCGGAATTTGAGGTCGGATTCCTCAAGCAGTTCCATGCGCTGTTTGACCAGCGACTCCAGGTTGCCGGTATAGTGTTTGAGTTCGCGGTTGATGGCCTGCAGACTTTTCTTGGCCCGCAGCGACCGCACCTGGGTCTGGATTTCATCGAAGCACTGGGCCGTGGTGACGATGACGATGCTGAGGAAGAAAAAACTGTTGTTGACCACGTCAATCATGGCCCGGTGGTCCATGGGCGGGGAGCCAAGGAAAACGGTGAGGGCGTAGACCAGATACATGGAGCCGCCCAGCAGCAAGGCCTGGAGCACGGTTAACGGAAGCACGGAAAAGCCGCCTGCAACCATCAACAGGATGCCGACGTAGTACCCGGACGCAAAACCGCCCAGCTTGACGGTCATCAAGGAGATAATCAATGCGCCCAGGAGCATGGCTGCAAACATCATCGGCCGGGTGTGACGCTTGACCTCGGGCTGCTTGAGGAGTCGGAGCATCCCCAGCAGAATCAGGACGAAACTGAGCCGGTAAAAGAAGAACAAGGAAAAAAAAGGGCGGCAGTGGACAAAATCGAGCAGGGAAAAAAAGGAAAAAAACACCACCCCCATCCACAGACAAATGCGCGTCCGCTGATAAAAGAGTTCCTCCATCTCCTGCTCAACCGGCGGCGAAGCGCCCTCGGCAGCCGCCGTGCGCCCGGTCATTCCTTGACGGCCAGGGCAAAGAGGTTGACCCCCGACTGCTCGACCAGAACCTTCACCCCGTCGCCAAAGGGGGTCGGCGCGAACAGTTCCCGCAAATCGTCTTCGCTGCGGTAGATCAACTCCCACTTGAGGAGTTTGTCGAGAAAGAGGGAATCGGGATAAAAGGTGAAATTGCCCAACAGCAGGGCTCCGCCGGGTTTGAGATGGCGGTGGCACTGGGTGATCAGGGCGCGGAACAGCCGCGGATCAAGATAATCGCACAGGCCGGCAGAATAAATGATGTCGAGCGGCTCGATGTGATGCTTGGCCCGACCCAGCGACCATTTGATGACGTTTTCACTCATCAGCCGGATTGAGGCGCGGTGGGGAAAGATGTTGACGTACTGGTTGGTGTACTGCAGCGCCTCGGAGTCGATGTCGACGCAGAGGGCCTCGACGCTCTCGCTGTACTCGCAGTCGGCCAAAAAATCGAACAGCTCCCGGTTGGGGCCGCAGGCCAGGTTCATGATCCGGGTGACGCCGCCGCGGGCGGCGATGGGGCCGCTTAAGCGCATCAGCTGTTCTTTCATCAGAATCCGCCGGCCGCGAATGGCCAGCGAGCCGGGACGCTGGAGGCAGAAATCGTCGATGATTTCGCCGAGCTTGCCCTCGCCTTTGGGAATGTTGGCGTAAATATGCTCCATCATGAGAAAATCGCCGGCATAGCCCTTGGGTTTGAAGTAGGCCCGTTCGGCAAAGCGGCTGCGCATGAGATACGGAAAAATCTCCTTGAACACATAGCCCCACATCACCTCGGCATAGCCGCTGCCGGCCATGGTCTGCTCGAAATCGGCCAGAGAACCGTTGAGTTCGGCCAGCACCGCATGGCAGCGGGCTTCGCTCTCCAGATCCTGTTTGCCTTCGGCCTCGGTTTTTTGCAGGCGGTGGGAAAGGTTGAACAATTCTGATTTAAAGGTTTCCATCCGACTGCTGATGCTGTGCCATTGCGACGAGTGCAGCAAGGGGGCCGGCAGGGGTTTGGCCTCGGTGTAGCGGCTGGCGTGGCGGGTGGAGAGCGAGTCGGCGTAACCGGCGATCGGTTCGCGTTCGCCGGCGATGCGCCGGAATTTGCCGCAGATCTTTTGGGTGAGAAAGAGGATGAAGTCGGTGAACAGGCTGGGGTGTTGTTCCCGCAAACTGTCCATCACGTCGCTGTCGAAGATGCCGACCCGGACCTGGTCCACCGCCTGAATGTCGCGAACCCGCGACTCGCCGTCGAAATAGCCGATTTCCCCAAAAAATTCGCCGGCGCCGATCAGGGCTACGGTAATCCGGGTGTCGGAACGGTCGGTGTAACTGACCTCCACCGCGCCGCTGACCAGAAAATAAAAGGTGTTGGTCGCCGCGCCCGGAGCAAGAATCGGTTCCCCGGCGGCAAACGAACGCACCACGGCAAAGGCAAGAATCGGTTCAAGCAACGAGGTGGTGAGCGACGAGGCGTCCTGAGACGCCGTCGGGACAGCGGGGGGAGATGTCATACGCTTTCCTTGGGGCTGAGTGTGATTCGGATCGGGGGGAGGTGAAGAGATCAGAAGGCGGTGACCAGGCCAATGGTTGCCGCGTGCGCCCCGCCGTCGGTGAAGGTTCCGTCAATGCCGGCGTCGTTGGTCACCGAGCGGCTGCGAGTGCGGTGGTACATGTAGGAAAAGCCCACCTCTGTGGCGCTTGACCAGCGGTAGCGCAGTCCAGCGCTGTACACCCTCGCGTTGGTGTCGGGCAGTTCAAATCCCAGGGTTTCGGCAGGCACGGGCGTCTCTTCGTAGGCAAATCCCAGGGTGGTGGTCCAGCGGTCGTTCCAGGCGTAGGTCAGGCCGAGGCGGTAGGCGTCGGAATCCTGCCAGTTTTTGGCGACGGCCCGGTCAAAGGGATCAAAGGGCGTACCCAGAAAATTTTGCCCGAACTGAAAATCCAGCTCCTTGAACGACGACCAGAAGGTCCGGTCCCAGCCCAGTTCCACGGTCAGGCGGTCAAAGCTGTAAGCGGTGGCCAGACTGAGTACGGCCGGCAGGGTAATGTCGATGGACGAGGGGCCGGAGTAGGGGGGGAGCGGCATTGCGCCCAGGAAAGCCTTGAGATCGCCGGTTCCCGACAGGTTCAGGTCGACCTCGGAACGGTAGGTGGCGGCAAGGGTCCATTGATCGAGGGGGCGGACGGACAGAGCCAAATTGTAGCCGAGTTGGGTGTCGTCGGCGTCGGCGGAGCGGCTGAGGCTCGTTAACGGATCAATTGTGGGAAAGGGCGGATTGAGCACTTCATTGTCGACTTCGCCCTTGGCGTAGACAACCCGGATGCCGCCGCCGACGCTCAACCACGGGTTCACCTGGTAGGCGACGGTGGGATTGGCCTCAACGTTCAACAGCGAAAATTGCTCCGCGCTTGCCTTGGGGAAGGGCTGGCTCCACTGCTTGGCCAGGCCGTAGGGATAGGTGAGAGAAAATCCGAAACGGAAGTCGTTGTATTCCGGCGAAACAAGGTGCGCAAGCGGCATAAAAAAAACCTCGCTGTCGGAAGACCCGTTCAATGCGGCGCTGCGGTTGTCGGTGTAGGTGATCGAGGGCAGGGTCAGGAGGGTCAGGCTGGTTTCCAGCAGCCACTGATCCGCAAGCCAGGTCATGTTGGCCGGGTTGTACGAGCTGGCGTCCGGGCCTGGCGTAAAAGCGACGTGCGCGCCGGACAAACCCACGGCGCCGAGCGACTGGTTGGCGATGCGGAAACCTGAGGCCTCGGCTTGGCTGTGCGCGCCCACGGCAACCAGCAGCAGGCTCTGGAGAACAAGCCGTGATCCTGTTCGTATGCTTTGGGAGATTTTATGACCTCTGTTCGCCATCATAGACCTCCTGGGAAACAGTCGATTTCAGATCGGCGCAGCATTCAATTTTGCCGGCACGGAGGAGTATAGCATTGATTTGAAAAAATAAAATGAAATTAGTGCGCCAGTGGCCCAATTCAGGGGCGTCGCCTGCCGCCGGGGAACGCCTGGCCGGGGCCACGGTTTTCCTTGACGCCCTCAAGCCAATAACGGCATGATGAGCGCTCCTGTTCGTATAGATTCATTCTGGCGCCTGGCATGACAAAAGGCAAACCTGTTTTGAGGCCTCCGATGCGATTGAAAAGTTTCCGCTCTTTCCTGTGGACGGCGCTCGCCCTGTGGTGGACCGTGGGCGGCGTTTTGCCGGCGCGGGCCATGGAAGACGACGGTTCCACCCTGTACGCCCGAACCCTGCTTGAGCAGATCAACAATTATCGGCAGGTCAACGGGCTGGCCCCCCTGCGGTTCGACGCCGGTCTGACCCGCCTGGCCAAGAACCACAGTTTTGCAATGTTCCAGCAGAAACGGATGAGTCACCGCAACTTTGACGAGCGTTTTGAGCGTTCCGGCAGCCGTCTGTGCGTGGAAAACGTGGGCTGGAATTACAGCAACCCGCTCAAGCAATTCGACGCCTGGCGACATTCAAGCGGGCACGACGAGAACATGTTGAAAGACGGGGTCGCCAAGGCGGGCATTGCCGAGATCGGCAAATACGTCACCTTTTTCGCCTGCAAGTAGGCGGCGGGCTGCGGCTACGCAGCGGATCAGGCAGGGGTTCATTTGCCTCTATCTTTTTTTTTCTGAATTCGATATAACCCTCGGCTGAGCGCCGGCAAGTCCGCGCGCCTTCTTTTTTTTATGGAGGAAACGGGTGCGATTCCCGTGCTGTCCCGCAACTGTGATTCCGCGCCCAGCGGAAGAGCCAGACACTCCTCTTGAACGTGGGTCTTCGTGGAATGAGACGCCGACGCCGCGCCAGCGGTTCTCGCATCCTCCCCCCTGACGAAACACGCTGTTTTTGTAACTGCTCGGATTGTTGAGCCTGTGCGGCCACCGGAGTCTATGGGGCAACCATCAGTCGGGACGAAGACGTTTCCGCTGCCCTTGCGCTGCTTGTCGCCGCAACCTCTGCAGTCCTTTCGCTGATCGCATCACATCTTGGGTGGTTCTATGGGGCGCATTATCCTTGTCACCGGCGGGGCTAGAAGCGGCAAAAGCAGCTTTGCCGAACAGCTGCTTGCCGGCTTTGGTCCCGAGGTCGGCTATATTGCCACGGCTCAGGCGCTGGACGCCGAGATGGAAGACCGCATTGCCAAGCACCGGCGGCAGCGGCCCGAATCCTGGCGCACCTTTGAGGCGCCGACACGGCCTTCGGCCATCATTGCCGCGCACGGCGAGGAGGCCTTCGCCGCCCTGCTGCTTGACTGCCTGACCGTGATGATCACCAACCGGATGCTGGCCCAGACCATGGATTGGGATCAGCCGACCGTGGCCCAGTTGAACGCGGTCGAGGCCGACGTGCTGGCCGAGATCGAGGCGATCATTGCCGCCGCCTCCGCCGGCCGGGCCGATCTGATCGCGGTTACCAACGAGGTGGGCTGCGGGATTGTGCCGATCAACCCGCTGTCCCGTTTCTTCCGCGACTGCGCCGGCCGGGTCAACCAACGGATGGCCGCCGCCGCCGCGGAAGTCTATTGGGTGGTCGCCGGCATTCCGGTGCGGATCAAGGGTTAAGAGGGAAGGGGAGATGAAGGCGCTCGTGCTGATGATCCAGTTCATGACCCGGTATCCGATTCCGCTGCAGATCGATTTCACTGCCGAGCGCTTTGTCCAGGGCATGAAATGGATGCCGCTGGTCGGTCTGTTGGCGGCCCTGCCCGCCGTCGCCGGTTTTGCGCTGGCCGACGCCTGGCTCGGCCGGGAGGTGGCTGCGATTGTCGCGGTGATTCTCCTGATCACTGTCACCGGCGGCCTGCACCTCGACGGCATCGCCGACACCGCCGACGGGCTGTTCAGCTACCGCTCCCGCGAGCGGATGCTGGAAATCATGCGCGATTCCACTCTGGGGGCCAACGGCGTCATCGCCCTGGTGCTGACCATTCTCCTCAAATACATACTCCTTCGCAACATCCCCGCCGACGGCGGCGCCCTGGCCGTACTTATCACGCCGGTGCTGGGCCGCACCGCCCTGACCTGGCATTCGGCCTCGGCCCGGTACGCCCGCGAGGAGCGCGGCATCGGCGATTACGTCAATCAGACCGGCTTGGCCCAGGCGGCGGCTGCCACCTTGGTTTCGCTCGCATTGGTCGCCGGCGCGCTCCTGCTCTTTGGCGTGCCGCTGTCCCGGATTCCCCTGCTGCTCGTTGTGCTCCACCTGCCGCCGATTCTCTTGGCGGTGTTGTTTGCGCTCTACCTCAAGCGGAGGCTGGGCGGCATCACCGGCGACACCATCGGCGCCAGCATCGAACTTTCGGAAACCCTCAGTTTCCTTGTCTTTCTTCTTGTCTGGAACTATCCCCTATGAACACCACCACCTTGTATCTCATTCGCCACGGCGAAACCGAACAGAACAAAACCGGCATTCTCATGGGCAGCACCGACACCCCGCTCAACGATCACGGCCGTCTCCAGGCCGCATCGCTGCGCGAACGGATCAACGCCCTGCAAGTGGATTCGATCTTTGCCAGCCCGCTCTCACGGACGGTGGAGACGGCTACCCTGGTTTTTGGCGAGGATGCGCCAATCATCACCGACACCAGTCTCCAGGAATTCCATTTCGGCGATTGGGAGGGCATGCATTTTTCCGAGATCGCCAAGCAGTACCCGGACATCTGGCAGATGTGGCTGACCGACTGGGAACAGACCCAGATCCCCGGCGGCGAGATGTTTGCCGCCTTCAAACACCGGGTGATCAGCGTGGTCGAGGAGATTGTCCGCCACAACCCCGGCAAACGGGTGGCGGTGGTCTCGCACGGCGGTTGCATTCGCTCGCTGTTTGCCCATTTCTTTTCCGAGTCGGTGTCCAAGGGATACTGGCAATTCAAGGTCGACAACGCCACCCTGAGCGAAATCGAATTCATGGGCGAACTGCCGATCCTCATCCGCTTCAACTATCGATAGGAGCCGTCATGGAACTGCTGCAGAAGACCCTGGACGCCATCGCGCCCACCGACCGAGCGGTCATGGCCGCCGCGCAGAAAGAGATCGATTACTGCCTCAAGCCGCCGGGCAGCCTGGGCAAGTTGGAGGACATCGCCCGCCAGATCGCCGGCATCACCGGGAAGATCCACAACCGTATCACCAAGAAGGCGATTGTGGTGATGATGGCCGACAACGGCGTCTGCTCCGAGGGCATCGCCATGTATCCGCAGGATATTACCCGCATCGGGGCCGATTTCGTCACCTCCGGGCGGATGGGCGTTAATTTCCTGGCCAACTACGCCGGGGCCGACGTCATCGCTGTGGACGTCGGCATCCAGGTGGACGTTGATCTGCCCAAGGTGCTCAATCGCAAGGTTCGCTACGGCACGGCCAATTTCCTTGAGCAGCCGGCCATGAGCCGGGCCGAGGCGGTGCAGGCGATTGAGGTCGGCATTGAGGTGACCAACACCGCCATTGACCAGGGCTACGATCTGTTTGGCGCCGGCGAGATCGGCATCGGCAACACCACCGCCAGCAGCGCCGTGCTCTACGGCTTCACCGGGGCCCACATCGACCGGGTGGTGGGCCGCGGCGCCGGGTTGACCGATCAGGCCTTTGAACGCAAGAAAGAGGTGGTCAAACAGGCGGTGCGGCTGCATCGGCCCGACCCGGACGACGCCCTGGACGTGCTCTCCAAGGTGGGCAGCCTCGACATTGCCGGCATGGCCGGGGTGTATCTGGCCTGCGCGGCGCGGCGCGTGCCGGTGGTCACCGACGGCCTGATCTCCAACGTCGCGGCGCTGACCGCCATACGGCTCAAGCCCGAGGCGGTCGACTACATGATTCCCTCGCACATCTCCTTTGAACCGGGGGCCAAACTGCTCAAGGAAATCACCGGCCTGGAGCCGATGCTCGACATGAACATGCGCCTGGGCGAGGGCACCGGCTGCGCCCTGGTGTTCAGCATTATTGAGGCCGCGCTGCGGATGATCGAAGAAATGGGCACCTTTGCCGCCATAGGGAAATCACGCGATGAAATTGGGAACCACGTCATGGCTTACCGGGGAGAATTTCCTCGATAACGCCCGTCTGGTCGAGGGCCGGGTCGACTTTGTCGAGCTGCTGGTTTACACCTGGGATCGGGACATGCGGGCCAAGGTGGTCTCCTGGCTCGACGCCCTGGCCGGGCTGGATCTTGAATACACCCTCCACCTGCCCACCGACGCGGCAGCCGGGGCCTGGGAGGCCGCCCGGTTTTTCGCCGAGAGCGGCTTCCCCCTGCTCAACATGACCCTGCATCCCCTGCCGGGTTGGCGCGATCTCGCCTGGCCCGCCCTGGTTTCAGTGGAAAATCTGATCGATCAGGTCGAGTTCCACCCGCGTTTCACCTTTGACCTCACCCACAGCCTGCTGGGCAGGCCCTTGCCCGACCATTACCTGCCCCACATCGTTGAACTCCACCTCTCCGGCTTCGACGGCCGGAACGATCACCTGCCGCTCGACGACGCCACCCTGCAGCGGGCGCTCCCCTATCTGCAGGAGGATCGGCTGGTCTGTTTTGAGATCTTTGATCTGGACGAGGCCCTGGGGGCCGTGGACAAGGTGCGAGGAGCGGCGTCGCCCCCGGCTTAATCGGAAGAAGCGATGGGGCAGGTCAGCTGTTGCTGGAAAAAGGGGGGAATCATCCGGTCGATCAGGCAGCGGGTGCGCCAGGGAAAGCGGCCGTCGATGAAGCCGACGTGGCCGCCGTGGGTTTGGACGGCCAGGCGCACGCCGGGTCCGATCTGCTCCGGGCCGGGGACGTTGCCCGGGTACATGAAGGGATCGTCCAGGCTGTGGAGGATCAGGGTCGGGGTGGTGATGCGGTGGAGATAGCCGATGGAACTGCAGCGCTGGTAATAGTCGTCGGCCCCGGCAAAACCATTGAGCGGCGCAGTCACCTGCTGGTCGTACTCCCACAGGGTGCGGACCCGGTCCAAGTCAACCCGCAGCGGCGATTCCACGGCGGCGAATTTCCGGCGATAGGCCTGTTTTAGCCGGGAGAGCAGGTAGTGCTGGTAGATCCGTGAGCCGCCCTGCTCCAGCCGCCGGGCCGCATCAGCCAGCACAAAGGGCACGGACACCGCCGCCGCCGCCTGCAGCAAGGAGGTCGATCCCGCGATGCCCAAATAGCGGAGCAGCAGGTTGCCGCCCAGGGAAAAGCCAAGGGCCGCCGCAACCGGCCGGCCGCTGGCCTGGAGGTGGCGTAAAACCTCAGCCAGATCCTCGACGGCCCCGGAGTGGTAGGTGCGGGGCAAGCGATTGGGCTCGCCGCTGCAGCCGCGCAGATGCATGAATACCGGTTGCATCCCGGCCCGGCAGAGGGTGTCCATCACCGGCAGGGCGTAGTGGGAGCGGAGGTTGCCCTCCAGGCCGTGGAGCATCAGCACCGTGGGGCCGCTGTGGCCGTCTGCCCAGGCGAGATCGATGAAATCGCCATCCGCCAGTTCCACCCGTTCCCGCCTGAGCGGCAGGGCAGGGCGGGTGCGGAAGAATT
>NZ_JAVBXR010000120.1 GCF_030824455.1 Desulfobulbus sp.
AGCAGCCCCGCCGGAGCAGCTTGCACAAACCACCCTGCGAATTGCGGTGTGCATGGGCAGTTCCTGTTTTTCCCGGGGCAACAACGGCGAGGCCATCGAAACCCTGCGCCGCTGCGCCGAATCGGCCGGGGTGAGGCCGGAAATTTCCGGGCGTCTGTGCGAGAACAAGTGCACCGAAGGGCCGAACATCACTATTGAAAACACCCTGTACTCCCATGTGCAGCCGTCCTGTTTTCCCGAACTGCTCAAACACCACCTCGCCGCCGGCAAGGAGAAGGGCGCCGATGGATAGCCGCTCGCCAATCTACACCGAAAAGCATGAATGCCAGGACTGCTACAAATGCGTCCGCCAATGTCCGGTCAAGGCCATCCGGGTGCAGGACGCCTACGCCACCATTGTCACCGAGATGTGCGTGTTCTGCGGGGCCTGCGTCTCCATCTGCCCCAACGCCGCCAAGCACGTGCGCAACGATCTGCCCCGCGCCCGCCAGCTGGTCAAGCTGCCGAGGCGCGTTTTTGTTTCCCTGGCCCCCTCCTGGATCACTGAATTTCCCAACGTCGCAACCGGCCAGATGATCGCCGCGCTCAGGCGTCTGGGCTTTGCGGGGGTTTCGGAAACCGCGCTCGGCGCCCAGCAGGTCAGCGCCCATGTGGCCCAAACGCTGCGTCAGCAACCGGGCCGCACCCTGATCAGCTCGGCCTGCCCGACTGTGGTGGCCTACATCCAAAAACACAAACCGCACCTGGCCGGGGCCGTCACCACCCTGCTGTCGCCGCTGCTGGCCCACTGCCGGATGCTGCGCCGCCATTTTGGCGAGTCCGTGTCCATTGTGTTTGTCGGGCCCTGCATTGCCAAGAAGCTGGAGGCCGACGAAAACCCCGACCTGCTTGACATCGCCCTGACCTTTGAGGACCTGCGCATCTGGCTGGCTGCGGAACGGATCGATCCGCGCGCCATGACGCCGGGCAGCGAAGACCTGTTCGTGCCCCAGGCCGCCGAGGAGGGCGTGCTCTATCCGGTGGACGGCGGCATGATCGCCGGCATTCAGGCCCATTGCCGGGTGGACGACGCCTCGTTCATGAGTTTTTCCGGCTTGCCGGCGGTGGAGAACGCCCTGGACGGGCTGGAAGATCTGGATGCGCTGGAGTCCGGCCAGGGGCTGTTTCTCGAACTGCTCGCCTGCGAAGGCGGCTGCGTCAACGGCCCCAAGGTCACCCGGCCGGGGGCCACCGTGGCCAAGCGACAACGGGTGCTGGCAAGCGCCCATTACCCGGACGATCAATCCGTGCCCCGTCTGCCCGAGATCGACATCCGCCGGTTGATTGAACCCCTGCCGCTCAGCCAGCCGCCGCCTTCGGAAACCCGGATCAGCGAGGTGCTGCGCTCGATCGGCAAGCGGTCGCTGGAAGACGAGCTCAACTGCGGCGGCTGCGGCTACGATTCCTGTCGGGAATTCGGCAAAGCCTTGATCGCCGAGCGCGCCGAACGGGCCATGTGCGTCAGCTGGATGCGCCAACTGGCTTTCAAAAAAGCCAACGTGCTGATCCACAAAATGCCTTCGGCGGTGGTGATTGTCGACAGCGACCTGCGGGTGCTGGAATGCAACAGCGCCTTTGTCGACATCATCAATCACCAGCGTCCGGCGGCGGCGCCGGCGGAACTCGAAGGGCTCTGCCTCACCGACCTGCTTCCCTTCCACAACCTGTTTGCCAGCGTGCTTAAAAACGACATGGACATCCTGGATCGGGACGTCCGTTTTCTCGACACCATCCTCCATCTCTCCATCTTCACCATTGATCCGCACGCGGTGGTCGGCGCTATTTTCCAGGACATCACCCGGCCGGCGGTGCAGAAGGAGCAGGTGATCCGCCGCGCCCGCGAGGTCATCCAGAAAAATCTGGCCACGGTGCAGAAGATTGCCTATCTGCTGGGCGAAAACGCCGCCGAATCCGAGGTCACCCTGAGCAGCATCATTGAATCGTTCTCGCCGGCCAAGATCGAGGGAGACGAGGGCGGAGACCACAGTGACTGAAACCGCCTTCATCGACGTTGATCACGCCCAGTGCTGCAAGAACCGCCAGGCCATCTGCGGCGACGTCTTTCTCTCCCACCGGATCAAGGCCGAGGGGCGGGTGCTGTCCGTGCTCTCCGACGGCCTCGGCTCCGGGGTCAAGGCCTCGGTGCTGGCCAACCTCACCGCCTCCATGGCCCTCAAGTTCGCCTCGGCCTGGGCCGACGCGCGCATCTGGGCCCGGTCGATCATGGACACCCTGCCGATCTGCGAGGTGCGCAAGATCAGCTACTCCACCTTCACCCTGATAGACCTCAACGAAAACGGCGAACTGCGCTTTATTGAACACGGCAACCCTCCGCTGGCGCTGCTGCGCGGCGCTGAAGAGGTTGCTCTGGAGAGGGCGGTGATTACCCTGGAGCGATGGAAGGACCGGCTGATCTACCACGGCGCGCTCAAGCTTGAGATCGGCGACCGGCTGCTCTGTTTTTCCGACGGCGTCAGTCAGTCGGGCATGGGGCGGCGCGACATGCCGCTCGGCTGGACCAGGGAGGCGGCGGTCGCCTATGCCGGCGATTTGATCCGCGCCCGACCGGACATCTCCTCGCGGCGGTTGACCGCGGCCCTGATGGAGCAGGCCCTGGCCAACGACAGCGGCTGCGCCCGCGACGACATCAGTTGCGCGGTGGTTCATTTCCGGGTGCCGAGGCAACTCCTGATTATGACCGGGCCGCCCTTTGCCCCCCAGCGCGATTTCGAGCTGGCCCAGGCCGCCATGACCTTTCCCGGCAAGAAAATCATCTGCGGCGGCACCACCGCCACCATTGTCGGTCGCATCCTGCGCCGGCCAATCACCGTTGATCTCACCCAGGCCGACACCGGCATGCCGCCGCCGGCCCGCATGGAAGGGATTGACCTCATCACCGAAGGCGCCCTGACCCTGGCGCACGTGGCGCAGCTGCTGGCCACCAACGTCGCGGTGGAGCGGTTGCCGGCCAACCCGGCCGGGGACATCGTCCGCCTGATGCTGGGCAGCGACATCATCCATTTCATCGTCGGCACCCGGATCAACGAGGCCCATCAGGACCCCAACACCCCGCAGGAACTCGACCTGCGCCGCAACATCGTCCGCCGCATCGTCTCCCTTCTCGAAGAAAAATACCTCAACGCCACTTCGGTGCGTTTTTTATAGCTGTTTTTTGCGGGTTGTAATCCAACTCGCTTGGAAACGGACCACCTGGGGCAGTCTCAATGCGCCTTCGTCTTCAAAATGAGGGTTTTTCGGTTGGGTTAAGCGCAGCGCAACCCAACAATAGAAGGCGGAGTTTGTTGGGTTGCGTTCCTCAACCCAGAGTCCGGCGACCAAGCGCAGGGTACACCCTGTCGGTATGGTTCTGGAGGTTGAGGAGTTGCAAACTTGACTCATGCAACCTCTGTCTAAAGAGGTTTTAGCTTATCGGTATGGCGAGTAGGTATCTTGCGAGGCGCTATTATTTTCTCCGTATTGGTTCTCTCCATACGGAATGGTTTGTTGCATCTTTATACCTACTCCTTTCCCCTTCTCTTCAGAAGGGCTTGCCTTTTGCGGGACAGCATTTTTCTCTGACGAGATCGAAACTACATGAGATCGCATAACGAACTGATCATCTCCAAGTCCGGCGATTCTTTGGTCGCCCCAGGAAACATGAAAATCCTTTGCCCGCTTTTGAATTATTGCGTTGCCAGGAAATTCAAGCGCAACTCTGGCCAGTCTATTCAGCCAGAAATGATATTCTTCATGCGAGTCATCTCCTTGTTTTTTATAATTTATTAATGCATTGACTGAGCCTTGCGCTTCACCGAGCCTGATCTCTTGATTGTCGGCAAACCGCTCATCCTCGGCAAGTGCCACCAGCCTTTGGCCCCATGCTTCCAGCTCATCAAAGCGCTGAGCACTACCGT
>NZ_JAVBXR010000075.1 GCF_030824455.1 Desulfobulbus sp.
GGGAAAAACTCGCGGTCGTCGAGCACCGAGAGCAGCTTGACCTGCAGCGGCAGCGGCATGTCGCCGATTTCAGTGAGAAACAGGGTGCCGCCCTGGGCCAGGCGGAACATCCCGGGCTTATCCTTGACCGCGCCGGTGAAGGCCCCCTTGACGTAGCCGAACAGCTCGGATTCGAGCAGCGATTCGGGCAGGGCCCCGCAGTTGATCTTGATGAACGGCTTGGCGGCGCGGCTGGACCGCTGGTGAATGGCCTCGGCCACCTTGTCCTTGCCGGTGCCGGTTTCGCCGGTGATCAGCACCGAGGCCTCGGTGTGGGCCATCAGCGGAATCAGGTCAAACACCTCGCGCATCTTGGGGCTTTGGCCGATGATCGAATCGGTCTGGTCGTGGTCGGCGCTCAAACCGGCAGAGGCGACCACCGCCGAGAGGTCGTCGAGCACGATCACCAGCCCCACGGTTTCGTCCTCGTCGCCGCGCAGGGGCGAGAGCGTGAACTGCATCGGAATCTTGCGGCGGTCGCGGCTGACGATGTCGCCGTCGATCACCAGGGGTTCGCCGCTGGCCAGGACCTCGCGGAAGGTGCGGCCGCGCTGGGCAATGTTAGAGCGGAGCACGAAATCGACATACACGCCCTTGACGTCGGCCAGGGCCAGACCGGTGAGGGCTTCGAGAAACTCGTTGATCAGGACAATCTTCAGCTCCCGGTCGATCACCGCGATGCCGTGCGGAATCGAGTCGAGCAGGTTGCCCACCGCAACGGCGGGAAAATGGACGGAAAAGTCGTCGTTCATCGGCGGGTTACCGGAAGGGCTCGGCGGGCGGCGACCGCGCGCGGGTTATTGGAAATCAACATGGCTGACGACAATCCGCGGTTCGTTCAGGGAGATGGTCTCCGGTTCGATCCGCTCCAGATCCTCGACGTTCCATTGACCGGCCTGCGCCAAAAGCCGCAAGGCCTCCGCCTTGGACGGGGCCAGCACCGCAACCTCGGCCTGGAGGTAGTTTTCTTTGTGGATGTGCGGTTCATCGAGCATGGACCAGCTGGAAAAACGTTTGCTGTGACGCCAGATATAGAGATGCATGGTCTCTCTCCGAAAGGGGATAGGGCAACGGAACCGCAGCCTTGACAACCTGCGAACTCTACCCCTTCGCGGCCGCCAGCGCAAACCCTTGCTTTCTTCCAGAGGACGAAAGTGTTCGACGTTGATCTTTTTTGTCGATGGTTTATAACTGTCGCCAGTGATTTTTCCCCGGCAAACCGCAGCACACGGCCCGGCCAGCGCAGCCGGCCGAGAGGAGACGAGCTTTGGAGATACTGATCATTGGCGCCGGGGCAATGGGCGGTCTGTTCGGGGCGATGCTCGGCCCCTTTGCCCAGGTGCGGCTCTGCACCACCAACGCGGAGCACGCCCTGGCGATCAACCGCGACGGCCTACTGCTCACCGGCATGGACGGGGCTTTGCGCCGCGTGCCCGTCACGGCGCTGACCGACCCGGCGCAGTCCGACCGGCCAGCCGATCTCATCCTGGTCTGCACCAAGGCGAGATCCACCGAGGCGGCGGCGCAAACGGCGCGCCAGCTGCTGGCGGAAGACGGCCTGACCCTCACCTTGCAAAACGGGCTGGGCAATCTGGAGCGGATTGCCGCCGTGGTCGGACCTGCGCGGGCCGCAGCCGGCATTACGGCCCAGGCCGCCACCCTGCTGGGGCCGGGGCGCGTCCGCCACGCCGGCGTCGGGCCGACCGTGCTTGCCGCCGCCCCCGGACAGTCCGGCCAGTCAGGGCAAGGCGGAAAAATAGCCGCCGTGGCCGAGTTGTTCAACCGCGCCTCGGTTGAGACCCGCATTGCTGAAGACGGCGAGGCCCTGCTCTGGTCAAAGCTGATCGTCAACGTCGGAATCAACGCGCTCACCGCCCTGCTGCGGGCGGCCAACGGCGCTCTCGCCCAGGTTCCGGAATGCGAACGGCTTATGGCCCAGGCTGTGGCCGAGGCTGTGGCCGTGGGCCAGGCGTTGGGCGTCAATCTGGGGCCTGAGGATCAACTCGACCGGGTTCGGCAGGTGTGCACGCTCACTGCCGCCAACCGTTCCTCCATGCTCCAGGACATCCTCCGGGGCCGGCCCACCGAGATCGACGTCATCAACGGGGCCGTGGTCGCCAAGGGGCGCGAGGTCGGCGTGGCCGCGCCGGTGAACGCGCTCCTCACCCAATTGATCCAAGCCCTGGAGGCCACCGCCTCGCAGCGGATTTAAATTTCCCCTTTCCGGCAGTCCCTTTCCTCAGGAGACCCCATGCAACAGAAGAAGCTGACCATTCCGGACATCAAAAACCGCAAAAACGGAACCCCCATCGCCGAGCTGACCGCCTACGATTATCCCTGGGCCAAGGCGGTGGACGCGGCCGGGATCGACGTCGTGCTGGTGGGCGACAGCCTGGGGATGGTGGTGCTGGGCCATCCGGACACGGTTTCGGTGACCATGGACGAGATGATCCACCACACCAAGGCCGTGGTGCGCGGCGTGGAGCGGGCGCTGGTGATCACCGACATGCCCTTTGGCTCCTACAACAGCTCGATTCCTGCGGCGATCAACAACGCCACCCGCATCCTCAAGGAGGGGCGGGCCGACGCGGTCAAGATCGAAGGCGGCGTGTCCATGGCGCCGACCGTGGCGGCCATTGTCCGGGCCGGCATCCCGGTGCAGGGGCACATCGGCCTCACCCCGCAGACCGCCACCAGCCTTGGCGGCTTCAAGGTTCAGGGCAAGAGCGCCCAGGCGGCCAAACAGTTGCTCGACGATGCCAAGGCCATGGAAGATGCCGGCTGTTTTTCCATCGTCCTGGAGGCTATTCCCGCCCCCCTGGCCGAGCGCATCACCCAGGCGATTTCCATTCCCACCATCGGCATTGGCGCCGGACCAAACTGCGATGGCCAGGTGCTGGTGATCCACGACCTGGTCGGCCTCTACGACCGTTTCACCCCCAAATTCGTCAAGCAGTTTGCTGCAATCAACGAACCCATCGCCGCCGCCCTGGCCCAGTACAAGGTCGAGGTGGAAAGTCGCGCCTTCCCTACGGAAGCCCACAGCTTCACCATGAAATCCGAAGAACTGGACAAATTGCTGCGCTTGTACTGAGCGGTCGCCGCGTCCTTGCGCGGCTTTGATCCAAGCCGCGCACAACCTGTCTGCATGTTCCCCCATCCCGGCGCTCCCCTGGAAAATCTCTCCAGGGTAGCGCTTCCGCGTTTGTGCGGCGTCGCTCAGGGTAGCGTTTGCGCTACCCGTGGTCGTCGTTGCGTCTTGATGTGGTTGCCATAAATCCTTTATCTACAACGAATTGTCGCTGTTCTCTCCGGGGGCGGAATGTGGCGCCCTGTTTGCTTTTCTTCAATTGCATCAAGCCAAGTCGGATGCGGTTCCGCGCAAGCGGTTTTCAGCCATGTTTTTTCAGCAAGGAGGACGAGACCATGCCCCGAGGAGACGGAACAGGACCCATGGGAATGGGAGCAATCACAGGACGCGGCGCCGGATATTGCGCCGGCGCGCAGCAATACGGCAATGCCAGGCCTCGGTGCGGCGCTGGCCTGGGGTTGGGCCGCAATCGCGGCGCAGCTTGGAATCCTGCGGGCGGCGGCGCGGGCATGTGTCGCGGTTTCGGTTTGTCGCGGCAGTCCGGCGGCATGACGACTGCGCCTGTTGCGGCTAGGCCCGACATGGAAAAACAGCGTTTGCGCAATCAGGCCGCAGCATTGCAAACAGCATTGGACAACATCGCCAACCGTCTGGCCGCCCTGGAAGCCGCGGAGGTCGGACAGTAACCGATGGTAGCCTAGGCCGCGTCGATCCAGGATCGGCGCGGCGCGCATCGCGCGATTTTCCCCGATCTTTTAGACGGCGGAAAACGCGCGTACTTTATTTGCAGGAGAACCCATGAACATCGTTTTCACCACCACCGGCGGCGACCTCAACGCGCCGCTTGATCCTCGATTCGGTCGCGCTGCCCGGTTCCTTGTCTACAATTCGGACACGGCCGGTTGCGAGCTAGTCGACAATCAGAACCTGAACGCATCCCACGGCGCCGGCATCCAGGCGGCGGAAACCGTGGTGGGGCTTGGGGCCAAGGCGCTGGTCACCGGTCATTGCGGCCCCAAGGCCTTCCGCGTCTTGCAGGCTGCCGGAGTGGCGATCTACACCACCGAGGCGGCCACCGTGGCAGAGGCCCTGGCCCTGTACCGCGAGGGAAAACTCAGCCGGGCGCTGACCGCAAACGCGCAGGGACATCGGCCATGACCGCGCCGGATCTTGCCTTTGCGCCGATTGGCGTCGTGCGCAGCGAACACCGCGTCGCCCGCGAGACGCCGATCCAGCCGGCCTACGCCAAGGGCTGTTTGGGGCGGGCGGAAATTCTGCCGGAGTTTGCGGCAGGCTTGCGCGACCTGGAAGGGTTCTCGCATCTCTATCTGCTCTTCCATTTTCATCAATCCGAACCGGCCAAACTGCTGGTTAAACCATTTCTTCAGGACGTCGAGCGCGGCGTCTTTGCCACCCGCGCGCCCTGCCGGCCTAACGCCATCGGCTTGAGCATCGTTGAGCTGATTCGCCTTGAAAACAACATCCTGTATCTGGATGGGGTCGACATCCTGGACGGCACGCCCCTGCTGGACATCAAACCCTACACGGCCAAGTTCGACCGGATCGCAATCACCCGCAACGGTTGGCAGGACGAGGTCGACGAGGAAACCGCCCAACGCCTTGGCCGGCGCGAGTATCAAGGCGCAGCAGGCTGAATCGATTGCGCGATGTCGAGGGATCCAGATCGGGCAGGCCGCCAGAGCCTGCTTTTTGCGTTAACACCAGATGCGACAAGGAACCAAGAGGAGACGCGGTACAGATGGGATGCACTGATTTGAGAGGATGGACGTCGATAGCGCAGGAGCATGCGATGCGGCCGCGCAATTACGGGCCGCTGGAAGATTGCAACGGCTGGGGCCGGATCACCGGGCCGTGCGGCGACACCATGGAGTTCTGGATTGCGGTGCGCGACGGCCGGGTGGAGCGGGTGGGCTTTGTCACCGACGGCTGCGGCTCCTCGCGCGCCTGCGGCAGCATGACGACCACCCTGGCCGAGGGCAAATCGGTTGAAGACGCCGCGGCGCTCCGTCAGCAGGACGTTTTGGCGGCGCTGGGCGACGATTTTCCCGAGGAACACTGCGCCCTGCTCGCGGTCAACACGCTCAAGGCGGCCTGCGAGGAGCATCGACGACGCCGGGACGGCGAGGCCGGCGGCAACGGGTTGTCCGCGCCGTGAGGCCAGCCGGCGCCGCTCTCCCCGCCGAGGTGGCGCGCGGGCATGAGCACTGCGTGCTCTGCGGCGATTTTCATCCCCGTTCCTGGCGGCTGTCCTTCACCCCAAGCGAAGACGGCGGGGTGTGGACGAAATTTGTGGCGGGCGCGGAACTGCAGGGGTACGATAATCTCCTCCATGGCGGCGTCATTGCCTCGCTGCTGGACGCGGCCATGACCCATTGCCTGTTTCATCACTCCATCCAGGCGGTCACCGGCGATCTCCGCGTTCGTTTTCTCCATCCGACCGCCTGCAACGTCTCCTTGGAACTCCGGGCCTGGCTGCTCTTTTCCTGCCCGCCGCTCTACCATCTCCGGGCTGAGATGCGCTGCGGCGGTCAACTGACGGCCAAGGCCGAGGGCAAATTCATGCGACGTGAGCAACCATGACATCCCAAAGCGCCAAAATCACCATCCTGGTCGACAACGAGGCCGGGGCCGGGCTTGCGACTGAGCACGGGTTTGCGCTGTGGCTGGAAACCGCCGACAAACGCATCCTGTTTGACGTCGGCCAGGGCGCCACCCTGCTCGAAAACGCTCGCATCCTGGGGATCAATCCGCTTGCGGCCGATTGCATCGCGCTCAGCCACGGCCATTACGACCACAGCGGCGGTCTGGCCGTCCTCCTCCAGCAGGATCGCACCTTCGAGGTGTATTGCCACCCCGGCGCGGTCAATCCCCGTTACAGCATCCGCAATCACACCGCCAAGCCGCTGCAGATGCCGCGTGCGGCCATGACCGCCCTGGACCGCTTTCCCCAGGAGCGGGTGCACTGGGTGCAGCGGCCGGTGATGCTGGCCGAAAACGTCGGCCTGACCGGCCCCATTCTCCGCGAAACGATCTTCGAGGACCCGGGCGGCCCCTTTTATCTTGATCAGGCGGGCGTCCGGCCGGACCCGATTGACGACGATCTGGCCCTGTGGGTGCGAACCGGCGAAGGCTTGGTGGTCTGCCTCGGCTGCGGTCACGCTGGCCTGATCAACACCCTGGAACAGGCGCAACGGCAGAACGAGGGCATGCCCATCCGCGCGGTGATCGGCGGTTTTCATCTGCAGAACGCCGACCAACGCCGCCTGGAACAGACCATCGAAGCCCTGCGGCGGATCGCGCCCGAGTTGATCATCCCCTGCCATTGCACTGGCGAAGACGCGGTCTTTGCCCTGCGCGCCGCCTTTGGCCAACGGTGTCGTCCCGGCGCCGCCGGCATGACCTGCGTGTTTGATCAGCCTGGACCGGAGCGGGCCGCGCCCCGCGCCCTCGCCTGACCGCCCGCCCCCAACTCTTCACCGGCAACGGAGGACCATGCCCTGGCACTGGCCGTCATTTGCTTCACCCCAACTGGATTGGCTGCAGGTGGAAATCAGCACCCACTGCAACGCCGCCTGTCTCTACTGTCCCCGCACCCTGTATGCTGCGCATTGGCGCAACCGCTTGATGTCCTTGGAGGATTTCCGCCGGTTGGCCCCTGTTCTGCGCGCAACCCGTCTGGTCTATCTCCAGGGTTGGGGCGAACCCCTGACCCATCCTGATTTTTTTACCTTCGCCCGCCTGGCCAAGGCTTGCGGTTGTCAGGTCGGAACCACCACCAACGGCATGCTGCTCTCGGAGGAGGGCTGCCGACGCTTGATCGAGGCGGAGATCGACGTGGTCGGATTTTCCCTGGCCGGCACGGTTGCCGCTGAAAACGACCGGATTCGTCGGGGGACCTCGCTGCAACAGGCGCTGGCTTGCATCGAGACCCTCAACCGTTTGAAAGCGCAACTTGGCGCCGACAAGCCGGCCGTTCATGTCGCCTATCTGCTGTTGCGCTCGGGGCTTGCGGCCGTCGAGGCCCTGCCGGCCCTGCTGGCCCCTCTGGGCGTCGACCAGGTGGTGATCAGCACCCTGGATCTGATCGCTCGGCAAGCTCTGACAGTTGAAGCGCTGGCCCCGGCGAGCCTGGAAGAGCACGCAGCCCTCCGCCAGCGGCTGGACGCGTTGATTGCCGCCGGCCGCGAGCAGGGGCTGCCCATTCACGACTGGTTGGCCGAACCTCAGGGACAGCGGAGCGTCGGGAGCGCCGAGGGGACGGCGCCGCAAGCCGCCTGCACTGAGAACGTGTGCAAGGCGGCCTTTGTCGCCGTCGACGGCGGGGTGTCGCCCTGCGTGTACGCAAACCTGCCGCTGGCCGGCGGCGCGATCCATTGGGTTGGCGGGGGCAATGGGATCAGTGGGATCAGTGCAACCGCAACCCCGTTGCGTCCCATCGTGTTTGGCAACCTGCAGCGGCAGTCGTTTGCCGCCGTGTGGCGGAGCAGAGCGTATGCCGCCTTTCGCAGGGCGCACCAGCGGGGGCGTCCGCCTGAGCAATGCCAGGGCTGCGTCAGGCTGCGCGCGCGTTCAGTGGAAAAGGCTGGTGTGGTGTGGTGAGGGCGTTGGCAAAAGCAATGGAAAACAACCAACCAAGGAGGAGTGCAGATGAAAAACGGCAAGGAGACGATCGAACAGGCGGACCAGGAGATGCTGGTGCGGATGGTGATGGACGGATTTCGCCGCATCATCGTCCATTACGGGGCCTGGTTCGCCGAGGTGGAGCATCAGGTCGGGCTGGACAAGGCCCTGGCGGTGGAAGACGACGTCTGGCAGGCAAGCCTGGGCAATCAGGTGGATCGTCTCGGCAAGACGCTCGGTTTTGCCGTTGAAAACGGCGTGCCGGCGGTGTTGAAGACCCTGCCCCGCGAGACCCTGGCCGATTTGATCGAAAAATTGAGCATCAACTGGCTGGCCAACGACGGCATCTGGTTCCAGGCGGTGGAAAAACGGTTTGGCATGGGCGACGCCAAGCGCTGCAACGACACCTGCTGGACCCGCTACTCGCCCTTTGAGGCGGCCCGGATCAAAAAGCTGCTTGACCTGCCCGAGAACGGCGGCATTCCAGCCCTGAAAAAGGCCCTGGGGATGCGGATGTATGCCTTTATTAATGAGCAGTCGATTGAAGAGGTGAGCGACACCTGCATCGTCTTTTACATGAACAACTGCCGGGTGCAGGCGGCGCGCAAACGCAAGGGACTGGCCGATTATCCCTGCAAATCCGCCGGCATGGTCGAATATCCCACCTTTGCCCAGACCATTGATTCCCGCATCCGGACCGAATGCGTCGGCTGTCCGCCGGACGCGCACCCGGACGGCTGGTTCTGCGCCTGGAAATTCACCCTGGAAGAGTGATCTCCGGCGGCGCGTTCGGGCGGTCGATCTTCGGCTGTTTCAGGCCGAGGCCGGGCTGAGCCGCTGCTCCAGTTGCCGGGCCAGGACGAGCATGTTTTCGATTTCCGCCGGGGTCGGGATTCTGATGGTGCAGACGTAGGGGTCGCAGATCTCCTGGTGGCTGTCCAGGTTGCGGATTGCCTCGGCCATGCCCTCGATTGCCTCGGGCATCCACTCTTCCAGGGCGTCGGCCAGATCGTGCATGGTGTGGTTGTAGGGCAGGCGGCCGATCTCCATCAGTCCGCTCATCACCAGCTTTTCGATGCCCATGGCAATCAGGTTGTAGAGAATCTCGGCGGTGAAGGCCTTTTTCTTTTTGCGATAGGCGGTTTCCGCCAGATTGAGATACTGGCGGCCTTCGATCTTGTACTGCTGCCAGTCGTCTATGGCCTGGGTGCGAATGTCGGCGAAACCGACCAGGGCGGGGTGGGTGAGATTAGCCATAAGGAGCTCCATGGGGTGCGGCGTTGGGGCGACAGCCTAGATCAGGGCAGTGCGCCGAATTAAAGATGCTGCCGCAGACAGATCAGGGCAGTTGTTTGCCAGCCCAGCCGGCCATAAAAGCCCAGCGCCGGCGGGTTGTTCTTGTCGGCCAGGAGCTGCAGGCGGGTTGCGCCCTGCTCTCCTGCCCAGTCGATCAGACCGTTCATCAGGGCGCGGCCGATTCCCTGGCCGCGATGTGTGTGGGCGACCACCACGTCCTCAACCAGCACGGCCGGGCCGCCCTCGGCGGTGGAAATCACCAGTTGGCCGGTGCACATGCCCACCACCCGTCCGTCCGCTTCCGCGGCCAGAACGCATCCCCGGTCGTTGTTCAGCAGAAGCGCTAGCCCCTGTTGCTGCATGGCCGCATCAAAGCTGAAATCCTCTTCAATCGTGAACAGCAGACGGAGCAGTCCAACCAGCTGCTCCAAATCTTCCTGTCGGGCCTTGCGCACCAGGGGCATGGGGCTTTCCTCTTCTACTCGATGAGATAATCGGCAGCCGGTTCGCCGTCTTCAATGCCGTCCAGGATGGCGTCGATGATCTCGGTGCTGGTCACGCCTTTGAACCACCAATTTTCCGGCTGCACCACCATCACCGGGCCGGACTCGCACTGCTTGAGACAGCCGGTGGCCACCACCTGGATGTCCAGGCCGCGATCAAGAATCTCTTCTTCAATGTATTGAAGAAATCCGTCCGTCTGTTTGTGGCAGAGGCCCTTGGCGTCGCCTTTGGTGCGGAAACTCTGACAAACCAGTATCTGTTTTTCGGGGAGAGCCATTGTGTATTCCTTCCTGGAGAATGATTTTTATAGGTGTTCAGGTTGTCAGGACTGCGGTTTGTCAGGGGGGCGGTAGCCGGATTTCCCGGCGGCGATCACGCCTTCGCCCTCAACGCCCGCAGGCTCAACAGGCCCTTATTGTTTACATTTCATTTTCTTGCCGCCGCCGTAGAGCACATCCACCGTGCCCTCGATGTTGTCCTCGGTGAGGATCACGCGGACGCCGCGACTGCCGAGCACTTCTCGGGGGCGCTGCCCGGCGCTGGCGGCCAGCAGGGCAAAACAGTCGTGGAGCGTGTCGGCCAGCTGGTCCCAACGGGATTCGCCGCTGCCCGCTTCCGGTGCCTGACGGGTTTCCAGCAGGCAGGTCAGGCCGTCGGCGCGGGGGCCGTAGATGAGCAGCATCTTGGCCTGACCGAGATGGAGATCCACATCCATGCCGGTGGCGCTGGCCACCGCCACCCGCGGCCGTTCGGCGCTGGGGGTGGGCAGGGAGGTTTGGGCAACGGGTTTGACGCCGCATCCGCACGACGTCCCGGTTCCGCAACTGGGGCCGCAGTCGCATCCGCACTGGTCGGCCTCCACCTGCTGCACGGTGGTGGGCAGGTGTTGCGCGGTCAGCTTGCCGATCTGTTCCATGTGCACCCGGGTGGGCGCGACCGGTTCGCCGGTCTGCTGCGAATCCGGAGAAAACGGAACCAGTTCCATGGCCGTTGCGCCCAATTCCGCCGCAGTTTCGGCAATCGCAACCACCTGATGGGCGTTGAGGCCCGGAAAAATGGTGGTGCGAACCACAACCTTGACCCCAGCTTTCGCCATGGCCTGCAGGGTTTGCGGTTGCTCCTCCACAAGCAGGGCGGCCGCCTGGGGCAGGGCAATGGTTTTCCGGCCGGGACGAATCCAGGCGTAGAGTTTTTCCGCCGTGGCCGCTTCCAGGGTCTCGACCAGCACGGTTACGGTGTGCAAACCGGCTGCCGCCAATTCGGCGGCGTGTTGTGCGCCGCCCAAACCCAGGGTGGTCAAACCAATCGCCAGATCAGGATACTGCTTGTGCAAAAGCGCCATAGTCGCCAGGGTTGCGTCCAGGGAGGCCAGCGGGTCGCCGGGGCCTTCCAGGACAACGGATTGCAGTCCCTGGTGGCGTCCGACTTCCAGCAACGCCTCGGTCGGCGTCAGGGCTTGGCCGAGTTTGCCTTCCGGAGCGTGACGCAGGCGGCAGGTCGCCTGGGGCGCAATGGGCAACCTCAGGGTTGTGACGGCTGCATCGGTCTCCTGGGCGGCAAAGCGCGGCGCGCTGGTAATAGGGATAACAGTCATAATCAATCCGCCCGCAAGGTGAAAAATAAAAGGAACGCCCGGAGGAGAGACAAGGAGTAACAACCCTCCCCCGGGCAGGTTCGTTGCGCTTAGTACACCAACTCGAACTTCTCTTCCGCCGAATCCCTATCCATCCGATCCAGCAGGGCGTTCAGGACTTTTTCGAGGAAATGCAGACCGCCTTTGTAGCCGACGGTCGGGAAGTACTGATGCCCCTGCCGATCCAGGATCGGGAAGCCCCAGCGGATAAACGGGATGTCCTCGTCGCGGGCGATGTACTTGCCGTAGGTGTTGCCGATCAGCAGGTCCACCGGCTCGTTCTTGATCCACTGGTGGAGCAGGAACAGATCGCCTTTGGCGCGGACGTTGACCTCAAAGGGCATGTCCTTGGTCAATTCCTTGATCCGTTTCTCAAACCGTTTGCCCGGCGTGCCGGTCACCAGATGCACCGGACACATGTCGATGGACACCAGGAACTCGGTCATCGCGATCAGCTGATCGGGGTCGCCGAACAGCGCCACCTTCTTGTGATAGAAGTACTGGTGCATGTCGGAGATCAGATCCACCAACTGGCCGCGCTCGTAAGAAACTTCCTCCGGAACCACGGTGCCGCTGATGGTGCGCAGGGCGTCGATGAACCGGTCGGTGGCCTTGAGGCCAAAGGGCATGTCGAGAATCCGGCACGGCACCTTGTACTTGGTGTCGAGCAACCGAGCCGCGTCAGCCGAACACCACTCGCCCAGGGCCAGGGTGCCGATGGCGTCGCCGCAGCCCTTCAGTTCGGCCACGGTCACGCCGCCCTGCGGGAACATGTGGTACTCGCCGGACAACGGGCCGTTGAGCACGCCGGAGGTGTCGGGGAAGAGGGTGATGTCCGCGCCGACCAGCTTGGCCAGACGTTTGATCTCTTCCATGTCCGAGGGCTCAACCCAACCGGGGATGACGTTGACCTTGCCGTTTTTCTTGCCCGTGGGCTCGGCCAGATCGGCCATGGCCTTGACCATGTTGGAAAATCCGGTCACATGCGAACCGACGTAACTTGGGGTCGGCGCGCCCACCAGGGTTTTTCCCTTGGGCACGGTGCCTTCTTTGTAGGCCTTGTCAAAGATCTGGTTGAGATCGTCGCCGATGGTCTCCGACAAACAGGTGGTGTGCACCGCGATGATTTCCGGATCGTAGACGGTAAAAATGTTGTTGATCGCCTGCAGCAGGTTGGCCTGGCCGCCGAACACCGAGGAACCTTCGGTAAAGGAACTGGTGGAAGCGGAGACCGGCTCTTTGTAGTGCCGGGTCAGGGCGCTTCTGTGGTAGGCGCAGCAGCCCTGGGAGCCATGGCTGTGGGGGAGACAGCCATGGATGCCCAGTGCCGCGTACATGGCGCCGATGGGCTGGCAGGTCTTGGCCGGATTAATGGTAACGGCGCTGCGCTCGCTTATTTCTTTGGGTGTATGTCGAAGTAGCATTGTTCTGCCCTCTTGGTTGATGCTTTATTCCCACACGTAGGTGGCTGAGAGTTCGGGGCTTTCCTGCCAGGGGGCTTTCATGTAGCTCCACACCTTGCTGTTCACCAGTCGGTCGATTTCCTTGTAGAAATTGACCGCGCCCTTGAACCCGGCATAGGGTCCGCCGGAATCGTAGCTGTGCAGCTGCTTCATCGGCACGCCCAGCTTCTGGATGGAAAACTTCTCTTTGATGCCGGCGCAGAAGATGTCCGGCTTCATCAATTCCACCAGTTTTTCCGCTTCGTACTGGTTGCAGTCGTCGATGACCAGTGCCCCAGGGTCCATATCCGGCATGATGCCGTCGTACTCTTTGAACTTGAAGCCTTTCTCTTCCAGGGCCTTGAGTTCCGCCTCGGTCTTGCGCGGTTTGAAGCGCTCGGGATCGGCCTCGATTTCCAGTTCCTCGATGTTGCGGCTGTCGGCGTCCACCTTGAGGGTGGGGATGACCCGGCGGCCTTCGTAGTCGTCGCGGTGGGCAAATTCGTACCCGGCGGAGATGGTTTTCATGCCCATCTCGGCAAACAGATCCTGGTAGTGATGGGCCCGGCTGCCGCCGACAAAGAGCATCGCGGTCTTGCCTGCGGTGCGGGTGAGCACGTCCGAACAGACCGCGTCCACCGCCGGCATTTCTTCGGCGATTACTGCCTCGACCCGGTCAATCAGCTTCTGGTCGCCAAAATACTCGGCGATCTTGCGCAGCGACTTGATGGTCGACTTGGCCCCGATGAAGTTGACCTTGATCCAGGGGATGCCGAATTTGGTTTCCATCATGTCGGCCACGTAGTTGATCGACCGGTGACACATAACGCAGCTCAAGTCCGCTTTGTGGGCGCTGGCGAACTGGTCGTAAGTCGAGTTGCCGGAAAAGGTGGAAATGGTGGTGATGCCGCATTTTCGCAGGATCCGGTCGATCTCGAAACCGTCGCCGCCGATGTTGTACTCACCCAGCAGGTTGATCTTGTACTCGCCTGCTTTTTCGTCGTTGTTCTCGCCGACCATGTGGGTGAACACCTGGTTGTTGGCGATGTGATGGCCGGCGGACTGGGACACGCCCTTGTAGCCCTCGCAGCTGAAGGCAAAGACGTTGCAGTCGCCGAGCTGTGCTTTCATGTTGCGGGCCACGGTGTGGATGTCGTCGCCGATCAGGCCCACCGGACAGGTGGCGAAAATGGTGATCGCCTTGGGGTGGAAGATGTCGTAAATTTCCTGAATGGCCGCCGCCAGCTTTTTCTCGCCGCCGAAAATGATGTCCGAATCCTGCATGTCGGTGGAGAAACAGTAGGGAATGTAGTTCTCTCCGTCGACGCCGGCGTCGGTCTGGTTGCGCCGGGTCAGCCAGGCGTAGAAGCTGCAGCCGATCGGTCCGTGCACCAGGTTGACGATGTCCCTGGTCGGGCCCATGATAACGCCCTTACAACCGGCGTAGGTGCAACCGCGCATGGTGATGATGCCGGGAATGGTCCGCACGTTGGCGGTGATTTCCGGGGTGGTGTTTTCCAAGGCCTCGTTGATGAGGATCTGTTTGGCCCGTTTGCGGGCCACTTTGGCCGGATATTTTTTCAGCAGCTCTTTTTTAACGTCCGTGGGTTCCCACTGAACGAGCTTTTTCTTCGCAGTTGCCATGTTGTTCTCCTTGGGCTCTCAGGCTATGGATTTCGCGCCGGCTTCGCCCGTTCGCACACGGACGGCGTCCTTAATCGGCAGGACAAAGATCTTGCCGTCGCCCGGTTTTCCCGTCTTGTTGGTTGTGATCAGGGTTTCAACCACCGTATCCACAAAGTCGTCTTCAACCACAATGGTGATGACCCGTTTCGGATACAGCTTGCCTTTCTCGCCCAGGAGCGAGGCGGCTTCTTCATAGCCGTCTTCGGCCCCGGCCAGGATCTGGGTGTTGACAAAGCCTATCCCGCGTCCGTTGGCCTCGTGGGCGAAAAACGCATCCACCCCGGCCTCGGTCAACGCCTTTTTGGTCTGGTTCATCATGTTCATTCGCACAATGGCGATAACCTCTTTCATGCGGCAACCTCCGCTGCTCCTTCCTTAACTCCGGAGCTGATCGTGTAGGCGCACTCAACGTCGCTGATAAAAATCTTGCCGTCGCCAAAGGCTCCTTTTGCGCCGGAGCGGGCGGTGTTCATGATGGTGTTGATGACAAAATCCTTGTCCTCTTCCTGGATAACGCTCATCAGCATGGTCTTGGGAATTTCGTCATAGGTGACCTCGCCGATTTTGATGCCGCGCTGCTTGCCGCGACCGGCAACCGAATACTTGGTGACTGCGGGAAATCCGGCGTCCATCAGGGCGGCAAGGACGGCGTCTGCTTTTTCGGGTCGGATAATGGCTCTAATCATGATCATCATGGTGGTGGCTCCTTCGTGTGTAGCTTTATGGTCTGTAGGTAGTTAGTCTTTTAGCTCTTTGGTCGATAGGTGGTTAGTCTGTAGGGCTTTCATTCATGGAGTGGTCGCTGTTGTTCACTCACCTGAAAAGCTACAGTCTAAACAACCTCAACCGCTTTTATGCTTCCATCAGGCCGTAATCCAGGAGCAGCTGCTCAAGTTCTTCAATGGCCAGGGGTTTGGGGATAACGAACATCTGGTTCTCGTCGATGGCCTTGGCCAGGCTCCGGTAGGCGTCGGCCTGCTTGACTTCCGGATTCCACTCAATAACAGTCTTGCGGTTGATCTCAGCCCTTTGCACGTCGTTGTCGCGGGGAACAAACGAAATCATCTGGGTGCCGATCTTCTTGGCCAGCTCTTCGATCATCTCACGCTCGTTGTCAACGGCGCGGGAGTTGCAGATCAGGCCGCCCAGACGCACGTTGCCGGACTGGGCGAACTTCATGATGCCCTTGCAGATGTTGTTGGCCGCATACATGGCCATCATCTCGCCGGAACAGACGATGTAGATTTCTTCGGCCTTGCCGTCGCGGATGGGCATGGCGAATCCGCCGCAGACAACGTCGCCGAGAACGTCGTAGAAGGCGTAGTCCAAACCTTCACTGGGGGCGTAGGCGCCCAACTGCTCCAGCATGTTGATCGAGGTGATGATGCCGCGGCCTGCACAGCCAACGCCCGGCTCAGGTCCGCCGGACTCGACGCACCAGGTGCCGCCGTATCCGAGTTTGCGGAGATCGTCCAATTCCACGTCCTCGCCTTCCTCACGCAAGGTGTCGAGCACCGATTTCTGGGCCAGGCCGCCCAGCAGCAGACGGGTTGAGTCCGCCTTGGGGTCACAGCCGACGACCATGACTTTTTTGCCCATTTCCACCAAGCCTGCGACTGTGTTCTGGGTTGTTGTGGATTTGCCGATGCCGCCTTTTCCGTAGATAGCTACCTTTCTCATTGTTTTGGCTCCTCTATATCAGGGTGTGATTACCGGATTGTTCCGGCCCGTTGTCAGCGTTTGTCAGGGGCGACTGTTTCCGCCTTGTGCCTTCTCTAAGGCAATGGCCGTGCCAACACGAAAAAGTAAAATTTAAATATCGTATCGTTACAATATTGCGATAGATTTTATTTCGCGGGCGTGGCCGGCATCGATTTGGGCCGCTGGTCAGGATTGTTGCAAAGTCTACAATTAGGTGGGAAGTTGACAAAATAGTCGACAAAAGGGGCGGGTTGCGTGGGGCGCAGGGGTGGCTCGAATCGTTGGCGCAGGTTGACTTTTTCAGGCAAGGGGATAGAGTGCGGCCCCATGTGCAGGGCGAGGGAAAACATAGGAGGCGGAGGGCATGGACCCGTTTTTGGAAAGCAGCAAATACATTGACTCCGATCATCCGGAGGTAACGCGCAAGGCTCGTGAATTGGCGCAGGGTTGCGCCGATGCGGAGGCGGTGGCCCGCAACTGCTTCCTGTTTGTGCGGGACGAGATTCGCCACAGCTGGGACTGGCGGCAAAACCCGGTGACTTGCACGGCGTCTGAAACGCTGCGCTACGGCACGGGTTTTTGCTACGCCAAAAGCCACCTGCTGGCCGCTCTGCTCCGCGCTTGCGGCATTCCGGCGGGCTTGTGCTATCAGCGGTTGCAGGTCGAGCCCGGGGGCGAGCGCACCTGCCTGCATGGTTTGAATGCGGTGCTGCTGCCCGGCTGGGGTTGGTACAGGATGGATGCGCGCGGCAACAAGGAGGGCGTTGACGCCCGCTTTCAGCCGCCCGAGGAGCGGTTGGCCTTTGCGCTCAATCCCGGCGAAATCGATCTGCCCGGCATCTGGCCGGAACCCCTGGAAATTGTGACCCGCGTTCTCACCGACTGCGCCACGGTGGAAGAGGCGTTTGCCCGTCTGCCGGACCTTGATCCAGCCCATCTGCCGTCGCCGCTTCTGTCTTGGGCGCGAGGCCCGCAGGACAACATGCCGCGTGCATAATCACAACACCTCGAACAATCCGCCGCCGCTGCCCCTGTATCAACCCGCGCCCGGTGCGCCGAAGCCGGTCCTGCCCAGGCTGTCGCAGGAACTGGCCTGGGTGGGCAGTCTGCTTTTCCTCGCCATAGCCCTGCTGCTGTTGTTGCTCGGCCAAGCCCCGGCCTGGCGCAGCCTGGTCGGCAACATCGCCATCAATTTTCTCGCCGTTATGGTCGAGGCCCTGCCGTTCATGCTGATCGGCTCCCTGGCGGGCGGCTTGATCGAGGTGTTTGTGCCGGCGACCTGGGTCGAACGGGCGGTGCGCCAGCATCGGATTCGGGCGGTGTTGCTCGCCGGTTTGCTGGGGCTGCTGTTGCCGGTCTGCGAATGCGCGATTGTGCCGGTGGTCCGGCGGCTGCTCGGCAAGGGTGTGCCCCTGGCGGCGGCGCTCACCTTTCTCCTGGCCGGGCCGATCGTCAACGGCATCGTCGCCGCCTCCACCGCCATTGCCTACAGCTACGACTGGCTCGTGCCGGCGGTGCGGCTGGGCAGCGGCTACGTCATTGCGGTGGTGGTTGGGCTGTTGCTGGGGCGCTGGTTCAACCGGGACAACGGCCTGCTGCCGCAATGGAACAGCGGCCTGCCCACGACCTGCGGCCATCAGGGCTGCAGCCATGGCGGCGGCCAGGAAGCCTCGCGCCTTGCTCGGTTGCGCCACGCCCTGGAACACGCCAGCGACGATTTCTTTGGGGTGGGCTTCTACCTGGTGATCGGCGCCTTTATTGCCGCCCTGGTCCGCAGCATCGTGCCGATGGACGTGTTCAGCCAGTTGCTGGCCGCGCCCTGGCAGGCCATTCTGCTGATGATGGCCATGGCGGTGCTGCTGAATCTCTGCAGCGAGGCCGACGCCTTTATTGCCGCCAGTTTCCGGGGCATTCTGCCCGGCAGCGCCCAGATGGCCTTTATGGTGCTGGGGCCGATGCTTGACCTCAAGCTGCTGTTGATGTACCTCAGCGTCTTCCGCAAGCGGCTGATTGTTGCCCTGGCCGTCACCGTGCCCTTGGCGGTGCTGCTGGTTATGCTCGGGCTGCAACGCTTCTTTCCTGATCTGCTCTGATCCGCCATGCCAACGGTCTTTCTCAAAAATTGCATCCTGGCCCTGTGGGCAGGTTTCTTCGCCTGGCTGGCAACCTTTGGCCAACAGCATCTGGCCCGACTGCTGCACCCAAAACTGTGGTGGCTGGTGATCTGCGGCGCGGTTGTCCTGCTGCTTTTTCTGGCGGTCAATCTGCGCCGTCCTCGGGCCTTGGGGCAAATTTCGCTTTGGTGGCGCTGGCCGACCTTGCTGATCCTGGTTGTGCCGCTGGCCTACTGCATGATGCTGCCCACGGCTCGGTTCAACAGTCAGACCTTTGCCCAGCGGGCCTTGCAGGACGCGGAGGGCGCGGCGGCGCCGGGATTTGTTGCGCCGCAGAGCGGAGAAGACGAGGCGGAGGAAGGGACAACGGAAACCTCGCTGGGCCGGTTGAACGCCGAGGCCGCGAGCTTGGCCGGTCAGGAGGTGGAGGTGGTGTGTCAGGTGATGAGCGATGCGAAATTGCCCGCCGGCCTGATGGTCTGCTATCGCTTTCGCATAACCTGCTGCGCCGCCGACGCCCAGCCGGTTTTCATTTTTGTCACAAAACCCCAAGGGGCTGTGCCCGCCAACGACGCCTGGGTGCGGGCCAAGGGGCGGCTCAGCGTGTATGAGCATCGCGGCTACTCCATCCCGCTGGTCACAACGGAAACCGTTGCCAGCGAAAAAGAGCCTGCCGTTCCCTTCCTGTTTTAATCCCAGCGGTGTGGCCGCTGTGTGACCGCCTGGCGGCAAACTTGTGGCGAACCGTCTAATTTTCCTCGATTCGTTTACGGAAACGGGCCAGTTGCTGGTCGCGGATGGTTTGCAGGTCCAGTCGGTAGATGTCGGGCGGAAAAAGGAATTCGACCACGCCGGTGTCGAAGATGCGCTTGACCTCGTATTCGTCGTGGGCCACGTCGCGCTGGTAGATGTAGTTGAGGTAGGAGCGGTTGGTGTGGATGATGAATTCAATCCGCATGCCGCCGGTGCGGGCGAAAAATTTGAGCATCGAGGTCTTGCCCGAGCTGCCGGTGGCCGAGCCCTGATATTCACCGCCGGTGAGGGTGTCGGAAATGTCCTCCAGGGTCATGAACGATTCGGCTCTCGCTGCGCTGCGGGTGAGGTGGCGCACGAACCGTTTGACGTCGTTGACCGAGTTGAGCACCGCCATCAGGCCAAGCTCGTCGTCTACCGCTGTGGCCGGGTTTTTTTCGTTTTTGCGCAGCAGTTTGAGCACCTTGGCGGCCGGTTCTTTCTTGCGGATGGTTACATAGATGGGGATGTCGACGTCGTTGTCGCGAAACCTCCGCCGTTTCACCAGGGTCAGTTTTTCCCCGGCCGCCGGCGTCACCAGGCGCGCCTCGTCTTCGGAGAGCACGTCGACCGTGGTGCAGCTGAAGTCCTCGGCGCTGTGGGTGCTGTGCAGGTAGCGGATGTCGAGATCGCCGATCTTGTAATCCGGGCTCCAGACAAAGGCGTTGAGAAAGGCAAGGAAATTGAGGAACTTCTCAGCGATCCGGGTCTCCCGCTCCCTCTGGTCAATCGAGCCGGCCAGGCCCATCAAGGCCAGCTTGCGTTTGGCCTCAAAGCGGGCCTTTTTGTGGTAGCGCTCATCGAACAGGGCCAGCAGCAGTTCCACCGGGTCCCAGGCGGTGACGATCTCGTTGGTGGTTTCGATGTGGGCGCTGTAGGGGGCCAGCACCTTGGCCCGCAGCGAGCTGATCACGTCGTCGGAGGTGCGGGCGTATTCGTGCAGGTGGCGGATCACCTCCTGGGAGGCGCCTTTGATGCCAAACATGTTGCCCAGCAGCAGGTAGGCGCGTTCCGCGGCCCGCGTCCGCCGCCGTTTGTCGTGGATCAGCACCAGGATTTCGTCAAAGGTGTTGACGCCCAACAGGTCGAAGATCTGATTGCGAACCGAGCGGTATTTGGTTTTCAGCAGCTGGTTGTCGTGGAGGGTCTTAACCCAAGCCTTGGTCTCGCGGGAGAAGGGATGGGCCAGCGGCGGGTCGTTGTCAACGGCAAAGGGGCCGTCTTGCAACATGGTCGAAAAGACGGAATGTTGGGTGAGAATGCTCATGGCGGACGGGTCGGCGCAGTGATGTGGTCATGGGGGCGGCCGGCGGTCAGGGGTTGAGCAAGGCGACAAAATTACGCAGCAGCAGGCTGCAGGTCGTCGCCATGCCGGCGGCCAATCGGTTGGCGTTCTCGAAGAGTTCCGTTGTCGCGCCCATCTGGTCGGTTCCGGCCTTGAGAAGCGTGGCGTCGCATTTGACCCAGGCGGCGACGTCTTCGCGGGTTCCCGCGTAGTTGTCGCACTGCAGGCCAATGATGTGAGGGCGACCTTCGAGACAGCATGCTTCTACCATGCAATCCTTTGAGGTGGCAAGCAAAACCATGTTGCGCGGCAGGGGCGACTGGATCTCCTGGTCGTGCCATTTGAACAGGGGGAAAGGGGAGCGGAGCCCTTGGAAAAGGGGATGCTTTTTCCCTTCGTGGGTCAGGTGTCCCTCGCTGAATCCCACATGGGGAGCGCGGCTAGGGCCAATGGTCGCTCCGGCGGCCTCGGCAAGCAGATGCTGGCCCAGGTTGAAGCCCAGGCAGGGCTTGTTGAGATTCATCCAGGCGCGGACCAGCCGTTTCTCTTCGCGGAGAAAAGGGCGCTGGCTCTCCTGGTCCAGACGGTCGGGGCTGCCGAGGATGATCAGGGCGTCGAACTCGGCAAAATCGGCCGCGCTTTCTTTCCAGACCCTGGCAATGTGCAGGGCGACGTTGTTGGCTTCCGCCGCCTGATGCAGCATGCTGCCAGGTTGGCGCCATTCGCAGTGTTGTAGAACAAGAATTCTGTAACCCATTGATAATCTGTTGTCGCCTCCGGTGAAGGAGGGAGGGGGCTGCCCCGTAGAGAGGAGGAGGACGGGGCAGCCGGTTGGAGGAGGGGAGGAGGAACGGATTTCTCTGGTGCTCGCACTGGAGCGGATGCTTTGAACTGCTTTGCGGTGGAAAACTGCTGCTCCCTGCCCTTGCGCCTTGGTTGCTTTTTTGTTGAGGCGGGAGCTGCTGATCATGCTTGCCTTTGCCCTTAATAATCAACAATGGCGCCAGTTTTCCGATGCGGTTTATTGTTTTGTTATATATTTGAAAATCCGATTTTAATTTTGATGTTTCGAGGGCGGCGCACTTTGTTCGCCTTGATATTGTTCCATTTTTGTACTGTAAAAATTTGGAGCGAAACAATTATGTGAAATGCGTGGCGACGAAGGATTGCAGTGGAAAACTCCCCAGATTTGTTTTCATTTTGACGAACCAGGCTACCACTGCTACCATTCCTTTGTCAGGGGCTGTGCGGCGTGGTTCGTGGGGCTGCCTGAGCGTGCTGCGCGCGTGGGCGCCCTGAAACGAGTGTCGGCCACCTGCTGGCGGCAACAATTATGCTACATTTAAGTAAGGAGAGTCATTGTGGATTTTGGCGCAATTGTCGATTCAATCCTGAAAAAGATCGTCACGCTGAGCGAGCCCGTCGGGCGCTTGCTGCAGGAGACGCATCTTCCGGAACAGATTAAAGAGGTCGATTTTCCCGGATTGTTTTCCAATCCCTGGTTTCTCGTTCCCTTTGTGGCCCTGGTTGGCTGGCTGCTGTACAAAAAGGCGGTGCGCGATCTGATCATTCTGGGCGCGGTGATGGGGATTTGGTACGCTTCCGGGACCGCGTACATGCAAACGCTGGTGGTTGGCGGCGAGTTACAGGTCTCCAAGGTGCTGCCCGTGCTTTTTGGCGGCGCCGCGATTCTCGGCTTTGTCATCTATCTGCTGTTCGGTCGTTCCGACTGATTCGGGGCGCATCGTTTCTGCACCCGCGAGGCACGGCGGTTGTCACGATCAAGGAGAGCAAACGCAGGCCAAAGGAATGGAATACCGTAACGCGATTTTTATAGTGACCGAAGAGCGATCCTGCCCGATTTACAATGTCGGCGAGGAGTTTAAGGTCGAGAACGACGCCCTTGCCGTGCCCGAAGGGAAGACCGCCTGCCTGTTGATGGTGCGCGAACTGATGAAGGCGGTTGCGGAAAAGAAAAGCCTGGAACGCTTTTCGCCCTACGGCGTGCAGCGGGTGAAATTTGAATGCGGCGGCTGTACCGGGCTTATTCGCTTTGAATTCAAAAAGGAAAAGGGGTTCGCCACCCTGCAGATGAAGCTGCTGGCCGCAGCCGAACAGCGGGCGCGGATGCGGCATCTGGACAAGTTTTACGACGTGTTGCGCAAGCTGGAGATTTTCGAGCCGCTCAACGAAGACAGCCTGCGCGATCTTTCCGGCCAGTTGCAGCTCAAGCATTACGACGCAAACAAGATTATCCTCAAAAAAGGAGATCCCGGCACCAGCCTGTACATCGTGCTTGAAGGCCGGGTCGCGGTGATCGGCGATGACGGGCAAACGCTGTCCGAGATGGTCGTGGGCGACATCTTTGGCGAAATGAGTCTGCTCTCCGGCGAGCCGGTCACCACCTCCATTCACTCGCGGGAGAAGACCCGCCTTGCCACCCTCTCCAGCAAGGATTTCAAGCACATCCTCAACCGGTACCCGGTGCTCCAGGTCTTTTTCTACCGGATGCTGGTGGAGCGCTCCCAGGTCAACACCATGCGCGCCGGGGCCATCAGTTCGGGCATGACCGGCAGGCTGTCGGACATCAACGCCGTCGAGCTGTTCCAGCTGATCAATTCCAGTCAAAAAACCGGCAAGGTGCAGCTAGCGCTCGACGACGGCAATGCCATGGTCGCCTTCAACGAAGGCGAACTGGTGAAGACGCGCTACAGGAATCTCCCCGACAAGGAGGCCTTCTTTGCCCTCCTGGCCAAGGGCGAAGGCAGCTTCACCTACACCTCCGGACTCGCCCCTGAAGAAAAGGAGCTGCCGGTGATCGGCGGTTTCATGGGTTTGATCATGGAAGGCATGCGCCGGGTGGACGAACAGGAGGGGTAAGCGCCTGATTAATCCCCGGGTCTAACCCGGCCGCCAGCCGTTTAGAGTGCCTTTTTGCGCCGGTTCCAGGTTGCCGCTGGGCAGCCTGCCTCTCCCCTTGTCGACGTTCTGACGCCCTGTCCTCTGTCGCCGTTTGCTCTCTTCCTCCCTTCTTCACAGATATTTCACTGCCGCGCAGGTCGCCTTTCTGTTTAGGCGTAAGAATTGCAAAAAATCAGTCATTCCGTTGAAGACAAACTGGCGCATAAATTGAGCTGCTGAGCACCAAGGGGTATCTTGACCGCTTCCGTTGCCCGTATAGCAAAAACAGAGACCGAGACGTCGCTTAGCGGACGGGCCAATACGAGTCCGTCCGCCGCTTTTGACGCCTCGCTCGACATCGAACAGGCCGATGTGCTTTTGCGCCAAACGGACCAGTACGCCCAGTGGCAACAACTTCGTCAAAAAAACGACGCTGAGGCCAAGCGACTTGCTGGAATAGTGCTTGCCCGTGACGCCCTGCTGCAAAAACAGGCCAAAGGGGAGTCAATTAATTGGCAAGAATTTGATCGATTAACCACGCAACTCCGACAAGCCGGCATCAGTCTGCCCGCCGCCCAGGACATCCAGGGCAAAAAAAACAACTCCCCCGCTCCGCTCTCCTCTGCAACGCCCTCCGACGACGCCCAACAGGCTTCGTCTCCGGCCGCCCCGGCCGAAACCTTGCTCAACGACGACAACATGCTCGTTCTGAGCGTGGTCTGCCCCGCAGTTCGCCTCAAGCAGGAAGTTGTCGGGTATGGCGATGAACAGACCACCTTGCTTCCCTTGGGAGAGGTCGCCCACGCGCTCGACTTCGACATCGCCGTGGACCCCAAAAAACGAACCGCAACCGGGTGGTTCATCTCCGAAGACCGCACCCTTTCTATCGACGCAACCAAACGGACCATCAAGGTAGACGGCAAAAGCTACCCCTGGGACGACAAGGCGATCGCTGTCGGGGAAGACGAAATCTTTGTCGACAGCCGCTTGTTGAGCCAATGGCTGCCGGTGGATTTCAAAATTTCGATGGGAGAGCTTACCGCCACTGTTGAGCCGCGCGAAAAGCTTCCCCTGCAAACCCAGCTGGAACGCGAGAAGAAACGCCAGGGTCTTGGCAAAAAAGAGGATACGAGTCTAAAATATGACGCGCTCGAATCTCCGTATGCACTCTATTCCTTCCCGGTGATGGATGTTTCCCTGACCAGCGGCGTTGAGACGGACAACAGCAGCAAATCCGGTCTGCAGCTCAATCACTCGATTGTGGCCGAAGGCGATCTTGCCCGCATGACCGCCAAGGCCTACCTGTCGGGCAATGAGGAGGATCCGCTGGACAATGCCCGGCTCACCTTGGAACGGCTTGACCCCGGGGGCAAACTCCTGGGGCCGATGCAGGCCACCAAGGTTGCGGTGGGCGACGTGTCCCCGGCTGATCTGCCCGTGCTCGGCAGCAGCGGCACGGCGCGCGGGGTGTCGGTGTCCAATGCCGACGTCAATCGCAGCAGGGATTTTGACACCACCCGTTTTGAAGGCAACATGCAGCCCGGCTGGGACGTGGAGCTCTATCAAAACGGTAACCTGATCAATTCGGTCCGGGTGGGAGCCGACGGGCGCTATCTGTTTGAGGATGTTCCCGTCTACTTCGGCGCGAACGCCTTTCAGCTTCTGGCCCTCGGTCCCCAGGGCCAGAAACGCATGATCGAGTCCAAGGACGTCAACGTCGGCTCGGGAATGCTCAAAGCGGGCAAGCTTGAATACAACGTCTCGGCAACCCAGGCCAAAAATATGGTTCCTGGGTTTGACGAGGTGGAAACCGGCGTCGACGAGGGGGCGCGAATCACCAGCGCCTTTGCCTATGGCGTGACCGACCATCTGTCGGTGACCGCCGGCGTCACCAGCGTCGAATTTGACAATGTGTGGCACAATTATGCGCAGGCCGGCGTCAACGGCACGCTCTCCTCCCTGTACGGCGAACTTGACGTCATCCAGGACAGCGCCGGCGGCAGCGGCGTCTCCGTGCAGAGTCAATCCGTGATTGGTCCGTTTAACCTTCGGGCCAAACATGAGGTGTTCTCCGACTTCATTGAGCCCAGCAATCCGGACAACCCCTTGCAATCGCGGACCTCCGCCGGCGTCAACGGCATGATCCCCGAGGTGTTGTTCATGCCCCCTCTCTCCTATACGCTGTCTCGGGACATGTCCGTCCGCACTGAAGGGGAAACCAGCCGCACCAATTTGCGTCTTGCGGGAAGCGTTGGCAGAATTCACCTGTCCAACGTGATTCATTGGAACGACAATGCGGCGACTGCGGTTTCAGACGCCCCGGTGGACGGCGAATTTCAGGCAACGGGTAGCGTCGGCCGGGGGCGGGTCACTGCCGGGGTGGACTATGATCTCGGCGATAAGAATGCAGTCAGCCAATATAAACTTTCCGGTTTGTACCCGATTGCCGAGAAGGTCAGCGCCGGCGCCAATCTCCTTCGGGAAACTGGCGACGACGACGGCGACGAAGAGAGGACAAAGGCTGAAGTCAATCTGGCCTTTGACGCCGGGACAATGATGCTGACCCCTAAGGTTTCCTATGACAGCGAGGGCAATTACGGCGCTTTCCTCACGGTCTCCTTCTCCCTGGGTCAAGATCCCGTCAGCAAAGATTTGCAGATGCAGTCGGAAAAAAGATCCGGCAAAGGAACGGCGACCGCCTTTGTCTACCATGACGCCAACAATAACCAGGTGTTTGATCAGGACGACACCCCTTTGCCGGAGGTGAAGGTGGCGGCAAAACAGCTCCGGAAAAGCGGGTTGACCAATGAGCAGGGCGTGGCCCAGTTGACCAACCTGTCCGCCTTAACGCCTACCGATGTGGAGGTCGACGCAAACAGCCTGGAGGACCCGTTCTGGCAGCCCTCAGTTCCGGGCGTGGCGGTTATGCCGCGCTCTGGCAGCGTTCAGCGGCTTGAGTTCCCGATTGTCTCGACCGGCGAGATAGACGGCGGCGTCTTCTATGAAAACAGCAAGGGAGAAAAGGAGCCCTTGTCCAGGGTTGCGCTTGAGCTCCGGGACGAGAAAGGCGCCGTCATTAAGAGAACGAACCCTGAGTACGACGGATTCTATCTGTTTGAAAAGGTGTTTCCCGGAACCTACACCTTGCATGTTGTCAGTGAAGACCCGCAGGTTAAGGATCTGGCAAGCGGATTCAGCAAAGAGGTGGTCGTCGGCGCCGACGGAACCATTGTCCGGGGAGCGGACGTCGTCTTGCGGTCGCCGGAGGCTGGGCGTGGACAAGAGAAACGTCAGGAGCCGCAAACGCCGTCCGCAAGCAAGGTGCGCAACGACCAGCCGTCGCCCAATGCGGCGACAACCACTCAGGCCACGACTGCCGATACGGCTAAGTCTCGCGTCGCAGCACCGAAATCTGCCAGCCCGGCAGCGGAGCAGGCCATCCCGGTGATTCAAGCCGCTCCAAAGCAAAAGATCTCAGTCTCTCCTGCCAGACAAACGGCTGCAGTTGCTGCAGTCACGCCTGCGGCCTCCATCGCCCTGGCGCCGCTCCGCATTGTGTCGGGTTCGGAGCAATCTCTGCAAACCGCGAATCCCGATGCCCAGCCCGCGCCTCCTCCTTCGCCTCTCCCCGATCCTCAAGATTTCCGTCCCGCCATGCAAACTGGGAATAACGGCAAACCCGTTTCCAGCCCCACCCCCACGGCTTCTGCCGGCGCGGCTGCAGTCAGCAATGGCCGCAGTCAGCGGTATGTCGTCCATCTTGCCTCCTACAAGTCGATGAAATCGGCCCAGGCTGGAATCCAGATTCTTGCCAAACGGCTGAGCGGCATTGTCTCCCCCAATGATTTCACCGTCACCGAAGTTGATCTGGGCAAGGAAAAGGGTGTGTTTTTCCGGGTAACCTGCGGAAAATTCGGCGCAAAAGTTGATGCTGATCGATTGGCGGCACGCATGGCGCCAAGAACTGAATACGCCCGCAGTATGCTCGTCAAAGTCAACGGCAACGAGGGGAAGACCGCAGCTCCGCCGCCACTGCGCTCGGTTCAGACCGGTATCAATCCAGCGGCAATCGCCGCCAAATATGCCGCCATGCAGCACAGTCGGTAATCCTTCGGCGTGAGGACAGGCGGGCGTTTTGGCTGGCCCAACGAAAAGTTCCCATGCAGCGCTTGGATACCAGAGAACGAGAGCTGGCCGGCGGACCGCAGCCCGAATGCAGCCTGCGGAATCCGGGGTTTTGATTTTGATGGTTTCCCGAATTCCGTTGCACTTCATCCAGGCTACGGGTTGACATGACGCACCCTCATCGACGAGATGTTGCTGTGTGCAGCAGCCTCGTTTGATTGAGAAATGGATGAACCTGGAAGTGCGAATGAGACAATCAGCCCTTCATGTGCCAGTGCGGTGCTGCCGCTCAGAATAAAAAAAGGGGTGCGAGACGATGTCGTCTCGCACCCCTTTTTGGTGTTGGCTGGGTGGGCCGCGATTAGCGGACGGGGAATTCCTTGATGTTTCCCGGCGTTGCTTTTTGCTGTTTGTCGCCGCTGCCGGTGCTGGGCAAGAAGCTGACGCGAACTGATCCGGAAGAGAGTTCCTGGCGGGTAACATTATCCAGGGGAATGGCTATGGTCCGTTCGGAATCCGGTAAATAGATGGCCAATCCCTCCGCGTAACCGATTTGCCGCATGTTCTTGGGATTGTTGGCGGGGATGAAATCGAGACGAACGTTGCCAAAGGCGCTGCCTTTGCCGCTACGGCCAATCTTCACCTCGGCTGCCAAGCCTTCGGAGGCCTTTGCCTGCGGTTTTAACGAAAAGGCAAGCGGGGTCACCTCGGGGGCAATCTCTCCATTCTGGATGATTACTGGGATGGTGGAGGTTACCAGAACGTCAATATTGAAAGTGGCTTTTTGCCCTGCCGATGCGCCGGCGTCACCCGTTTGCTTTTGTACTGATTCCGCCTGGGGACTGAGGCTCAGGCGGGTTTGATACTCTCCCGGCGGAAGGTCCTGCGGCTTGCGCGCTATGAGTTTGACGATTTGACGCGCCCCCGGCGCGATGGTGGCCCGGCGAGGCGAAAAGCGGATCATGCTCTTCACTAACTGCTCCTGCTCCGTCTCGGTCTCGACTGGTCGCAGTTGGCCGTCTTTGTCCTTGCGCATTGTGACCAGCGATATCGCATAGGTAACCGGTTCGTCGCCGGTATTGTTGACATGGATATCAACCGAACGCTGACGATCTGTGAAAATGGCTCGAATGGGCGTCAATAACAGCGATTTGGTCGCCGCCAGGCTGACCTCGGCTGAAGCCAACACCGCAAGGGAGCAGAACGCTATCGACAAAAAAAACGGAAACAATGACTGTTTCCGTGGGAAAAGATTTTGAGAGAGCATGGAGAAACTCCAGATTATAAAAAATTGAGTTGGATAGTCATAGAACCGCTGTAATTGCCACGGTTTTCATCGCCGCGCAGGCTGAGGCTGCCGCCGATGCTCAGTTCGCGTCGGACGTTGCCTCCCGGCAGGTTGGTGCTCTTTTGGGACAGCGAGGGGATTCCTCTGATGGTGATGGTGTGGCCGCCACTGGTCAAGGCGACCGAATCTGGATAAATCACTTCCGCTTGTTCGGCCTCGTTAGAGGTGAGCGTCAGCAGGCCGCTGCTGCCGCCGGTAACCGCCGAGCGTTCAGCCGAGGGCACGGCGGGGCCGCTTTGTGCGGCAATGGTCACTGTGTCGCCCCCCGGATGGAGGTCAATTTCACCGAAATACGGGGGGAGAACCTGGGTCACCACCCCCGCCGGGGAAGCGGAAGCGGTGACCAGCAGGAAGAACAACAGCAAGCCGACAAGCAGACATCGGCTGTTGGCACGGTTGAGATTGTGCCCTTCGCCCGTCATTAGTAATTAATGGTCAGGGTAACGTTGCCTGAATAGGTGTCGTTAGCTCGCCCGGCCGGGATGGTGAGTACGCCGCCGATATTGATAGGTAGATCAACGGTAACTAATTTATCTGCAAGGGTAGGGGTGGAATTAGTTGCAAAACCAGCGACCGTTATTGTTTGCGAGGAGACTGCACCGGTCAGGGTCACTGGGGCAACGGGGAAAACTAAACCGACATCAGTCAAAGCATTCGCCGATTTAATGGTGACAAGTCCACTCGTAGCAGTGAAATCCGTAATCGGAGAGAGGCCGGTTGCGACGGGTGCTGTTGACGCGCCCGCAGAGGCATTCAGTGTGATAACATCTCCGCCGGGCTTGAGGTCAATCTCGCCAAAATTTAAAGATTTGTCCACCGTTTGCGCGAGTGTGCTGTTGATTTTCGCCTCGATCGGCACGACCAAGTCCACTGCTTCAGCCTTCGTCCCTGACAGGGCAATCGCCCCAAGCATTGCTGTTCCCAAGAGAAGCGCACTGCTTTTCCAGATTTTTCTCATAATAATTCCTCCTGTTGAATTGTTTTGGCGCAACCTCCGCGAGGCGGCGGCGCTTGAGTTGTTTCGGTCAGAACTCCCTCTGCTCTTCCCGGATGGTATGTTATCGGCCGTCATTTTCAAAAGATTAATTGCTTTTTTTGTCCCGTTGGGGGGCGTTTTATCCTAACCCCACTCAATGATTCGAAAAATTATTGCAAAAAATTGTAAATAAAATTCCGGTTTCTGCTGCGCCTGTCGTTTTGCTGCGACTTTCACCTGTTTGTGTTGCAGGGTGAGATGCCGAACTGCGTGCGCCAGTTCGTTACAATGCACACGATGCGCCATTACTGTTATTTCTTTATTCGTTGTTATTTCAGGATTTTAAACTATTTGCGGGGTGGCGCGATCCACAATGCAGTTACCCAAGCGCAAGCGGGATAACCAAGAGTGCGTGTAATTCGCTGGTCCCTCCCGAGCATTTGGAACGAAAGTTTTTGCCTGCACGTATGTCGAAGCGGCAGGGTTGACATGCAATTTGTGCGTTTTGTGCAAAAATAAAAAACCGTTGCACAGCTTTTTTTTTGCCTTTATAGAATTATCAAGAAAAATTTCCGTTTCACTGTTTCAGATTGAGGTGTGTTGAATTTTTATGCGGACATAAGCAGTTAACTGTACATTTAGGAGGTGGCAGATGGAGTCGAAAGTTGTGGGCAACAACGAGGATCTGTTGAGTGGCGTGACTCGCAGGGATTTCATGAAATTCTGCACGGCGGTGGCGGCGACCATGGGCCTGCCGATTGCTGCGGTCCCCCAAATCGCCGAGGCCGTCACCTCGCCGAAGCGGCCTCCCGTGATCTGGCTGTCCGGCCAGGAGTGCACCGGCTGCGTTGAATCGCTTCTGCGCACCGGGCATCCTTCCATTGAAACACTGATTTTTGATCTGATCTCGCTCGAATATTCCGAGACCCTCAACGCCGGTTCCGGCCATCAGGCCGAGGCTGCGCGCGCCAAATCCATCGAAGAAAACAAAGGCAAGTTCATCCTGGTGGTGGACGGCGCCATTCCGGTCAAAGACGGCGGCATTTACTGCCAGATCGCCGGCAAACCGGTGCTGGACATCCTCAATGAAACCGCGCCGCTGGCCGCTGCCGTCATCGCCATCGGCTCCTGCGCCGCCTGGGGCGGAGTGGCCGCCGCTTCGCCCAACCCCACCGGAGCAACGCCGGTGCATGAGGTACTGAAGGCCAAAGGCATCCCGGTGGTCAATATCCCCGGTTGCC
>NZ_JAVBXR010000074.1 GCF_030824455.1 Desulfobulbus sp.
TGGGGCGGGGAATGGGCTGTTGTCCTTGCTGGGCAGCGCCGGCGCCATCCGGTCAAGCAACCCCGCCTGCCGCCAAATAAGCGTTCTGTTCACAAACAACGGCGTTCCTTCCTGATGGGGGAACGCCGTTTTCAGTTCTTTTTCCCCACGTCCAACCGTTCCATCTTGTAGCGCAGCACCCGTTCGCTGATCCCCAGCGCCTCGGCGGCCCGCGTTTGCACCCCGTTGTGGCGTTCCAGGGCCTCGATCAGCATTTGTCGTTCCATCTCGGCCAGACGGCTGTTGAGATCGCCTTCGCTCTCCTGGCCCCGATATTCGCGGATTTCCGGCGGCAGATCGCGCAGCCCGATGTTGGGCGAGCGGGCCAGGGTGATGGTTCGCTGCAGGATGTGCTCCAGCTCTCTGATGTTGCCTGGAAAAGGGTACTTGGTCAGCTGGCTGAGGGCCTGGTCGTCAAAGACCGCCCGGCTGCGGTATTTGTCGAGAAAGAAACGGATCAGGGCTGGAATCTCCTCCTTGCGCCGCCGCAGCGGCGGGATGTCGACGGTCAGCACATTGAGCCGGAAGTACAGATCCTCGCGGAAGCTGCCTGCGGCCGCCATCTGCTTGAGATCGCGGTTGGTGGCCGCCAGGATGCGGACGTCCACCGACAGCGGTTGCTCGCCGCCCACCCGGCAAATCGTGTTTTCCTGCAGGGCCCGCAGCAGTTTGGCCTGCACGGTCAGCGGCAGTTCACCCACCTCGTCGAGCAGCAGCGTGCCCTGGTGGGCCTGCTCGAACACCCCGCGCCGGCGGTTGGCGGCCCCGGTGAAGGCCCCTTTTTCGTGACCAAACAGCTCGGACTCGAACAAGCCCTCGGGCACGGCGGCGCAGTTTAGGGTGACATAGGGGCCTTCTTTGCGCGGGCTGAGTTGGTGGATCAGGCGGGCGATCAGCTCCTTGCCGGTCCCGGTTTCGCCCTGGATGAGCACGGTCCAGGGGCTGGGCGCGGCCCGCAGCGCCAAGGACAGCACCTGCTGCATGGCCGGGCTGACGGCGATCATCCGCACCGGCAGGGCTTCGGCGTCGATGGTTTCCGTCACGGCGGCGACGTCGTCGGCGATGTACAACTGTTCCTCAATGGTCCGAATCCGGGCCAGCAGCTTTTCCAGATCCACCGGCTTTTCGAGGAAATCCTCCGCGCCCAGCTGCATGGTCCGCACTGCGGTGTCGACCGCGCCGTAGGCGGTGATCATGATCACCCGCGCCAGGGGATTGTGTTGCTTGATCCGCGCCAGAACCTCGTCGCCGTTCATGTCCGGCATGCGGTGGTCAAGCAGGACCAGATCAATCGGATGGTGCAAAAAGCGGGTCAACGCCTCGTTGCCGTTGGCCGCCTCCACCACCGAGTACCCCTGTTTTTTGAGAAAACCGCCAAGCAGATGGCGTTGCAGCGGTTCGTCGTCCACAATCAAGATATTCACTGCGTTCCTCCGCTTTCAGCGCGTGTTGGCGCGATGGTTCCCGGTTCCGCTATTTGGGGCAGGGTTAGGCTGACGGTCAGGCGCCCTTGTCGATGATCGGCGGCGATTCGCAGACCGCCGCCGTGCGCCTCGGCGATCCGGCGGCAGAGGGCCAGGCCCAGGCCGGTTCCCCGGGTTTTGGTGGTGAAATAGGGCTCGCCCAGGCGAGCGAGGTCTTCGGCGGACAAACGGCAGCCGCCGTTGGTCACGGCAATCTCCAGTCCTTCCGGCGCCGGGTTCAGATCAATCTGGACAAACCCTCCCTCCGGTTGCGCTTCAAGGCTGTTTTTCAACAAATTTTCCAGGAGTTCCGCCAGTAGGTCCGGGTCGGCATGCACTGTACCCTCGAATTGTCGGTTGACGCTGACTGTGATCTGTTGGTTTGCGCTTCGTTGTTGGTACAGGAGCAGCATCTGTTGCAGCAGTTCGGCCGGATCGATGGGTTGCAGCCGCGGCTGCAGCTTGCGGGTGAAGCGTTGCAGTTCGGAGATGATGGCGGCGGCGCGGCGCACCGCCTCTTCCATGGCGGCGATCAAGGCGCGCTGGTCTTCGTCCAGAACGGCGGATTCGAGCGTCAGCCGCTGCAACCCCATGTTGATCGCATTGAGCGGATTGCGGACCTCGTGGGCAATGGTGGCCGTGGCCCGTCCCAGAGCCGCCGCCTCATGCTCCTTGGCCAGGAGCCGTTCAAAGCTGCGGGTTCGGGCCAGATCCGCCTGTTGGTAGCGGTAGAGCAGCCAGGAAAAAAACAGGCCCAACCCCAGGAGCAGGGCGGCAAAAAGGATGAACTGCCGGCGCAGTTGGGTCAGTCGGTTCTGGTGGTTGGCGGCGTCGAGGCCCACGGTCAGGAACCCCATGGGCGTGGCCAGACGGGCCTCTGCGGTGGCGACGCCGTTTTCGGCAAGCAAACGCACAGGATCGTGCTCGGGGGGCTGCCCTGCGGCGTTCAGACGGACATAGCGGATGCCCGGCAACCGGGAGAGGTTGGCCAGCAGCGCCGGCAGGGCGGTTTTGTCGCGGAGCTGGACGATGGCGCGGGCGTCGAGGCCCACCCGGATGCAGCGGATCTGCGCCTCGTCCCCCGGATAGAGCAGCAGGGCTGTCTGTTGCTCCCGGTCGTAATGGAGTTGGTCAGGCGCGGGCGTGCAGTCCTGTTGCGCGGTCAGCCACTCGGCGGGGCCGCCGACCACCTGGCCGTCCTGGCGCACTAGGGCAATGCCGAGCAGACCGGTTTCCTTGGCAAGCGCGGTCAGTTCTTCGGGCTGAAGGGGATCGATAGCGTTGAGATAGGCGACGAACCGGGCCTTGTCGCGAAGAAAGGTGGTGGTCACCGCGTCGATGGTGGTTTCCGCCTGGTTGGCGTTGGTCAGATGTTCCTCGATGACGGCGGCCATCATTCGGGCTCGGTCCAGGGTGCTGCGGTGCAGGTCCTGATCGATGGCCGCCAGCTGCCAGAGAAAGGCCGCCAGCACCAAGGCGATGAGTAGACCGAACCCGGCCAGATTGACGCCCCAGGAGGGCAGGGGCAGGCGCTTGACGTCTTGGTTCACGGCGCTGTCCACGGCTCAACCCAGCGCTGGCGACGCTGCTGGCCGCCTCCGTGCCGACCTCCATGCGGCCCATGGCCGCCGCCCTGGCCGCGCCGACACATGCCCAGCCGGGCGCGGACGCCGGTGGGGTCGTGGCGGTAGCGTTGTCTCAGCGTGTGCAGATCGGCCTCGTTGTCCTGTTCCGTGTCGGCCTGCTGGGTTTGCTGGGCGTCCGCAGTCGGCGGATGCGCCGCCGGGCAATTCGGCGCGGGACGGGTCGCCTGCTCGGAGGGCGCCGGGCTTGTCGTCGCGGTTTGCTGCGGTTCGGCCTCGGCGGCCTGCAGGTGCGGCGGGCAACAGGCCAGCAGCAGGAGCGCGAGGAGCGCGAACAGGTTAGTGAGGTTCGGCTGCGGCTTCATGGATCAGGGCAAAGAGGGCGTGTGGGTCGGTTCCGTGCGCATCGGCAATCTTTTTCAGGCTGAGTTCCGGGTCGGCGTTGACCCCCTTGGCGGTCAGCGCGGCCACGATCCGCTGCTGGTCCAGGCCGTATTGGCGGCAGAGATCCTTGAGCGTGGTTTGTCCCATGCCGGGCGCGGGTTGGTCGGGCAGGGCCAGCGTTTTGGGAGCGGTCGTCTGCGTGTTGTCGGCCTGCATGGCGTCGTAAACCTTTTTGGGCGTGATCTGGTTGGCCTTGGCAATTGCCAGGATGGTCTGGTCGTCGCCCGAGAAACGGATTCCGGACCGAGCCAATCCAGCCTTGACAACGGCCAAATCAAGCCCGGTGCGCTTGGCAAAAAGGGCCAGGGAGGACAACTCCGCATGGCCGTAGGGCGGCTCGCCGTATTTCAGCGCCGCCGCATCCTTGAACGAACGGCCGAATTCAAGCGTTGTGCTGAAAGGCGGCAGATGCAGCAGGGTTCCGCCGACCACAAGCAGGTTTGCCAGCAGGGCCACGGTGAAGGCCGGGGTGAAAATCCGCAGCGCCTTGGCCTTGTTTTTTAGAGAGGCCATGATCGGTTTCCAGTTATAGCCCAGGTGGATCAGGCCCGCCGCGAGAAAGAGAAAACCGGCATTGATGTGAACGTCTCCCCAGCCCGTCTTGCTCAAGCCCAGCCAGCGCCAGTCCGACCAGTAGGCGACCCGGCCTTCCGGCACGACGTACAGCACGATGCTGGTCAACACCAGGACGACAAAGGAAAGCAACAGGGTCAAAGAGACGACGGCGCGCATACGCATAACGAATGTCCTCGGGGCGACACAATAACGGGAAAGCAGGCTGTGGGGTCTGGTGAGTTTGAAGCAGTATACATGCCAGACGGCCTGGTCGGTAGTTTTTCCTGCGGTGGGCCTATTTCGGGGATTTTGCTGTGAGGAGGCGGCGACTTGGTGATGATTTTGCGGCGATTTGGCGCTGCCGAGGCGGCGAGCTCGGCACGATTGGCCCCGTGTTTCGACAATATTGTCGAAACAGTGGTGCTGGTTGTCGATTTGGCCGCATTGCAGCGACGGCAGGCTTGAAAAACAACGGCCGGTTCCCTATAAACAAAAGGGTTTTGCCGAACAACAACAGGCCTGGAGCGGGCGGGAGGTCGAGATGACGGAAGAATATCAGGACATCAGCGTGGAACGGTTGCGCGAATACATGGCCAGACGGCAGGAAAACGACTATTTGCTGGTCGACGTCCGCCAGCCCGACGAATACGCCAAGGGCCATATCCCAGGGGCCGTGCTCATGCCGCTGGGCGAAATTTCCGAGCGGATGCGGGAGTTGCCGGTGGACAAGGACATCGTGGTCTATTGCCGGTCCGGCAAACGCTCGCGGGGGGCGGCGATCTTCATTGGATCTCGACCCTATGTGGCCGGAACCGTGTTTAATATGACCGGCGGCGTGCTCGCCTGGGATGGGGAACTGCTGCCGGCGACGCCCAATCTCAAGGTGTTTAATCTGGCCGGCGACAGTCAGGAACTGCTGCTCAAGGCCATGGATTTGGAACGCGGCGCGGAACGGTTTTACGCCGCCCTACGCCAGCGCTACGGTTCGATCCCCTGGGCGGAAAGTCTGGCGACCCTGGCTGAGGCCGAGGAGGCGCACGCCCGCATGATTTACCGCCATTGGGCCGAAGGACAAAGCCATCCCCCAGAGTTTGCTTTGCTCTATGAGGGGTTGGCTGGAGACATTGTCGAGGGCGGCTATTCCTGCGCCGCCCTGGTGGCCATGCTCGAGGAGCAACCGCTGGAGCCCTGCCGTTCGACCCTGGAAATGGCCCTCACCATCGAGTATTCCGCCTACGACCTCTCCCGCAACATGGCGCACCGGTTCCGCGGGCAACCCATGGAGGCGGTGTTCAACGCCATCGCCGAGGCGGAAAAGGAGCACATGCGAATTGCGGCCAGGGCGCTGGCGCTGTGCGGCCACTGAGGCGCGGCAGGTTGTCTGGTTGCCCGGTGGTCGGCAAGACGACTTGCGATTTTGTTCGATGAGTGGTAACGTCTCAAAATTATAGGGTTCTCCAGGAAAAGCCGAGTCACGGCTCAGGAAACGTCTGGAGCGTCTTTTCACTGATCAATGAACAAAAGGGAGCGACCATGAAGCACTTTTCCCATATGGGCAAAACCTACGAAGTGGATGAACACGGATGCCTGTTGGATCCGGCGTGCTGGGACGAGAATTTTGCCGAGGGCGTGGCCCGTGAATGTGATGTTCCGGTGCTCTCCGGCGAGCACTGGGACGTTGTCCGTTCGCTCCGGCAGACCTTTGCGCAAACCGGCAACTGTCCGACCATCTTTGCCGTCTGCAAGGCCAACGGCCTTCGGCCCCAGGAAATGCAGAAGCTTTTTCCCACCGGCTACCACCGGGGCGTGTGTCGGGTGGCCGGGGTGCACTACCGGGTCAGCCACATGCCCTACGGCGATCATCTGCGGGAAAGCGTCGCCGACCTGCGCGCCCTGAGCAGCGACAAGATCTACGCCACCGACGTCCGCGGTTTTCTGACAGATCCCGAGTCCTGGGACGAAAATTTCGCCGTCCATCGGGCTGCGGAGCTGCACATTGCCGGCGGCCAACTCACCGACGAGCATTGGCGGATCATCTACTACCTCCGCGACGCCTATAAGGTCCAGCGTCGCATCCCCACCATTTACGAGACCTGTGAGAACTGCAACCTGGATCTGGACGCCTTTGAGCAGCTGTTCCCGGACGGCTACCATCGCGGCGCCCTGAAGGTTGCCGGTCTGCGGTTCGCGTAGGTTTGCGTAAAACCGCTGTGCGCGCCATGACCAGGAGCTTGGCCTCAGAAGGCGTGATCCTGCTCCACGGTCTGGCGCGGACCCGGCGGTCAATGCGGCCGCTGGCCGTTTGGTTCCGGGAGCGAGGGGTTACGGTGGCCAACGTCGGCTATCCTTCCCGCCGCGCCCCCATCGAAACCCTGGCCCAAGCGGCCCTGCCGCCGGCGATTGCCGGGCTGCGGCGCAAAGGCGTGAGCCGCATCCACTTCGTCACCCATTCCATGGGCGGCATCCTGCTCCGCGCCTATCTGGCCGCCGAACCTCCGCCCGAACTGGGCCGGGTGGTCATGCTCAGCCCGCCCAATCAAGGCAGCGAGCTGGTCGATTGTCTGGGCCGATACGCTTGGTTCCGCCTGATGTTCGGTCCGGCCGGACTGCAGTTGACCACCGGCCCGGAAGGATTGCCGGCGCGTCTGGGACCGGCCGATTTTCCCCTGGGGGTGATCACCGGCAACCGTCCGGCCCTTGGTCTTGGCGGATTTTTCCCCGGACCCAGCGACGGCAAGGTGTCAGTGGCGCGGGCGCAGCTTGAAGGCATGATGGATTTTCTGGTGCTGCCCTGCGGCCATTCGCTGATCATGCGTCGCCGCTTGGTGCATGAGCAGGCGGCGGCGTTTTTGGAAAACGGTCGATTCAGGCGGTAAACTTCAGCCTTTGCGCAGGACGCGTTTGTCGTCAACGCGGATGGTGAGCTTGATTTTGTCGAAGTATTCGAGCAAGGGGATGGAGAATTTTCTGGTCAGGCCGGTGAGGTCTTTGAAGCGCTGGGCGTCGATTTCGCCCTCGCGGCGGATAAAGGCAATCACCTCTTCTTGCAGGGTCTGGATTGCCGGGGCGTGGAAAAAGAGCGTTTCATTGATTTTGATTAGTTCATCCTTGGCCAGCAGCAGGTCGATCACCTGACGGATCTGCCGTTCTGGAAACTCGCCGAACGCGGCCAGCACTTCCTTGAGGTTGGGCGGGGTGAGCAGGGCCTCGCGGTAGAGAGCGCCGATTTTTTGTTCCATCTCCTGCTCGTTCACCTGCAGGACGACGGTATGTCCGCCGAGTTTGACCTCGGCCCCCACCTGTTCAAGCGCCCCTTTTTTCACCAGCGCCGCCAGCAGCGCCAGCAGGACCTTCTGATCCACCGCCGGCCGCAGTTGGGAGCGGAGTTCTTCCTTGGCCAGGCCCGGTTTGAGCGGGTTGTTGCGGTGGAACGCGGTCAGCAGATCGACGATTTGGCGATTGATCCCCTCGGCCACCGTTGCCGCCAGCATCCGCTGGCTTTCCGAATCGACCACCACCAGCGCGCCGGTGGAAATCGGATGCTGCAGCTGTTTTTTCAGTTTCTTGCTGAACACGCCGGTGCGGGCCGCCAGTTGATCGGCGGTGATGCCCTTGCCTCCCGACTCTTCGGCCAGGATCAGCAGCTTCTGTTCGCTGTCGGCGGCGGTCAGTCTGGCAAAATGGGCCTGGTTGGCGATCCGGTCGCGCTCCAGGGTGCGTTTTCGTTTCTTGGGTGCGTTGTTAAGGATGGTTCCGCCGCCGATGGTGGTGATGGGCGAATAGCTGCGAATCACATAGTGGTCGCCGGGCCAAACCGCGACCGGCTCCTGGAGGATCAGCTGGATGTGGGTGGTCGAGCCGGGGGGCAGGGTGTCGGATTCCAGCAGCGCAATCCGGCCGACGATCTCCCGCGTGCCCAGATGGACTCGCACCTGGGTGCGATTTTTCAAGTCCTTGCGGGCTGAAGGCAGGTGGTGAAATTCGGCGTCGAGCAGGGTGGAGGCGATCAGGCAGCCCGGTGTGGCGGCCATGTCGCCCCGGTTGATCTGTTCCTTTTCAATGCCCTGAAGATTGATGGCGGTGCGGCGGCCGGCCTCGACCAGGTCGACGTCCTTGCCGTGCACCTGGATGCCGCGAATCTTGGCGGTCAGGCCGCCTGGGTAGAACATCAGCTCCGCCCCGGTTTCAATCCGGCCGGCCAGCGAGGTGCCGGTGATCACGGTGCCAAACCCCTTCATGGTGAACACCCGGTCCACCGCCATGCGAAACGGGCCGAATTCTTCATGGAAACTCAGGGCCGCCACCTTGGCGTCCAGCAGGCGGACGATCTCGTCGATCCCCTCGCCGGTGAGCGAGTTCACCGGGATGATCGGCGCGTTTTCAAGAAAGCTGCCGGCGCAGAAGTCGCGGATCTCTTCGGTGACCATGTCGAGCCATTCCGGTTCGACCACGTCCTTTTTGGTGAGCACGATCAACCCGTCGCGGACGCCGAGCAGCCGGCAGATCTCGAAGTGTTCGACGGTCTGCGGCATAATGCCTTCGTCGGCGGCGACTACAAAGGCGGCCAGATCCATGCCGGCGGCGCCGGCCACCATGTTGCGGATGAATTTCTCGTGGCCCGGCACGTCGACAATCCCGAGGCGATGACCGCAGGGCAGGTCAAGGTAGGCGAACCCGAGCTCAATGGTGATGCCGCGCGCTTTTTCCTCTTTGAGCCGGTCGGTCTCAATGCCGGTAAGCGCCCGGATCAGGCTGGTTTTGCCGTGGTCCACATGGCCGGCGGTGCCGAGGATGATTTCGCGCATGGACGAGAAGGCGCCTGCGCCGGTTTAGAGTTCGAGGTAGGGATTGGTTTTTGCTTCCCGGGCCATGGTGGACTGCAGTCCGCCGTAGCCGTGTCCTGGCCAGACAAAGGTGTCTGGCGGCAGGGTCAGGAGCCGGGTCCTGATGGCGTCGATCATCTGGCGCAGGGAGCCGCCGGGGAAATCGGTGCGGCCAATGGCGCCGACAAAGAGGGTGTCACCGGTGAAACAGTGCGGCGCGCTGTAGAGGCAGATGCCGCCGGGGGTGTGGCCGGGGGTGTGGATGACCAGCAGTTGCTCCTCGCCCACCGCAATCACGTCGCCGTCGTTGACGACGAGGTCAACGGGGGGCGATTCGGGCAGGCCGAGGGAGGAAAAATAGTCGCTGATGCGCGGGTCGCTGAAATAGGCGACGTCTTCGGCGTGCATCACGATTTTGGCGCCGGTGGCGGCCTGGATGCGGCCGTTGCCGCAGACGTGGTCCGGATGGCCGTGGGTGTTGATAATGTGCGTCACGGTCAGGCCGTTGGTTGTGCAGTAGTCGAGGATGCGGTCTTCGTCGCCGCCGGGGTCGATGACGGCCGCTTTCTTGGTCTGTTCGCAGGAGACGATGTAACAGCAGACTCCCATCATGCCGACGGTCAGTTGTTTAACAAGCATGGCCATGATCCTTGCAGTGGTGTGGAGGAGGTGAATCGGTGGGCGGCGAGCCAACGGACGGTGCATCCCCAGTCCGCCTGTTCGACGGACCGGGGATGGACGGATGCGCGATTACTTCGTGCCGCAACCGGAGCAGCCGCAGCCGCCGGCAAAGGGGTTGACCGTGACCGGGCCCGGAGGCAGGCGCTGTTCCACCGCGCTGACCACGCCGTCAAAGGCTTTGACGGCCGGGCTGTCCTCGTCTCCGGAAAGGTAGGCGGTGCCGGTGTCGCCGGCCATGACCACGCGCGGGTCCATGGGCACGCGGCCCAGGAAGGCAAGGTCAAAGTCGCGGGCGGTCTGCTCGCCGCCGCCCTTGCTGAAGATGTCCACGGTCTCACCGCAGTGCGGGCAGACAAAACCGGACATGTTCTCGACCACGCCGACGATGGGCATTTCCACCGCTTTGCAGAAGTTGATCGACTTGCGCACATCGGCCAGGGCCACGGCCTGCGGGGTGGTAACCACCACCGCCTGAACGCCGGGCATGGTCTGGGCCACGGACAGCGGTTCGTCGCCGGTGCCGGGAGGGGCGTCGACGATCAGATAATCGAGCGCACCCCAGTCCATGTCGGCGATGAACTGACGGATGGCCTGGATCTTGAGCGGTCCGCGCCAGATAATGGCGTCGTCGCGGTTTTTCATCATGTATTCCAGGCTGACCACCTTGAGGTTGTCGCTGTACTTGAGCGGCGGAATCAGGTCGTCGGGATTGGCCGGAGCCTCAAGAGAACCGGTGAGGTTGAGCATCCGGCAGACGTCCGGACCATGCAGGTCGACGTCCATCAGGCCAACCTGATGTCCTCTTTTGGCCAGACAGAGGGCCAAGTTGACGGCGACAGTCGATTTGCCGACGCCGCCCTTGCCGCTCATGACCAGGATTTTGTTTTTGATTTGACCCAGGGACTTGGTGATGGCGATGTCCTGCTGGGCCAGGCGTGCATCGCCTGAACCGCAACTGCCGTGCTGGTCGCTCCCGCAGGAACTACTGCCACAAGAACTGCTCATATTGCCTCCAACGATAAAGAGAATGGTGATAGGGAAAAGGGGGGTGAACCCATGAATGCGTCGCCGTCCGATCCTGTGCAATCCGCGCCCGGATCTAGTGTGCCGGAAGCGGTCGGTGCGACCAGAAAACATGAGCCCGCGCATTTCCTCCGGAGAAAAGAACGCCGGAGATGCCGCGGGTGTGCGAGTTCATCGTAATTCGGGCCTATACATTAATGCCGGCGAGTTGAAAAGCAAATAAAAAAGCAAAGGGCTTCCGCAGGCGTCCTGCTCGCGGTTTGCCCTGTGTTTTTCTTGATTTATAATTGCCGGAAAAGTTATAGTGCTTACTTGTATCGCATCGCTGGGCCGGGAAAACCACGGCCAGCCCGTCACCCGCCGGCGTCAAGGCGGTTGCGGGCGAGGCGTTGTCTTTGATTGTCGTTTTTGACTATCTGTCCGCGCACAACTATCTGCGACATTGCACCGGACGCGCCGGGAACGGCGAGCGTCGGGGGAGGGTTTGATGGATCCGTTCAGCAAGAAAATGTTGGAGGAACTGGAACAGATGCAGCAGCACACGGGGCGCATTCTGCGTTCCATGTCGCTGTCCCGGATGATGCCGATGGAGTCCGACGGCTGGCAGCCGGCTGCGGACGTCTACGAGGCGGAAAATTGCCTCTACGTCTACGTCGAACTGGCTGGCGTGGTGGGCGACACCCTGCGGGTCACGGTCGACGGTCAGCGGTTGCAGGTCAGCGGCGTGCGTCAACTGCCGCCGCACCAGTCGATTGCCTGCATTCATCAGCTCGAAATCGAGCTGGGCGCCTTTCAGCGAACCCTGACCCTGCCTGCCGCCGTCGAGGTTGAAGGGGTTGACTCGACCTACATCAACGGCATCCTTGTGGTGACTCTGCCCAAGCGAATCAGGAAGGGCAGGGTGACAATCAGGATAACCCCTGGAGAATAGCATGGAAAACGAACAGCAAACGCCACAGAAAAAAATGGACCCTGCCGATCTGGTCGTGCCGGAATCCCTGCCCATTTTGCCGTTGCACGGGTTTGTCTTTTATCCCGGCATGGGATTTCCGCTCCAGGTGTCGAGCGAGACCTCCAAGCAATTGATCGACGACGTCCTCCTGGGCGACCGGTTGATCGGGCTGGTGCCGAGCCGCCGCGACCAAACCAGCGACGATGACATTCTTGGTCCGGACGACCTCTATCAGGTTGGCGTGGTCGGGTATTTGCACAAGCTCAACAAGGCTCCCGAGGGCTTCTATCAGATCCTGATGAGCGGCACCAAGAAGATCGCGGTCTCCGAATTCGTTGACTCCAAACCCTATCTGCGGGCCAAGGTGGTTGAGATCCCGATGGAGCTCGTCGAGGATAAGAAAATCGAGGCCCTGCTGTTCAACATCCGCGGCCAGTTTCAAAAATTGGTGAGCGCCACTGAACTGCCCCAAGAGCTGGTGGCCACCATCAACAGCCTGACCAACCCCTTTTACGTCGCCTATCTGGTCAGTTCTCAGTTGAATTTGAAGATTGAGATGGAGCAGGAGATTCTTGAAATCACTCCGCTGCACGATCTGCTCCACCGGGTGGCCAAGGAGTTGGCCAAGCGTCTGGAAACCGTGGAGATGAGCAACCAGCTGCAGGCCTCCATGAAAAAAGACATGGACGAGCGGCAGCGCGAGTTTTTTCTTCGCCAGCAGTTGCAGGCTATCCGCAAGGAGTTGGGCGAGGGCGACGACGACAAGGTCGAGGTCAAGGAGCTCAAGGAAAAGGTGGCCGAGAAGGGACTCAGCCCCCAGGCCAAGACCGTAATCGACAAGGAGTTGAACCGGCTGGAGCGGATTTCCCCCTCGTCGCCCGAGTATTCAGTGTCGCGCAACTACATCGACTGGATTCTCGACCTGCCCTGGACCGAATCCACCAAGGACACCCTGGATTTGAACCAGGCGGAAGAAGATCTCAACCAGGACCATTACGGCCTCAAGAAGATCAAAAAACGGATTCTCGAGTTTCTGGCGGTGCGCAAACTCAAAGAGGACATCCACGGCCCGATCCTCTGCTTTGTCGGCCCTCCCGGCGTGGGCAAGACCTCGCTGGGCCAGTCCATCGCCCGCACCATGAACCGCAAGTTCGTCCGCATTGCCCTGGGCGGGGTGCGCGACGAGGCCGAGATTCGCGGCCATCGCCGCACCTATATCGGCGCTTTGCCGGGCCGGATCATCGAAAGTTTGAAACGGGCCGGTTCCAACAACCCGGTCTTCCTGCTGGACGAGATCGACAAGCTGGGCAACGATTTCCGTGGCGATCCTTCCTCGGCCCTGCTGGAGGTGTTGGACCCGGAGCAGAATTCGACCTTTACCGATCATTATCTGGATATTGAGTTTGATCTCTCCAAGGTGATGTTCATCGCCACCGCCAACGTGCTCGACACCATCCCCGGCCCGTTGCGCGACCGCATGGAAGTAGTTGAGCTGTCGGGCTACACCCAGCAGGAAAAGGTGGCGATTGCTGTCCGCCACCTGCTGCCCAAACAGTTGGAGGCCCACGCCCTGCGCAGTGATGATCTGGAAATGCCGGAAGCCGCCATTGGCGCGCTGATTGCCTCCTACACCCGCGAGGCCGGGGTGCGCAATCTTGAACGCGAGATTGCCGCCGTCTGCCGGGGCACGGCCGCTGAGATTGCCCGGGGCCGCACCGAAAAAATGGTGGTCAGCCCGGAGAGTCTCTATGATTTTCTTGGGCCGCAGCGCTTCTTCCCGGAGATGAAGGCCCGCAGCTGGGGGCCTGGCCTGGCCACTGGCCTTGCCTGGACGCCGGTGGGCGGGCAGATTCTTTTTATCGAAACTTCGAAGATGAAGGGCAAGGGAGGCCTCACCCTCACCGGCAAGCTGGGCGAGGTGATGAAGGAATCGGCCACTGCGGCGCTGACCTACATCAAATCGCACGCCAAGGAGTTGGGCGTGGACGAGGACGTCTTTGCCGGCATTGATCTCCATGTGCATGTGCCGGAGGGCGCCATCCCCAAAGACGGCCCCTCGGCGGGCGTGTCCATGGTTTCGTCGCTGGTGTCGGTGCTCCTGGGCCGGCCGGTGCGCCAGAATGTGGCCATGACCGGCGAGATCACCCTGCGCGGCGATGTGCTGCCGGTGGGCGGCATTGGCGAGAAGGTGCTGGCCGCGCTCCGGGCCGGGATCAATGAGCTGATCCTGCCGGCGCTCAATGAAAAAGACGTGTTGGAGATTCCCGAGGATATTCGTCAGGGCGTGCTCTTCCACTACCCCCATACCATCCGTGAGGTTCTGGAGATTGCCATGGACAAAACTGAGGCGCAAAGCTGATGCTGGGTTGGTTTAAAAAGAAATTCGGCAAAAAGCCGGCCGAACCCGAAGTCGTTGCCCCGGAGCCGATCCCGGATGCGGTCGAAGAGGTCCTGATTGAGGCGCCGTTGGCTGACCAGGCGCCGGCAACCCAGGAGCCGCTTGCGGTTGCGGAACTGCAAGCGCCGATTGACGCCGAGGAGGAGACGACAGAGGCTGCGGAGGCTGCTGTTGCCGAAGCTGTGGCCGTCGAATCCGCAGAGCCAATTGCGGTGGTTGCTGAACCTGTTCTAGATGACGCGATCACCGCGGACGCGATGGAAACCGCTGAGTCGGCCGAGGTAGTTGAACCCGCTGCCGCTGCCGTCGAACCAGTTGCCGTCGATCCGATTGCAGCCGAAGCGATTGCACCTGATATTGAGCGCGGTGAAGACCATACCCCAGACGAGCAAACGGCGGCAATCCCCGGGCCGCCGGCGGTTGAGCCGCCCGATGCGCAGGGCGTTGACGATACGGCGGCGCCGGTTGCGTTGCAAGCAGAGCCCGCTCCTTTGATCGAAGGGGAAGCGACCGCAGGCGACGAACCGGAACCTGCATCCGCCCTGGAGACGGAAGAAACAGCCCCGCAGGAACCGACCGCTGACGAGGGCGCGGAACTTGCCGCCGAGGAAGCCGTCAACACGGATGCTGAACCGTCCGCCTCTCCCATTGTGCCGGCCGCGCCGCTGGTTTCCAAAACCCAGGAAAAACCAAGCAGCAAGTCGCTGTTCAAACGGCTCCAGGAACGCTTGGGCAAGACCCGCGACTCCTTTGTCTACCGCCTGGACCGCCTCTTTCTTGGCAAAAAGGAAATCGACCAGGATCTGTTCGAGCAATTGGAGGAAATCCTGATCACCGCCGATCTCGGCGTTGCCACCACCCTGGAGTTGCTTGATGGGGCGCGGAAGAAGGTCAAGCGCGACCAGTTGAGCGATCCTCAGGCCCTGAAGACCATTATCCGCGACCAGATTGCAACCTATATCCAGGCCTCGGAGCAACCCGCCGAACTGGTGATGCCCGAGGACGGGCCTTTTGTGATCATGGTGGTCGGCGTCAACGGCGTCGGCAAAACCACCTCCATCGGCAAGATCGCCGCCAAGTTCGTCCGCGCCGGACAATCGGTGCTGATGGTGGCCGGCGACACCTTCCGTGCCGCCGCCATCAACCAGCTCCGCATCTGGGGCGAGCGGGTCGGGGTTGAGGTCATTGCCCAGAACCCCGGATCCGACCCATCGTCCGTGGTCTACGACGGGCTGGAATACGGCGTGGCGCACAACTTCGACGTTATCCTCATCGATACCGCCGGCCGGCTTCACACCAGCGTCAACCTGATGGAAGAGCTGAAAAAGATCAAGCGGGTGATTGGCAAGAAAATGCCGGGCGCGCCGCACGAGGTGATGCTGGTGCTCGACGCCACCACCGGCCAGAACGGCATTTCCCAGGCCAAGATGTTCCACGAGGCTGTGGGCGTCAGCGGCCTGACCCTGACCAAATTGGACGGCACCGCCAAGGGCGGCATTGTCGCCAACGTCTGCCGCGAAACCAAGATCCCCGTTCGCTTTATCGGCATCGGCGAGCAGATCGACGATCTCCGCGATTTTGACGCGCGCGAATTCGTTGACGCCCTCTTTGCCGGCCAGGAACGTTAATCAGCCCGGTTACGCCGTCGATCACGGCGGCATAACCGGTCGCAGCACATTTCAAACAGCACATCACAATGGAATATCGACAACATAATCAACCGGGCTGCGGCGGCTGTCTGCTGCTGCTTGCCCTGCTGGCCTTGGTCACCGGCGGCGCGCCGGCCCTGCTCAATCTCTTGGGCTTTCTCTTCTATTCCGGCTTGGCCGGCCTGTTGGTGCTGGTGGGCGGGTTTTGGGCCTTCACCTATTACATCCAGCGCCGGGTTTCCACCTACGAATCCTCGCAAACCGAGAGCCATAACCGTTTCGTTTTCCTCCTGGTCAACATCCTGGTCAAGATTGCCCAGGCCGACGGCCATTTTTCGCGGGCCGAACTGAACGCCATCCTCACCTTCTTCCAGGTCCATCTGCGCTACAACCAGGATCAGATGTACTGGGTCAAGCAACTGGTCAAGGATGCGAGGAACGCCGAGACCGATCTGCGCGGCCTGCTTGAGGAGTTCCGCGCCAATTTTGCCTACGAACCGCGCCTGATCCTGCTGGAGCTGATCTACCAGATCATCTACACCAAACAGCCGCCGCCGGAAAACGAGTTGCGCCAGGCCCGGGCAATCGCTCAGCTGCTGGAGATTTCGGTCTACGATCAGCGCACTATCGAGGCCAAGTACATGTACCGCCAGCGGCAGGAAGCCGCCAGCGCTGGCAACCTGGAAGAGCAGTATTATGCAGTGCTCGGCCTGGAAAAGGGCGCTGATTTTGTCGAGATCAAGAAGGCCTACCGCAAGTTGTCCATGCAGTACCATCCGGACAAGGTCGGGCATCTGGGCGAGGAGTTTAAAAAGGTCGCCGAAGAAAAGATGAAGGAAATCAACGTTGCCTACGGGTATTTTGAGAAGAAATTTGCCGGCGGTCGATAGTCGTTTGTTCCGGAGTCGCTGAGACTTCAGGCCTCAATGGCGCTATGCATTGAGGCGACAGACGAGACGACCGTCTAACAACCAACAACAGTGAGAGGGTGTGCAATGAGTGGTGTAGCCAAGAAGATGCGGGGTTTTGCGGAAAATTCCTCCTGGATTCGCAAGATGTTCGAGGAGGGCGCGAAAATGAAGGCTGAATTCGGGGCCGACAAGGTCTTTGACTTCAGCATCGGCAACCCCGACGTGCCGCCGCCGGCCAAGTTTTACACCGTGCTCCGAGAACTGGCGCAAAATGAGCAACCCGGCATCCACGGCTACATGCCCAACGCCGGCTACCCCTTTGTCCGCGAGGCCCTGGCCAAACGGCTTGGCGCCGAGCAACAGGTGAACCTGGGCGCAGGCGACATCCTCATGACCTGCGGCGCGGCCGGTGGTCTGAACGTCATCTTCAAGGCCCTGCTTGATCCCGGCGACGAGGTCATTATTCTTTCGCCGTTTTTTGTCGAATACCACTTCTACATCGACAACCACGGCGGCGTTGCGAAGATCGTGGCCACCGACAAGGATTTCAACCTCGATCTGGGCGCCATCGAGCAGGCCTTGAGCGAAAAAACCAAGATCGTCCTGATCAACAGCCCCAACAACCCGACAGGCCAAATTTATTCGGCCGAGTCGATGCAGCAGCTGGGCAAAATGCTGGACGCCGCCGGCGGACGCTTCAACACCAGCATCTATCTGGTGTCCGACGAACCGTACCGCAACATCGTGTTTGACGGCCACCAGGTGCCGCCGCTGATGACCGCCACCACCAACGCCATCCTGGCTTCTTCCTACTCCAAGGAGTTGTCGCTGCCGGGCGAGCGGATCGGCTATCTTGCCGTTCATCCGGCCATGGCCGACAAGGAAGCGGTGGTCGGCGCCCTGACCCTGGCCAACCGCATCCTTGGTTTTGTCAATGCGCCGGCCCTGATGCAGCGGGCGGTGACCCAACTACAGGACGTGTCGGTCGACAATACCATCTACGCCCGCCGGTTGGAAGCCTTCTGCAAGGTGCTCGACGAGGCCGGGATGAGCTATGTCCGCCCCAAGGGCGCTTTTTATCTTTTCCCGCAGACGCCGATTGACGACGTCGAGTTCTGCCGCCTGCTGGCCGAACAGAAGATCCTGGCGGTGCCCGGTCGCGGCTTTGGCCTGCCCGGCCACATCCGGCTGGCCTTCTGCGTCGATGAAAAGGTTATCGCCGGTTCGGTCGAAGGCTTTAAGAAGGCGATGGCGCTGGCGGAAAAATAATTGCCGCCCTGGTTCAATAAAAAAAGGCCGCCTTCCCTTGCGGGAGGCGGCCTTTTTGCGTTGTGCGGAATCTGTTTGTTTAGCCGCGATCCGCTTTGCGAATCACCTCGCACAGGTCGTGGGCAATGGCGGCGATTTCCTGCTCGTCTTCGCCCTCGGTCATCACCCGGATGACCGGTTCAGTGCCCGAGGCCCGCACCAGGATGCGGCCCCGGCTGCCCAGTTTCTGCTCCGCTTTTTCCAGGGCCTCGGGAAAACCGGAGATGTGCTCCGGGGCAATCTTGGTGGCCATGCGCACGTTCTGCAGCACCTGGGGAAAGGTGGCCATGATCGTGGCCAGCTCGGACAGCGGCTTGTTTTTCTTGATCATGATCGCCAGCAGCTGCAGGCCGGCGAGGATGCCGTCGCCGGTGGTGTTGTGGTCGAGAAAAACCAAATGGCCGGACTGCTCGCCGCCGAAATTGTAGCCTTTGGCGCGCATGGCCTCGACCACATAGCGGTCGCCCACCTGGGTGCGCACCATCTGGCCGCCCATGGCGGTCATGGCCTGCTCCAACCCCATGTTGCTCATCACCGTGGCCACCAGGGTCTTTTTCTTCAGTTTACGGCGGTGCATCAGGTCGCTTGCGCAGATGGCCATGATGTGATCGCCGTCGACAATGGCGCCGTGCTCGTCGCAGACGATCAAACGATCGCCGTCGCCGTCCAGGGCTAGGCCAATGTCTGCGCCCAGTTGCTTGACCTTGGCGGCCATCACCTCCGGATGGAGGGCCCCACATTCGTGGTTGATGTTCTTGCCGTCGGGTTCGGCCCCGATGGTGGTCACCTTGGCCCCGAGCTCGGAGAACACGTGGGGAGCCACTCGGTAGGTGGCGCCGTGGGCGCAGTCGAGCACAATGTGGAAATCGTCGAGCACGTAATCCTTGGGAAAGGTGTTCTTCAGATACACAATGTATCGCCCGCAGGAGTCCTCGATGCGCGAGGCCTTGCCCACCTCGTCGGCCACTGGCCTGAGCGCCGCCATCTTCTGGGAGAAAATCAGGTCTTCGATGTCGGCCTCCATCTCGTCGGGCAGTTTGTAGCCGTCGGCGGAAAAGATTTTGATGCCGTTGTCCTGAAAGGGATTGTGCGAGGCCGAGATCACCACGCCCGCGTCGGCCCGCATTGAGGTGGTGATGAAGGCGATGCCCGGCGTGGGCAGCGGCCCGACCAACTGGACGTTGACGCCCATGGAGCAGATGCCGGCGGCCAGGGCGTTTTCGAGCATGTAGCCGGAAAGCCGCGTGTCCTTGCCAATAACGATGGTGTTGCCTTTGACCTGGTTCTTGACGATGAAGGCGATGGCCCGGCCAATCTGCATGGCGATTTCCGTGGTCATGGGGTAGATGTTGGCCACGCCGCGCACGCCGTCGGTTCCGAAGAGTTTTTTCATGGGTTGTTCCTGGTGTTGAAGAGTAGGGGCAATGGAGAGATTCGCGTGAAAGGTTCGTCAGTTGGCGATCTGCCTTCAGGGCAGAATGCGAACCTTGTTCGGGGTGATGTTGAGGATGACAATCGGCGCGTGTCCCGGCAGATTGACGCCGTTGACCAGCACTTGGACCTCCTTGCCGACGTTGTTGTCGGTGGTGGCGTTGACCGAGGCCCGAAACAGCATGGCCAGTTCCGAGGTCACGCGCACAATCTGTTCCGGGATCTCGGCGTCCACGGTCACCGTGGCGGGGACAATTTTTATCGGCGGCACGGTTTCCGCGATCATCACGGGAACCCCCCGCACCGTTTTTTTGACCATGATTTCGGTGAGCGTCGCCTTGGCCTCGATCACCGTCTCGCCGATGAGCTTCAGCAGGGTTTCGTTCAGATTGAGATGCACCTGCGACGTGCCGGATCTGTCGATGCCCTCAAGGTCAATAACCGCCGTCGCCACTGCGTTTTCCTTGTCCAGCACGGTCTGCGGCCCGGTAACGGTGATGTGCGCAGGATTGAGGGTCAGGCTTTCCAGGATGAAACCGGCGGCCGGTTTGCCCTTGGTCACCGGGATGATGGTAAAATCCTTTTGCACCAGTTTGTCGACCAGCAGGGTGATGTTGGCCGGTTGGACCCGCTGCACCGTGAGGCCGCGCGGCAATGGAATCGACTCCGCCTCGTTTTTGATCACCAAGGCTCCCGGTTCCGCCTTGCCCAGATCAACGGGCAGGGAGATGTTCTGCTGCCGCATCTCCTGAATCATGCGTCGAGAACCGCTGAGGGACACCTCGATCTCCTTTTTGTACTGGTTGGCAATGACCAAATTGCTGGGCAGATTGCGCAGTTCCAGGGGGATGGTCACGGTCAGGTCCACCCGGTCTTCGCCGACCACGAAATACCAGAGACTGGCCCCGATGATCAGCGACAGAACCTTGAGCAACCAGTGTCGGGAGAGGAAGGAGAGATCAGGCGATCTTTTCATGGCGTTTCAGGGCATGCAGCCAGGTTTTCCAGCGTGCGGTTTTTGGGGCCGCCGAGATCAGCTCGTTGAGGGCGGCGCGCAGGCTGTTTTCGTCGTGAAAGGTGGTGATTGCCCCTTGCTGGACCAGGGAAATCTCCTGGGTTTCCTCGGAGACCACGATAATCACCGCGTCCGTCTCTTCGGACAGGCCAAGGGCGGCGCGGTGGCGGGTGCCGTAACGTTTGTCGATGCGCGGATTGTGCGACAGCGGCAGCAGGCAGCCGGAAGAGTGGATTTTTCCTTTGTGGATTATGACGCCGCCGTCGTGCATCGGTGAAGCGGGCAGGAAAATAGCCACCAGCAGCTCGGCGCACAGGCGGGCGTCGAGGCGATGGCCGGTGTCGACGTAATCGCGCAGGCCGGTGTCGCGTTCGATCACCATCAGCGCCCCGATGCGGCGTCTAGCCATGTAGGTGGCGGCGCGGACGATCTCCTCCATGTCTTTTTCGGCGACGTCGGCGGCCTTGTGAAACGGCGTTTTGCCCATCTGGGTCAGGGCGCGGCGGATGTCGGTTTGAAACAGGATGACAATCACCACCAGGATCGAACCGAGAAAGGTCTTGAGCAGCCAATGCAGGGTCTGCAGTTCAAGCTTGCCCGAGAGGAAATAGATGCTAATAATGAGCGCGATGCCGACCAGCATCTGCACGGCGCGGGTGCCGCGAATCAGGAGAATGATCCGGTAGATGATGTACGAGACGAGCAGGATATCAAGAATATCCAGCAATCGCATGGAGAGGATCGCGTCAAGCATGGGAGCCCGGAGCCAAGGTGATTGATGTCGGCAACTTGTCTACTCTGTGTAGCATGTCAGGCGCCGATTGAACAGGGAAATGTCAGGCGTCAGGTCGTCGGCGGACGCCCCGGAGTCGCGGTGGGCGTTCTTGGCGCAGGAAGAGCGCCGTGCCGTGGGCTGAATCGAAGGACAGAACAGGGGCCGGCGCTGCCGTCATTCGACCAGATGGGCAGTGGAAGCAAGCGCGAGATTGCTCGCTTTGATCAGCAGGACAAAGGCGCCGCATGAATGATCCGCCGATAATGAGTCGTGCGTGCAGCAATAAATCAATACATCCGCCGGAGGCGACAACATGATCAACGAATTGGTGCGACGGACGCGAACTGTCCGCCGTTTTCAGGAAGCGCGCAAACTGGATCAGACCATGCTGCGAGAACTGCTCGATCTTGCCCGGTTGGGCGGCTCGGCCCGCAATGCTCAGGCGCTGAAGTACATGGCGGTGATGGACGACGCTTTGCGGGAACAGCTTTTTCCCCTGCTTGGTTGGGCCGGCTACCTGCCCGAGTGGCCTGGGCCGGAGCCGGGAGAACGCCCGCCGGCCTATGTGGTCTGCCTGTTGGATACCGTCCTGCAGAAAGGGCCGGCTACCGAGGCCCATTTTGATTTGGGCGTCGCCACCCAAAGCCTTTTGCTTGGCGCGGCTGAACGCGGCGTCTTCGGTTGCCGCATCGGCGCCTTTTCAGCCGCCGTGGTGCAGCGTTTGCTGCAATTGGACGGCCGCTACACGGTGCTGTTAGTACTGGCGCTTGGCTATCCCGCCGAAACAGTGGTTTTGGAAGATATTGGTACAGACGGCGACGTTCGCTACTGGCACGACGACCAGGGCGTGCATCATGTGCCCAAACGACTGCTGGACGAAATTCTCATTGATCCACCGGAGGTTGTGTGAGTCACGCCACCATGCTGCAAATTTTGGGAATTTTTTCGTTGGCAACCTTTGTCGGCAGTTTGATCGCCGTGCCCTGGTTGATTGGCCGCATGCCGCCGGATTTTTTTCTCACCCACTGGCATAAAGTCGAAACCCGGCATCGCCGCCATCCGGCGGTGGCTCTGTTGACCCTCGTCCTCCGCAACAGCCTCGGCTTGTTGCTGCTGCTGGCCGGCATCGCCATGCTGATGCTGCCCGGGCAGGGGCTGCTGACCATGCTGATTGGCCTTTGCCTGATGGATTTTCCGGGAAAACGGCGTTTGCTGGGAGGGATAGTGCAGAATGCCCAGGTCCAACGGGGGTTAAACTGGGTGCGCAGGAAACAGGGAAAGGCGGAGTTTGCTTTTGCGGAAAAGTAGGGGATAGGCAGTTGGAGGCTATCCTTTAGAAGGAGGAATTGCTGGCGGGTTTCAACAGCGGCGGAAAAATAAAATTTTAAGAGGATGGTGCTTGGCTGGAAACAGCAAAAGATTGGCGGCCTTGAATGAGACGGCAACAAAAACCCGGCAACAAATGTTACCGGGTTTTGTGTACTTAGAACCTTGATTTACAGCTGAGAATTATTGATTTTTTCTTCGGCGAGCAGCTGCCGCAAGACCAGCGATACCAGTTCCAAACAGCAACATTGTTGCTGGTTCAGGAACCGCCGTCATCGCCATAACGATATCATCGTAGTCGCCGTCTGAATTTTTATAATTATCGTTGTATCCTACGATATAAGTGCCGGCTTTCAATACGATCGGGTTGTCGAGATAGTCAAGCAACAATGAATCTGCAGTTAATTGATAAATTTTGAAACCAGGGGTAGACGTCGTGGTGTAAGGATCAAGGGCAACATTGTACAGACCGTCAGAATCTTCAAAATAGAGATTGGTGGTACTGAAATCAATGTCTTCCCAAAGACCCCAGTTGCTCATGTCTGCCGTTGTAAAGGTAAGACCGTCTTTAGTTGCTCCAGCTCCGGGAGTGCCGTCAGCTGGCTCTTCTGTTGTGTTAATATTGCCGGATTCTTTCGCAATGGCTGTGTAGAACCAAGTGCCTGTGAAATTTGCAGAAGTTACCTCGGTGTAATTGGTGCCGAAATAGAGTCCCATGTAATCTTCCAAATCAGACCAAGAACCTGCTGGTGTTGTCGGCAAGGCCATTGCGGTTCCGGCTAACAACCCAATACCAGCGACTGCGATTAATGCGCTTTTTAATAATTGCTTTTTCATTTTTTTCTCCTCGAAGTTATTTGAGTGTAACGTCAGAATTTGGTTTTTTGTTTATCTTGCCAAGGATAGTTCATTATCTGTGCCAATTTCTTATTTTGAGTGTGTCTGGATGGGTATGGTTTATACAAGTTATTTTAATTGATCATTTTTTTTGAAAAAAGAGGCCGTTGTGCATTGGTCTTTGTATTGTGTTTATTGAATCCATGCACGTAACTTGGAGAAAAGTATCCATATTCTATTTGTGATGACCGGAAAGAAGAGATTTTTATAAATTTTATATTGTAATAACATGATGTTGTCCGTATGTTGAGAATTCGCATTTCCGGAATCTGTGGAAAATCATTGTGCCGTCGAGACATGTTGGCGCTGAGATTTTTTTAAAAAAAAAGAGGGGCAACTTGAGGGGACTGCGTAATTTAGATCTGCTTTAAAGCTATTTTGTTTTTGAAAAACGGAAGAGGGAGGCGGGGGAGGGAGGCTCGGTGAAGGCAATGCCGGCGTGAAACAGGGGTGTATTTTCAAGGGGCTCAGACCAGATCACGCGTCCGGCCCCTTCTATGAGTGCGTCCGTGCCGTCGGTTTCCAAGGAAAAATGAATCACTGTTTCTGGGGTGAGGGGCAGGCGGCTGGCAAAGCGAATGCCGCCGTTGCTGAGGTCAATGGTCCAGGCGTCGTCGTCCCGTTGACCGGGCAGCTGGTCGCTGCCGGCAATTTCGGAAAAGCGGAAGTTGTTGTGGCTGGGGATGCGAACAGAACGGCGGCGATTGATCGGTTGGTTTTCGTGCTCGCCAACATTGGCGTCACTGCCGGCGAGCAACTGATATTGACGACACGAAGGGAAATGGCAGGAGGTGCAATAGGCGGCAACGTGCTGCTCTACCGGCAAAAACAATCCATCCTTAACCAGCAGGCAGGATCGACTACAGGCCGACCAGTGCGGACAGTGGCATTGGCGCTGGAACTTTAGTTCTTTAGTCACGGTGTTGTGCCTTGGATAATGGTTTGTTTACGCGTAGAAATAGAGATGCAAAAATGACTCCAAGTGTTGTTGGGTTGTCTGGTGGTGGCTGACGACAGCCTATTTATGCGTGAGCGTTGGTTCTGTTGCCGTACGCGGCATGTGGCCGTTTTTTGCCGCCTGAGCAGGAAAGACAGCGGCTTTTTTTTTACGAGCAAAGTATATAGAGGCGCAATTCAAGTAGGGTTGGAACCGAAGCCAAAGTGGCTTGGCTTCGGTCTTCGGAGGGTGGCGGCAGGCCTATGCAGCGCTGCCTTGGTGGCTCAAGGCGTAAGGGAAAAAGGGGGGCGACAGGTGGCAGGCAACATCGTGCTGATTGGATTTATGGGGGTGGGCAAGGGGCGAACGGCGCGGGCATTGGCTGCGGCAACCGACCGCTTTGCTGTGGACACCGACGACCTGATCGAGTCGTTTTTGAAAACCAAGATCCGCGTTTTTTTTGCCGAGCAGGGCGAACCCGCCTTTCGTCGGGTGGAGCAGCAGGTGGCCGACTGGTTGGAAGCGCATGTGAGCGGCAGCATTGTTTCCACTGGCGGCGGTTTTTTCATGGTCAACAGTATCAGTCAGTTGGGGAGGGTGGTGTATCTTCATTCAAGCCTCAAGGGCATCCTCGCCACCCTCAAGCAGCATCCGGACGCCGAGCGCAAGATCAAAAAACGGCCCTTGCTGCAGGATATGGACAAGGCCAAGGAACTCTATCGTGCCCGTTTGCCCCTGTACCGTGCGGCGGCGGATTATGAGATCGACGTTGAAGGGCGGAAAACTTCCGAGGTTGCGGCGGCAATCAAGGCGCTGCTGGTTCAGGACGGGTTATTGTAGCAGGTGGGTTTGTGCTTGAGGTGATTGAAGGCTTGGGCGAAGGTGTTTGTAGGGTTTTAGGCTCTCGTTCCGTGGGTTGGATAGTAGCCGGAGCGAGGGGAAACAGGCGAGACATTTTATGTCGTCAATTTCGAGCGCAGTGAGAAATTTCGTTATCGAATGACGAGATTTCTCCCCTTGGTCGAAATGACGTAGCCGGGGAGCGTTGATTTTTTGAAGGACGCTCCGGCTCTCTGTGCTGGTCCCAGGCGCCCACGGGCTACCCAATGCTCCTGCGCAAAACAACTGCAGCAGCGCAGAGCAGGCAGCCGTTCCCATGCCATGCATGGGGACAAGAAAAAGAAAACCGGAACTCGGAGAATACAGACGAGACATTTTATGTCGTCATCTCGACCAAAGGGAGAAATCTCGTTTGCTGAAAGGACAGATTTCTCACTGTACTCGAAATTGACGCAGCCGGGAGGCGTTGATTGTGTAAAGATTTAAAGACCGCCCCGGCTCTCGACAATCTGTTCCCGTGCGTTGCGAGGAAGCGAGAAGATGGAGTGTGCAGGGCAGGGAACCGCAACGGAACCACTGCAGCGCACGAAAGTCCAAAAAAACGGCAGCGAAAATTTTAGAGATGGCGCCGGCGTAGGCAAGGCCCACGCAGTTGCAATATACAAGGATACAGGCATGAGTGAGATCATTCGATACGTCAAAGGCCAGGACCCGGACCGGGACGCCTGGTTGACCAACTTTTTCACCGAGAACCATCTGGCCTACGAGACCTTTCCCGATGTGGTGGCCTCCCCGGAGCAGTTGAAGTTCATCGTCCATCTGGAAGACGAGCAGATCTACTATCCCTGCTCGGACGAGCTCTTCACCGCCATTATCGAAAAGCGGGCCGACACCATCCTGCTCTCGGCCTACATCGGCATCTGGACCCGGCTGGAGAAACTGGTGCGCGAGGTGGTGACCGACCCTTACAAACAGAAGTATTTGCTCAGCCTGCTGACCATCAAATACAACCATGAAATCATGCACAAGGTGCAACTGCCCGGCCGGATTGAAAAACGGCTGCTGGGCATCTTCACCACCATCAGCGAGATCGACCGGCCCCTGGCGGTTGAGCGGGAGCGGGAAAACAAACGGGTGGCCGCCTTCCTCCAGTCCGAGGTTTTTGAACAGGTGTTCAATTCGCCGGAGGGCCTGGAGGTCGGCGCCAACACCACCCTGACCGACATCGACCTGCAACTGCACCTGCTGCGCCTGCGCCGCTTGCTGCTGCTCAGTTCGATGCGGCCCATCTGGCGGCAGGACCAGCCCCCGGAAATCGAGACCCTGCGCCGGGTGATGAACAAACCGCTCGACACCCCGGAATGGCAGTGGATCTGCAACTGGCTGCGCGACGTCATCTCCGGCAAGCGGCGGCCCTGCATCCTCTGGGTGGGCGGCCGCTCCGGCGAGATTGTCTTTGATCTTGCCATTCTCCGCATTTTCATGAAGATCGGCATCAAGGTGATCCTGGCGGTCAAGCAGGGCTTTTACTACCACCGGGTTTCCTTTGTCGACCTCCTGGAGGACCCGACTTTGGACGAACTGCTCGACGACGCGGAAATTATCGGTGAGGGGAAAATATCGAAAAATCAGCTGCTCCGCCATTTGGACAGCGACAACCGCCTTCTGGTGATCTCCGACGGCACCCGCGAACCCTTCAACCCGCTGTTGACCTCGGTCACCTACGCCCGCGCCTTCAAAGAGGCCGATCTGGTGGTGTACCGCAATCCCGGCGGCCGCGAGAACATCTCCAACCATTTCCAGTTCACCCGCGACATTGTCTCGATCATCCCCGGCGACGACGGCGAAATCGACATTCTCCTCAAGCCGCACCATCCCAAGGCCATCCGCTTCTCGCGGGCGGCGCTCCGGCGCAAAGCAGACGATCTGATCAACATGGTGGTGCGCGAAAAGGCGCAGGGCAAAACCATCATGTTCTATTCGGCCATTGTCGGCTCGATCCCCGGCCAGCTGAAAACCGCCAAGGAGATCCTCAACGTCTTTGTCGAGCATCTGCGCTCGTCGCTCAACGATGTGGTGATCATCAACCCTGGCGAGCATTTTGTCGAGGGCATGGACGCCGACGACATCATGTATATGTGGGAAATCTTTCAGCGATCCGGCAACATCGACATCTGGCGCTTCCAGAGCGTCGACGACATCGTCAAGTCCTTTGAATTGATGGGCAAGAAGGTGCCGCCAGAGTGGACCGGCAAGGACTCCACCTATTCCACCGGCTGCACCAAGGAGATGGAGATCGCCATGCAGATCCAGAAGCAGTATCCCGAGATGCAGTTGATGGGCCCACCCTACGAAAAGTTCCAGCGCCGCAAGGAGTACGGGGTCGGCAAGCTCTACGACCGCACCCTGGCCGGCAGCGAATAAGAGTTTTTGTGCCCTAAACCTTACAATTTTTTCCAGCAAACAATGTGATGATGAACAACGCCAGTGCCTTGAGCTTTCTCGATGCCGCCTTTCGCAAGATGTATCCCCAGGATTATGAGTGTCGGCAATTGGCCGAGCAGCGCCTCAAACAATTAGCCCTAGTCGACTGGGCCTTGGGCGATCTGATTGATCTGGCGGTTGAATTGGCCGGCATGACCCGGTCGCTGCAACCACCCGTGGCCCGCAAAAAGGTGGTGATGATGGTGGGCGACCATGGCGTGGCCGCCGAGGGGGTTTCAAATCATCCGGAGGAGGCGGCCGCTGAGACGGTTCGCCGTTTTGCGGGCGGCGGGGCCGGGTTGAACGGTCTGGCGGGCGGCGCCGGGGCCGGGATCTGGGTGGTCGATGTCGGGATCAGGGAGGATTTGACCGACCTGGCGCAGGCGAGCAAAATCCTGGTCAAGAAGATCGGCAGGGGCACAACCAATATGGTCTACGGCCCGGCCATGACCCGGACCCACGCGGTGATGGCGGTCGAAGCCGGCATTGAAGTCGCGGACGCTTTGGCTGCGGAGGTCGACGTCTTTGCCCTCGGCGAATTGGAAGCTGGGGCCGATGTGTCCAGCGCGGCGATTGCCGCAGTGTTCACCGGCAAGAAGGTGGAGGAATTGGTCGGCCATGATGTTGATTCCGGCGGCGGTCTGGACGAAGAGCGCCGGCGCAACAGGATCGCAGTGATTGAAAAGGCCCTGGCCCGCAACAAGCCCAACGCCAAGGACGGGCTGGACGTGCTGGCCAAGGTCGGCGGCTTTGAGATCGGGGCCATGGCCGGTCTGATTATCGGCGCTGCGGGTCAGCGCAAACCGGTGATCATCGACGGCTTTGCGTCCGTCGCCGGGGCGATGATCGCCTGCAGCCTGGAACCCTTTGCCCGCGATTACCTTGTCTGCGCCCGCCAGAGCCTCGAACTTGGCACCGGGGCGTTGCTTGCGAAACTGCAACGGAAACCGCTGCTTGTTTGCAATCTCCGTTTGGGCGTGGGAGCAGGCGCAGCTCTGGCCATGCATGTGGTGGATGCGGCCGCAGCCCTGCTCGCTGACGCGGCGACCTGCGCCAAGGTCGATGTCCGCGACAGGCAGTGACTGCGTGTGGGGAAGGGGGCGACACGCTTGAAGCTGTACAAAAAATTGTACTAATGTGGTCTGGATATTGACGAACAGGCCGGAGCGTGCTATTTTTTAGGCAACATCAATACCCATTCCCAGGTGGTGCAGTGACTGTGAGACGTGTTTTTTCAGGAGTGGTTGTTTTTTCTGTGCTGCTGTCGCTGAGCGGCTCGCCGGCATTTGCCAATGAGGCCCAAGCGGCCCTGACAGGCAGGACGTCCGTGTATCAATATGAGATACCGGGCAATTTAAGCCCCGAGGAAAAGAAGTGGTTTAAAACCTTTCAAGAAGGGAATTTTTTGTCGGAAGGGTGGCAGAAAATATCCGCTGACATCATGGCCAAAACCCCGCCCGCGCAACGTCCTTCGCAGAAGGTTGCCCTTGATAATCTGGGTAGGAAAATTGGGATGGAGTGGTGCCGACCTAACGCCGTCCGCAAGGTCAATTCTTCCATGCTCCAGGAATGGGGCGACATTCTCAAAAAAACCGCTCGTAAAAATCCTCAGCAGTTGGCGTCGGCCATCGCCTATATCGATCAGGAATTGGACGCCGTCCTCGATTGAGCATCACGCTCGGCAATTCCGCCCTCGCTTCCTGACGCCTGTTCCACCCGGCACACCAATGCTCCGTGGTGCAGGGTCACGGCCACCGTTTCACCGGTTTGCACCTGTGCCGCCTCGGTCACGATTCGTTTTCTTCCCTCATTTTTTCGAACGATCGCATAGCCCCGCGCCAGGGTCGCCAAAGGGCTGACCGCGTGCAGGACCCCGGCGGCTCGGCCGAATTGTTCCTGCTTGACTTGGACGTGCAGGCGGATGGCGTGCGCCAGACAGGTGTGCAATTCCTTGAGGTGCTGATCGTGCAGTTGCAGTCGATGCGCGGGGTTGCGTCGCGCCAGGGCAAAGCTTGCCTGGTCGAGTCGCCGGCCCTGGTCGGCAAGGGTTGTTTTGAGCGCGAGTTCCATGCGCCCGGTGAGGTGATCGAGCCGCAGCAGCAACCGGTCGAGCGGATGGGGCATGGTTTCCAGCCGGTGTTTGGTTAGCCGCAGCCGTTGTTCAATCCGGTCGATCCGATTGCGCAGGATGCGTTGCAACCGCGATCCATGGCGGTCAATCTCCCGTCGCAGGGCCTCGCCGTCGGGGGTCAGCAGTTCGGCGGCGGCGCTGGGAGTGGGAGCGCGCAGGTCGGCGGCGAAATCGGCAATGGTCAGGTCAATCTCATGGCCAACCGCGCTGACCACCGGCAGACCGGAGGCGCGAATGGCGCGGGCCAGGGCCTCGTCGTTAAAGGCCCAGAGATCCTCCAGAGAACCGCCGCCCCGGCAGAGCACAATAACGTCGGTGGAGACGCGGGCGTTGATCTCGGCCAGGGCCTGGACCATTTCGGCTGCGGCCTGATCGCCTTGCACCGTCACCGGATAGACCGCAATCTGAACCATGGGGCAGCGACGGGCGGCAATGCGGATGAAGTCGTGCACCGCCGCGCCCTGGGGCGAGGTGACCAGGGTGATGTGAGTCGGGAAGCGCGGCAGGCTGCGTTTGAGGTGTTCGTCAAACAACCCCTCGGCCGCCAGGCGGCGTTTGAGCTGTTCAAAGGCCTGCTGCAGGGCGCCGGCGCCGTGGAAATCAACGGCGTCGACAATCAGCTGGTAGTCGCCCCTGGGTTCGTAGACCGAGATCCGGCCGCGACAAACCACATGGTCGCCGTCTTTGGGCATCCGCTCCAGATAGCGCTGCTGCAGCTTGAACAGCACCGCCTTGATCTGGGCGCCGGCGTCCTTGAGGGTGAAATAGCAATGGCCGGAATAGGGTTTGTGCAGGTTGGAGAGCTCGCCCGCCACGCTGACAAAGGGGAACCGGCCCTCCAGCAGGCTGCGGATGGAACTGTTGAGCTCGGAAACGCTCAGAATTCTGCGCTCATCCATGGCGCATTCCAGGGCGACGATCATGGGCGGCGTTGGGCGCGGCGTCGGGTGCGGCGGGAATCTGCGGGGCTCGGGGGGCTTTTTGCATTTTCATGGTGGATTGGCTGATGCTTTTTTTTTCGCCGGGTTATAATCGGGCATTTTGGCGTCCGGGCTCGCGTGT
>NZ_JAVBXR010000006.1 GCF_030824455.1 Desulfobulbus sp.
GGGGAGGAGGCGCCTGCCCCATGCCGCTGGTCCGATTTTTTTGCCCTTGCTGCTGCTTCAATATCTCATAGGCCCCGACCCCGAGGCCGATCACCGTCATCAAACCGGAACCAGACCCCAGACCGCTCAGCATCGACTTTTTGCCGCCGCCCCACGAACCACTGCTCTTGCCAACCACCTCTCCGACAATCTTTCCCAATAATTGTTCCGCATTAAACATGGATTCACCCTCATCGAGGTTTGATTTCCAGCGACCGACCGATGCCCTTGCCGCCGCCTCTCCTGCCTGTTGCCGCTTGCCTGCATCCAATTTCTTCGCCTGATCGGGAAGATTGCATGCGCTGCCCAAGAGATTCGACTTGTCTCCCGACCTTGATTTGACGTATAGTGAGATAGATTAATTCTTTCTCCCCCGATTGCCAATGCTCGCGACCGCCGCCACCACAAACAGTTCTTCAATTGCCGCCTACGACCGTAGCGGGAGGACCTTTTCCCTCCTTGGCTCGGAACCGGCGCAACCCATCGCATCCATTTCCGACAAAAGTAGCACAACAGCTGAAAATTACAAAGATAAAGTCACTTTATCCGTAGACGGCATCGACAAATCGCGGCAGGCGACCACGCAAGAGGCGGAGGAACAAACGGTGTCGGCAATCACCGAACCAGACCCTGCCGCGCAAACCGACGCACAGCAATCCGCGCCCCAGGAACTGACTCCGGACGAGGAAAAAGTGGTCCGCCAACTCAAAGAACGCGACCAGGAAGTCAAGACCCACGAGATGGCCCATTTGGCCAGCGCCGGTCAGTACGCCAGGGGCGGCCCGACCTATTCCTACCAGCAAGGGCCGGACGGCCGCAGGTACGCCATTGGCGGCGAAGTGCCGATTGACGTCAGCAAAGAAAAGACCCCTGAAGAAACGCTCCAGAAGATGCAAGCGGTCAAACGCGCGGCCATGGCCCCGGCCGAGCCTTCATCGACGGACCGCAGCGTTGCCGCAGCCGCCACAGCCATGGAAAGTCAGGCCCGCCAGGAATTGCAGGCGGAGCAGGCCATCCGCCCTCAAAGTGACGAAACGGAGAGCGCCGAGCCCGACGACGAGGCCGCCGACGGGGACTCCCAGGCATCCGCCGAAACCACGAATGCCGCCACCCGCCGCAGCGCCCCGATTGACGTTCTCGCCTGATCGCCCGCCCCTTCTCTCAACTACCCATTTCCGCTATTACCTATGCAACAGCACAGCCAATACCTTGACGAGCTTTTTGCCTTTATCAACGCCTCGCCCACTGCGTTTCACGCCGCAGCCGCCGGCGCGGCGCTGCTGCGGGACCACGGTTTTCAACGCCTCCACGAGGCGGACGCATGGGGCGACCTCGACCCTGGCGCCTATTTCGTCGTCCGCAACGACGCCAGCCTGATCGCCTTTACCCTGGCGGACAGCCCGCGCTCAGGCCAGCCGCTGCGCATGGCCGGCGCCCACACCGACAGCCCCGGCCTGAAGGTCAAACCCAACCCCTTGCAAGTACGCCAGGGTTGCGTGCAACTTGGCGTCGAGGTCTATGGCGGCCCGTTGCTGGCGCCTTGGTTTGACCGGGATCTGTCCATAGCCGGGCGGGTAAGCTGGCGCACGGGCCAAGGCGCCCTCCAATGCAGCCTGATCGATTTCAAGCGGCCAGTGGCCGTCATTCCCAGCCTGGCCATTCACCTCGACCGCGAGGCCAACAGCAAACGGAGCATCGACAAGCAGATTGATCTGGTCCCGCTGCTGATGCAGACGCCGGAATCATCGCCCCCGGACTTCAAAACCATCCTCCAGCGCCAGCTTGGGCTGCAACATCCGGCTGCAGCAGACGCGGAAATTCTCGACTTCGACCTGTTTCTCTACGACGCCCAGCCGCTTGCCCAGGTGGGATTGAACGGGGAATTCATCACCGGCGCCCGGCTGGATAATCTGCTTTCCTGCCACGCCCTGCTCCAGGGGCTGGCATCCGCCAAGCCCCGCCGCAACGGCCTGATCGTGCTCAACGATCATGAAGAGGTGGGCAGCGTGTCCACCGCCGGCGCCCTGGGCACCTTCCTTAACGACATGCTGCAGCGGCTTTTCCCGGAACCTGGCGTCCGGCAGCAGGTCATCGCCGGCTCGCTCTTTGTTTCTGTGGACAACGCCCACGCGGTTCACCCCAACTTTGTCGGCAAGCACGATCCGGAACATCTGCCTCAACTCAACCAGGGTCCGGTGATCAAGATGAACGCCAACCAGCGCTACGCCACCAACGCCCTCACCGCCTCGCTCTTTCGCCAGTTCTGCCAAAAAGCCGGATCACCCTGCCAACAATTTGTGATGCGCAACGATCTTGCCTGCGGCTCCACCATCGGCCCGCTTACCGCAGCGGGAATCGGCGTGCCCACGGTCGACGTCGGCGTGCCGCAACTGGCCATGCATTCGATCCGCGAAACCGCCGGCAGCGCGGATGGTTGGCATCTGTTGCGCGCCCTGACCACTTTTTTTTCCGAAACCGACGAAGCCATCCGCTGCCCGCAAGCCGCCCTTTAGTCGACCTGCCGACTCTGCCATTTCCAGGGGTGCGTGCCGCCCCCTGGACTGCCCATCCCCTTGACCGCGTATTCCGCCGTTTCCGGGCGCTCCGCCCCCTCTTGCCGCCTCTTGCCTCCTCTTGCCTCCTCTTGCCCAAGCTCTCCCAACCGGTTTTTCCTCGCCAGCACGCCGCCACAATATTTATTAAAAATAATTTATGCATTTAAAAATTAATTTTTAATGAATTTTGCTTGCTTGCCGCGTCTCAGCACGGTAATACGTTTCCGTTGACAACAGTTGCACCGGCGAATCAGGACGTTCGAGGCGCTTCAAGCGGTTCAACGCCCCGCGCGCGCTCCAATCAGAAAGAGTTGCATTGCACAATGAGGTTTCTCATGTCCATCGGCACGCACAAGCTCCAAGTTCTGCATATTCTCTCCCAAAATCTGAAAAACCCGCAGCCGCAGTTGGTTCGCTCCAACGACATTGCCAGCCAGTTGAATCTCAGCCTTCCAGAGACCCACCTGATCCTCAAGGTGATGAACGACATGGGCGTGATTGAAAGCAACGTCGACCACCAACTCTCCCTGATCACGCAAAAAGGCCTGCAGTGCCTGCACCAGGAAAGGCCCCTGCATCCGCGTTCCTCATGAACGAAAGCCATCCGCAAAGTTACGATCATTACATCAAGGCGCTGATGGACATCAGCCAGGCCGTCACTTCAGACCTGTTTCTGGAGGACGTGTTCAAGCTGATCGTCATGGTGGTGGCCAAGGTCACCGAGGTCGACATCTGTTCCCTCTGGCTGGTGGACGAGGATTCCAACCCGCCGAAAATACGCCTCAAAGCCACTCAGGCGATTGAACCGGAGTATGTGATCGACCGCTCCCTGAATTTGGACGAAGGGGTGGTCGGCCATGTGGCCACCACCCAGCAACCCCTGATTATTGCCGACGTGCTGCAGTGCGAGATGTTCAAGGAAAAGGAGATGGCCAGAAAATTAGGCTTGGTTTCAATGGTCGGCGTGCCGCTGCATGGCAAAAAAGACAAGATCATCGGGGTGTTGAACTGTTTCACCTCCACGCCCCATGAATTTTCCAGAACCGACGTCAACCTGCTGACCACGGTGGCCAATCAAGCGGCGGTGGCCATCCGCAACACGGAACTGATCGTCAAAACCAAGATTATTGAAGAGGAACTGAAAGCGCGGAAGAAAATCGAGCGGGCCAAGGAGATCATCATGGAGCGGCAGTCGCTGAACGGCGACGAGGCCTACAAGTGGATCCGAAAACGGAGCATGGATTCGCGCAAAACCCTGCTGGAAGTGGCCGAGGCCATCCTGCTCTCCAATGAGCTCTATTAGTCGCATTGCCTGCCAACCGGCATTTCTCGCGAAACATTCACCTGAAAGCCGCTGCAGCAAACTTATTTATTGACATACAAATTAAGTTTCAATAAATAACAGCGTAGAAAAACGACGCACAACGGCGTGCGACCGATTTGATTAAGCACCTTCACGACACGACAAAGGCGTCTGTCTCCTTTTCCAGGGACAGACGCCTTTTTTTGTCGCCCACTCGCCTGCGCTCGCAACCGCAGGCATTTATTCCACCACTATGAGGAAAGCTATGCGTTTTGCAAAAAACAACGATGTTCTCGGCACCACCAACAGAGGCAATCCTGCCGAATCCGGCCTGTGCACCCTGTGCCGCGCCGATTGCATGGGCCAGTGCGAAACCTGGAAATCCAGCCTGGTTGGCCGCAAACTACTCTATCCGCGCGACTTCGGCGTGGTCACCTCCGGGGCCAACAACACCACCCATGTGGGCGTCTCCTACAATTCGCTGCGCATCCAGGGATACGCCTACGGCGCCCACGGCATGGCCCAGGGACTTTCCAACAACGCCGACAACTGCATCTTCCCCAACGTCAACCTGACCACGGAATTCGGCAATGAGGTCAAGACCAAGAGCCGCATCCCGCTGATGACCGGCGCGCTCGGCTCCACCTTTATCGCCGCAAAATATTGGGATTCCTTTGCCATCGGCGGCGCCCTGGTGGGCATCCCGATCGTGGTTGGCGAGAACGTGGTGGGCGTCGACAAAGCCTCGGAGATCAACAACGGAAAAATTACCAAGGCCCCGGAACTGGACCGCCGGATTGACACCTACCTGCGGTACCACGACGAATACGGCGCGATCATCGTCCAGCTGAACGTGGAAGACACCCGCAACGGCGTGGCCGAGTATGTGGCCGCCAAGTACGGCGACCGCTGCATCGTCGAACTGAAATGGGGCCAGGGCGCCAAAGACATCGGCGGCGAAATCCAGGTGGCCAGCCTTGACTACGCCCTGTTCCTCAAAAATCGCGGCTACATCGTCGACCCTGACCCCTCCTCGCCGGAGGTGCAAAAGGCGTTCGAAAAGGGCGCGATCAAGACCTTTGCCCGCCACAGCCGGCTCGGCGGCGTCAACCTCAGCACGGTGGAACTGGTGCGCGAGGATTTCATGAAATCAGTCGACTACCTGCGCAGCATCGGCTTCAAGCGCATTTCGCTCAAAACCGGCTCGTACGGCATGGAAGAGCTGGCCATGGCGATCAAGTTTGCCTCCGAGGCCGGTCTTGATCTGCTGACCATCGACGGCTCCGGCGGCGGCACCGGCATGAGCCCGTGGAACATGATGCAGAGCTGGGGCGTGCCTTCGATCAACCTTCACTCCAAGGCCTACGAGTACGCCAGCCTCCTGGCCGCTCAAGGCAAACGGGTGGTTGATCTCTCCTTTGCCGGCGGATTCGCGCTGGAAGACAGCATCTTCAAGGGCATTGCCCTGGGCGCGCCCTACGCCAAGCTGATCTGCATGGGACGCGGCATCATGATCCCAGGCTTCCTGGGCTCAAACATTGAAGGCGCACTCCACCCGGAGCGCAAAGCCAAGGTCAACGGCAACTGGGACAAGCTGCCGGCGAGCATCAGCTCCATGGGGTCCACTGCGGAAGAAATCTTTGCGTCCTACTACGACGTCGAGAAAAAGGTGGGCAAGAACGAGATGAAAAACATCCCCTACGGCGCCATCGCCATGTGGACCATGGCCGACAAGCTGGCCTGCGGTCTGCAGCAGTTAATGGCCGGGGCGCGCAAGTTCGAGCTCGGCAAAATCAGCCGCAACGATCTGTTTGCCGGCAACCGGGAAACAGCGAAAGAAACGGGCATCACCTACATTACCGATTCCCGCGATGAAAGCGCCAAGAAGATCCTGGCGGCGTAAGTAAACAGGCACGCGATTCCGGGCAGGGGCAACCTTGCCCGGAATCGTGCGCCGTCTATTTGATGGTGATCCACAGCAGTTCGGCCACCGTGTCGCCGCGGTTCTCCCACTGCTCGGGCGTCTCTTTTTTCAGATAGATCAGATCGCCCGGTCCGGCTTCCTGCCGCTGGCCGTTGACCCACAGAGCCAGACTCCCGCCCAGGAGATAGCCCATCTCCTCGCCCTTGTGACTGAAAAAATGGCTGGTCAATTTCCCGCCCGGCTCGATTTTGAGCAGATACGGCACTGCGCCCGCCTCGCCCAAATCCGGCGGCAACAGCCGAACCCCTTCCATCACGCCCTTGGGAATCTTATCGAGACCAACGCCCACCGCCTCGGCGCCGCGATGGACGCAGCCCCCCTGCCGCTCTGCCGTCAGGCCGTCGAAGAAGGTGGTCACGTTCACTGAAAGGCTCTCGGCCAAGCGAAACAGGGCCGGAATGGACGGGTAAATCAGATTTTTTTCAATCTGGGAAATGCTGCTGGGGGTGACGCCGGTCTTCTCCGCCAACTCCTTCTGGGAGAGGCCCTGTTGCCTCCGCACCTCCTTGATTCTGCCGCCCAGGTCAAACCGCCCCGACAAGGCCCTGGGCATCTCAAAAACAATCTCCGCCTCTTCGCAATTGAACCCCTGCGGCTCATTGAGGTATTTGGAATTGCGCTTCTCGGCCTTAAGGATTTTGAGCGCCGGCTTGCCGTTTTTCACCGACAGATCAATCGCCACCTGGGCAATCTTGTTGATGTTGGCCTTGAGCCGGTTGGAATGGGCGTTTTTCTCCACAATCCAGTAGGCGATGGTGTCGAGCTCGTACAAGCGGGGGCAGGTGCGGGCATAAAATTTGGCCACCTGCTCTTCGCCGCCCCAGAGGTCCTGCATGCCGGTGAGACTGTCCATAATGAAGCGGATGTCGCCGGCAAGATTGCCGTGCAAACCGTAGATGGCCTCGCCCACCTGGGCGGGATTGGCGGGCTCGTTGACCTTGATCACCTGATACGGCCACTGGGCGCCGTCTTTTTCATAAAACTTGTTGAACACCTCGGAGCGGTCGCCCTTGCCGTTGGTGAAGCAGTCGAGGATGGTGAAATTCTGGCTCTCGGCCAACGGCCCGAGAAAGCTGACCACGTTTTTCGGCGACCGATCAAAACTGACATAGATGATCGGTTTTTTTACGCTGAGCGACTGACGGATGAAATGGACGCAGAAGGCGGCGGAAAAACTGCCGGCGTCCTCGTACCACAGGACGTTGTCGCCGATGTAGAGGTCGCCGAGCAATTGATCAAGCTGCGCAATGCCCGACGAGACCCGTTTCTTCTTGATGGTTTCCATGGCCGCTGGCTCACTCGGAGGCGTGGGCCATCACCCGCATGTAGTCGTCGTGACGGCTCATGCGGTCGTCGAGCAGTTTGTTCTGGGCAAAACCGCAGGTATGCTCCTTGCAATAGGCCCCGTTGGTAATCGAGTTGATGACCATGGCCGGGATGTCGTAATGGTGGATGGTGGCGAATTTCTTCACCTTGCCGTCCTCGATAATCATGATCCGGTTCATGTGCATGCTCTCGTCTTTATTGTTGAGGTAACCGAGCTTGAGAAAGCTTTTCCGGCCGTACTGTCCTGGCGGGGTGTGATCGCTGACCAGGATGACCAGGCTCTTCTCGTCAATCTCCAGCAGGCGGTTGACATAGTCGGCCACGGCCTGGGAACGATAAAACATCTGATTGGCGGCCCGTTCAAGGTGCTGATCCTTGAATTTGGAGAGCATCTTCAACACCATCGGCCGTTTCTGTTCGTTCAACTGGTGGGGAAAATGACCGTAAATGGTCAAAATGTAGTTAAACAGCGGCGGCCCGTCGTTGTCTTCAATAAATGGCGTGATAAACTCCAGATTCTGGGAAAAAATCGTGCCGTCCCACATATAGCCCATTTCACCGCTGGTGTCGCCTTTGTTCAAATAAGTGTCGCCGCCGTTGACGTATTCGCGGGGAAAATACATCTTGGCAAAGCCCATGCCCTGGTAGGCGTTGGGGGCGTTAAAGAAACTGGGATTGTAGGCGTTGGAGGCCATGGTCTGGTAGCCGGCCATCTGCAAGGTTCCCGGCAGGCAGTTGGCGGCCGCGCCGGTGAAGCCGTTGAATTCCACGCCGGCCAATTCCTCGAAGGCGGGCACGCCGCACAACACCTCAAATTCGGCCTGGGCGGTTTTGCCCCCAACCACCGGGGAGATCGAAAAACCCAGTTTGTTGCCGAACAGTTTTTTGAAACTGGGATGGAACGGATCCTTGGTGTAGGCGGCGTTTTTAAACAGGGTTGGGTCGAGGAAACTCTCCATCACCACCAGATGCACGTTGCGCTTGTTGCCGTTGGCGTTGATCCACCCGGCTAACTCGTGCGCCTGCTGATCGTATTGACTGCGATTGCGGAAGGCCTCGGTCTTGGCCCGCGAAATCTGCCGCTCGGCCTCGCGGTAGAGCAGCATCATGAATCGACCGTTGTTCTCGGCGCTGACCGCATCCGACCAGTATTCAATCGGCCGCCCCACCTTGCGATAGATCTCGGTGTACTGCTCGGGATAGCGTTCGGCGGCGCCGATCAGCAAGGCCAGGGGCACGGCGCCGACAATCAGGATCACGAATTTGCGGTAGTTGATCGACCAAAGGAACCAGCCCAAAGGCAAGGCGACAAACACCAGCAGCAGGCCGATATACGGCAGCGACAGCACCTTGAACAGTTCAGGGACTTCGGCCAGTTCCGAAAACCGAAACACGTTGCTGTACATCAAAAAATAGATGTCCTGGCCAAGATAGGCCAGGAACAGCGGCAGCGCCGCCAACACCGCCTGCCAGCGCGAAGGGCGCAGGATTGCATTGAAATAGCAATAGAGGTAGAAAAGCAGGGTCAGCTCCCAATACTCCCGCTTCAGCATCACCCCGGTGACGTCGCCATAGCGAAAGAGCATCAACTGATCGATTTCGGTGAACGCCAACACCCCGCCCAAACCGCCGAGCATAAGAATGATCATCGAATAGGCGTAGAGGCCGACAAGAAAGGCGGTGTAGCGGTTGAACAACAAAAAAACGATGCTGCCGGCGACACAACGCGCCTTCAGCGCGATTGCCGCAGTAATGCCATTGTTCGTCATGGAGGCTCGAATAAGGAAAACGGTGAAATTGAACGAATTGCGCAGGTCGGTAAAAATGAGTCGAAACTATTCAAAATTCGCGGACATTAATCAACAGCAAACAGTATCCTAACGAAACTTTAATCCGTCAACCCGTTTTCCTGCCGAAAAAAACGCGGTTCTTCTCCTGTGCTTGACGAGGACCACAAACCACGGTCTGCGGCAACACACCGTCTAATCCTTGCGCCGCCTCGTCAACCCCGCTCGACGGATCCGCCAAACGATCCTGCCGCCCAACGGATGCGTTTTTTCCACTGCGCCGCTGAACCTGTTTGACAACCGGCCATGGGTTCAGTAATGGTGAGCACCCGCTTGTTTGGCGTTATTTCCCCCTGTTGCGCATCCAACCAAAGGAACCGATCCATGACCGCATCACTCATTCAACGCACCGCCTCGGCCTACACCTATCCCCTGCTGATCAAGAACATGTTTCTGGCCCCGGTCGTTGACAACCCCGATCAGGAGATCGTCTACCGCGACCAACTCCGCTACTCCTATCGCGACATGCGCCGGCGCGTCTGCCGCCTGGCCAACGCCCTGACCGCCCTGGGAGTTAAACCGGGCGACACCGTGGCGATGATGGACTGGGACAGCCATCGCTACCTGGAATGTTTCTTTGCCGTGCCCATGCTGGGCGCGGTGCTGCACACCATCAACGTTCGCCTGTCGCCGGAGCAGATCCTCTACACCATTGACCACGCCGAGGACGACTTCCTCCTGGTCAACGACGAATTTCTGCCGATCATTGAGCAGATCAAGGGCCGGATCGACACGGTCAAGAAATATGTGCTGCTCACCGACCTGGACGAACCGCCGCAAAGCTCCATGCCCCTGGCCGGCGAATACGAGGCCCTGCTGGCGGCAGCCGAAGACGATTTCGCCTTTGAGGATTTCGACGAAAACACCCGGGCCACCACCTTCTACACCACCGGCACCACCGGCATGCCCAAGGGCGTCTACTTCAGCCACCGCCAGCTGGTGCTGCACACCCTGGCCAACCTGGCGGCGCTTGGCACCCCCACCACCCAAGGAAGGTTTCACCAGCAGGACGTCTACATGCCCTTGACGCCGATGTTTCATGTCCATGCCTGGGGCTTGCCCTACGTCGCCACCTCGCTCGGGGTCAAGCAGGTCTATCCCGGCAAATACGCCCCCGGCCCGGTGCTGCAGCTGATCGCCCGCGAAGGGGTGACCTTTTCCCACTGCGTGCCCACCATCATGCACATGCTGATCAACCACCCCAGTTTCGAGGAGATCGACCTTTCGCACTGGAAGGTGCTGATCGGCGGATCGGCCCTGACCAAGGTGATGTGCCAGAAGGTGCTGAGTCGCGGAATTGACGTGTTCACCGGCTACGGCATGTCCGAAACCTGCCCGATTCTCACCATTGCCCACGTGGCCCAGGAGGATTTGGACGCCGACGACGAGATCACCGTGCGCTGCAAGACCGGCCGCCCCATCCCCCTGGTGCAGTTGCGGCTGGTGGACGAGGCGATGAACGACGTGGCCAAGGACGGCGAGCAGGTGGGCGAGTTGGTGGTTCGCGCCCCCTGGCTGACGCAAGGATACCTGAAAGACCAACGCAATTCGGAAAATTTGTGGAAAGGCGGCTACCTGCACACCGGCGACGTGGCCAACATCAACAGCGACAACTACGTGGCGATCACCGACCGGATCAAGGACGTGATCAAGACCGGCGGCGAATGGCTCAGCTCGCTGGAACTGGAGGATGTCATCGGTCTGCACCCGTCCGTGGCCGAGGTGGCGGTGATCGGCATGAGCGACAAGAAATGGGGCGAACGCCCCCTGGCCCTGGTGGTCCCGAAAAAAGACGCCACTGCGCCCACCCCTCGGCAGGTGGTCAGCCACATCAACCAGTTCATCGACAAGGGGCTGCTCTCCAAACAGGCGATGCTGCTCAAGATCAAGGTGGTCGACGCCATCGACAAAACCAGCGTCGGCAAGACCGACAAAAAGACCCTGCGGGTCAAGCACCTCTCCTGATCAATCCCGCTGTTCCGCGCCGGGAACGGCGCACCCAACCAGCATTGGCCAAGAAAAAAGGCCGTCGCCAGCAGCGACGGCCTTTTTTTATGCGACCGCAGCAGCAGTCGCCGGTTTGCGGTCACGAATGCGGACAAAACAGGGCGCAGTTCGCTCCTTCCTCGCCCAACCGACAGCTAATGGCGCCCAAGGCCTGATCCTCGGTGGAGAAGATGTTGTGCTCGCCGACAAATCCATACAGCCCAGTGGCCCGCATCACGTCAAGCACCTGCTTTTTCAATCCTGAAAAAACGATTTCCACCCCCGACTGCTGCAGTTGCGCCACCAGGTTATGAAGCATTTCCTCGCCCGAGGAATCGATCGAGTTGATGGCGTCCCCAACCACGAGCAAATATTTGGCCTCCTGATGATCCGCCACGGCCCCGAGCACTGCGTCCTCAAAATGGGCGATGTTGGCGAAATAGAGCGAGCCGTCGAAACGAATGGCCACCACCCGGGTTGAGGTGGCCACATCGGGATGATGCTTGACGTCGCGCAGGGTGCCGTCCTCGTGGCGGCCAAGGATGGCGACTCGCGGCGCCATGGTGCGGTAGAGATAGTGGCCGATGGCGAGCGCCGCGCCGATCATGATGCCCTTGTCCAGATGCGGCGCGGCCAGCAGGGTGACCACAAAGGTGACCAGGGCCACGACGCCGTCGGCACGGCTGGCCTTCCAGGTGTGCTTGAAGGCCTGGAAGGTCAACAAACCGGCGACCGCCAGCAAGTTGTTCGCCGCGAGCACCGATTGGGGCAGATGATAGATCAGGGGGGTGAGGCACAGCAGGGTGACGGCCACAAAGCCCCCATTGAACACCATGGCAAAACCGGTTTTGGCCCCGGATTGCAAATTGACGGCCGAGGCCGTGAAGGAACCGCAGGCCGGATAACTCTGAAAAAGGGAGCCGCCGATATTGGCCACTCCCTGGCCGATCAGTTCCTGGTTGGGGTCGACGCGCTGTTTGGCCTTGCCGGCCATGGCCTTGGCCATGGAGATGGATTCCATAAAGGCCACCAGGGCGATGACCAAGGCGGAGTTCATCAGTTGCAGCACGCCGTCCATGCTGAGGACGGGCAGGCGAAACGAGGGCAGGCCGGTGGGAATCACGCCCACCACTTCACCGCCGCCCATCAGCTTGAGCTCGCCTTGTTCGATTTTCTTGATGCGCCACTGGCGACCGTCTGTGTGCAGCCCGGCAGGAGCATTGTCCCGCTGATAGAGCAGCGCGGGCTGACCGTCTCCAGTCGCGCCACGGACAAAGTACAGCTTGCGGATGGCGCGCATCCGGCTCCGATTCTCCGCCTCAAAGGCCTTGACGTCGAGATCCAGCAGATCGAGCCGATACCGCAGGTCTGCGGCGGCCCGGGCGTCGTGGTCCTTCTCTGCCTGACGCAATTGCCCGGACAACGCCGTTGCAGTCGTTCTCAGTTCGTCGAGCCGCTGGGTCACGCCGCTGTAGGCGCTCACCAATTCCCTGGCCTCCGGGGTGACGATCTCACTGGCCTTGTTTTTGGTTTCGTGCTCATACCCCACCAGCACGCTGAGCAGCGTGGCGACAATCATCACCAGAATGACGCCGGGTTTGGCCAGAATCGAGATCCTTTTCACGATCAGCATCAGCACCAGGCTGAACACCGACATCAACAGGGTGGGCCAGTGGGTCAGGGGCAGAAAGCTCAGCATTTCCCACACGTCCTTGAGAAAAAAATCACTGCGGCCCTTGGGAATGCCGAACAGCATATCCAATTGGGAGAAGCCGATGATCAGGGCGGCCGCGTTCATGAACCCGAGCACAACCGGATGGGAGACGAAATTGATGGCGCTGCCCAGCTTGACCAGGCCGAGAACAAGCTGAATGCAGCCCACCATGAGGGTGAGCAGCAAGGCTAGGCCGATGTATTCTTCGGAACCGGGAACAGCCAGCGGGCTGACGGCGGCGGCGGTCATGAGGGAGAGAATGGCGACAGGGCCGGTGGCCAACTGCCGCGACGAACCCCACAGGGATCCAAGGACGGCCGGTATAAAGGCGGTGTAGAGGCCGAACTGCAGGGGCAGCCCGGAAAGCTGGGCATAGGCCATGGCCTTGGGCACCAGCACCAGGGCGCCGGTGATCCCGGCGATCAGGTCGCCGCGCAGAACCAGCGCAGAGACGGGAAACCAAGCCAGAAATGGAAAGAAGCGCACCAACAGTTTGTTTGCCATGAGACAACCTTCCAGGAGTGTGTGAGAACGGTTTGCTCAGGAACAGGAGCGAAGCGAAACAACGATTTTCCCGGTTCGAGCCCTCGCCGATTGAACCCAAATCTCAGGCGGTCACCACCAATACGGCGCACGGGGCCTGACCGATCACCTTTTCGGTCACATGCCCCTGCAGCAGTTTGACCACCCCGCTCCGACCCCGGCCGCCCACGAGGATCATGTCCACGCCGAGCTCGTGCGCGGCATCGACAATGCAGTGCGCCGGATCGCCTATTGGCGTCAGCGTGACGCAGGGCATCGGCAGTTCCGCCCGGCGGGCTTGCGCGCACACCTCCTCGACCATGGCCTGGGCTTGCGGCTGTTGGTCCGCCCGTTTGGCCGCAGACAGGACCGTTATGCGCTGCAGCGTGGCGCAGGTGCGCCCCAGACTCAAGGCGTCCTGCACCGCCTGCCGGCTGTTGACCGAGTCGTTGACGGCCAGGAGAATATGGGAACCGGTGATGATGAAATCCTTGGGGGCCACCAACACGCGCGGGAAGCCTTGGGCAATGACCTTGGCGGTCATCTTGCCCACCAGCAGCGACAGCCGGCCGCTCTTGCCGTGCCGTCCCATGAGGATGACGTCGGCCTGACGCAGGCGGGCCTGTTCGACGATGGCCTTTTCCGGCTTGCTCGAACCGACCACCACCACCTCGACGGCCACGCCGCTGTCCCTTGCCATGGCACGGATATGATCAAGATGCGGGGCCAGTTCCTGCTGTCCTTGGCGGACGGCAAAATTGGCGGCGCTGATCGATTCGGCCTGGACGCCAACCACATGCAGCACAATCACCTGGGCGCGACAGGCCTGGCCGAAAAAAATCGCCTCCTGAACGGCCCCCTCGCTGAAGCGGGAACCATCGGTGGCCAACAGTAAGGTCTTGGCCTCGCCGAGCAGACTGGTGGAAAATCGTTCCATGAAGACTCCTTGGGAAAAGAGTGGAAACATCAGGCGCAAGCTACCATTGATGGTCCGCCAAAACAAGGGGCTACAATCAGTCAGCGGTTTCTGGCCAAGCTGGAGGGAGGGCTACCGGACATCGCTGAGGAAGAACCGTTCAGCGAGGTAAGGACGTGCTGCTGCGCACGGTGGCTGCGGTGTTGCACAAGGAAAAAATCGCCGCCGCCTGCCTGTGGGCGACAGGCAGGCGGCAGGCGGCGACGTAAGAGAAATGCAGCGGCGCAACCCCGACCGGGGTCAGTTGCCCAGCGCCGTTGCCCCTTTGCCCTGGAGCGCCTGGGGCAGGACAATGGTTGAAATCGAGTTTTTGGGCGAGCCCTCGATAATCCGGTCGCTGTAGGTGAGGTATACCAGGGTCGAGCGTTTTTTATCAAAGAAGCGCACCACCTGCATCTTCTTGAACAGCAGCGAGGTCGACTTTTTGAACACCTCCTTGCCGTCGTCTTTGCCCGAGGCTATGGATTCCGGCAGGGTGATCGGCCCGGTCTGGCGGCAGGAGATCGAGGCGTCCGAGGTGTCTTCGGCCACGCCAAACGATCCCTTGACCCCGCCGGTCTTGGCCCGGCTGACGTAGCAGGTGGCGCCGCTGATGTCGGGGTCGTCAAAGGCCTCGATCATAATCTTGTCGTTTGCGCCCAAAAACTTAAAAGTGGTGCTGACCTGGCCGATCTCTTCTGCCTGGGCCGCAATTGCTGCCAGGAGCAAGGCGCAGCCCGCCGCAACGATTCGCTTGATGTGCATGCTCTACTCCTTTTTGGATTTCGCCGCCGAGCGATTGAGGGCGCTGAGCAACGATTTGATTGAAGCGACAATGATGTCGGTGTCCACTCCGGCGCCCCACCAGCTTTCTTCATCCTGATCGAGCACCTCAATATAACTCACCGCCTTGGAGGAACTGCCCCGGGTCAGGGCGTGCTCATGATAGGAATGGAGCGTGAACTGCAGCCCCAGCCCCTCGCGCAGGGCGGTGCAAAAGGCGTCCAGCGGGCCGTTGCCCACCGCTTTGATGGTTTGCTCCTCCCCTTTGACCACGACCGCCGCCTCGATTTCGGCGGAGGACAACTCTTCCTCGCGCTCGAAGTGACGTTTGACCACATTGAACGATTTCAACGAGTAGCCGTTGTTGTTCAGCAGGTATTCCTTCTCAAAGGTGTGAAAGACCATCTCCGGGCTCAACTCGTCGCCGGTGGCGTCGGACACCTCCTGAATGACCCGGCCAAAGCCCGGATGCATGTCCTTGGGCAGTTTGAAGCCGAATTCCTGATCCATGATGTAGGCGACCCCGCCCTTGCCCGACTGGCTGTTGATGCGGATGATCGACTCGTAGGTGCGGCCGACGTCCTGGGGATCAATCGGCAAATAGGGCACCTCCCACAGACCGCTCTGGGTGAGGTCAAGGGCGGTCATGCCCTTGTTGATCGCATCCTGATGCGATCCGGAAAAGGCGGTGTAGACCAGTTCGCCGGCATAGGGGTGGCGCGGAGGCACCTTCATCTTGGTGCAGCGCTCGTAGACGTTGATCACCCGGTTGATCCGCGACAGATCCAGGCAGGGATCCACCCCCTGGGTAAACATGTTGAGCGCCAGGGTGACGATGTCGACGTTGCCGGTGCGCTCGCCGTTGCCGAACAAGGTGCCCTCCACCCGGTCGGCCCCGGCCATCAGGGCCAGCTCGGTGGCGGCCACCGCCTCGCCCCGGTCGTTGTGGGCGTGGAGGCTAATCAGAGCGCAGTCGCGGTTCTTCATGTTCCGGCAAAACCATTCGATCTGGTCGGCGTAGATGTTGGGGGTCGACATCTCCACCGTGGCCGGCAGGTTGATGATCACCGGGTTTTCCGGGGTCGGCTCCCACACGTCCATGATCGCCTCGCAGATCTCCAGGGCAAAATCAAGCTCCGTGCCGGTGAAGCTCTCCGGCGAATATTCATAACGGATCTTGGTTTCGGTTCTTGCCGCCTGCTCGCGGATGAGCCGCGCCCCGGCCACGCCCAAATCGACAATCTCCCTGCGCCCTTTCTTGAACACGATGTCGCGTTGCAGGGTGGAGGTGGAATTGTAGAGGTGGACAATGGCCTCGCGCGCGCCCTGCAGCGAGGCAAAGGATTTCTTGATCAGCTGCTCGCGGGCCTGGGTCAGCACCTGGGGCAGGACGCCGTCCGGGATGTGCCCGCCGTCGATCAGCAACCGGAGAAAGTCGTACTCGATCTGCGAGGCCGAGGGAAAACCGACCTCGATCTCCTTGAACCCGATCTGCACCAGGAGTTGGAACATCTCCAGTTTTTCTTCCAGGTTCATTGGCTGGACAAGGGCCTGGTTGCCGTCGCGCAAATCAACGCTGCACCAGGTCGGCGCCTGCTGGATGACCTGGTTGGGCCAAGTGCGGTCCGGCAAACGGACCGGCGGATACGGGCGGTACTTTTTCAATTTTTCCTGTTCCATGCTGTTCTCCGTCAAAAAAACAAAAAAAAAGCCACGGTTTGAAAACCGTGGCTTAAAGGTTCAGATTCGATGGGTCCGTCAGGACACGCCTCCCCTTTCTGCCACAGTTTCCCTGTGCAGTCGGCTAAGGAGAAGAAGGAGGGGGAGTGTGTGCGTCATGGTTCGATCCGTGGTTAAAGTTGCTCACATACTAAAGCCCCCGCCTTATTTGTCAAGCAGGAAAACCAAAAGAGCGGGCACCGCCGGCCGTGCCCCTACATTTCCCCGCGCAGGAATTTCTCGGCCAGATCGACGTCGCGTTTGGAGCCGATGATCAACGGCACCCGCTGGTGGAGCCCCTTGGGCTCAATGTCGAGGATGCGCCGGCCGTCGTCGGTGACGGCCCGGCCGCCGGCCTGCTCAACGATCATCGCCAGGGGCGCGGCCTCGTACAGCAGCCGCAGCTTGCCCTCGGATTTTTCGCCGCTCTTCTTGTCGCGGGGATAGAGGAAAATGCCGCCCTTGATCAGATTGCGATGGAAATCGGCCACCAGGGAACCAATGTAGCGCAGGCTGTACGGCCCCTTGCCGCCGTCGGCAGTCTTCAGGTAATTGACAAAGTTGCGGGTGGAGTCAAACCAGTGGTTGGCGTAGGCCTCGTTGACGCTGTAATAGAGCGACGACTCAGGGATCTGAATGTCCGGATGGGAGAGGAAAAACTCGCCAACGCTGGGATCCAGGGTGAAGCCGTGCACCCCGGAACCGGTGGTGTAGACCATCACGGTGGAAGAGCCGTAGATGATGTAGCCGGCCGCCACCTGTTTGCTGCCCTTCTGCAGCAAATCGCCGACATTGCCCTGGCCCGAACCGCTCAGCCGCCGGTGAATGGAAAAGATGGTGCCGATGCTGACGTTGACGTCGATGTTGGTCGAGCCGTCGAGCGGATCAAAGGCAATGGTGTAGTTACCCTCGTAGCCGTCCAGCACCGGAATGACGTCGTCGTCCTCCTCCGAGGCCATCACGCAGACATGGCCGCACTGCTCCATGCGCCGCTTAATGGTCTGGTTGGCAAAGACGTCGAGCTTCTGCACGCTCTCGCCCTGAATGTTGGTCCGTCCCGACTGCCCCAGAATGTCGGCCAGTCCGGCCATGTTGACCTCGGCGCTGATGATCTTGCCGGCAACCACCAGATCGTTGAGCAGACTGGTCAACTCGCCGGTGGCCTCCGGATGCAGCAGTTGGTCGTCCATAATCTGACGGCTGACGGTGATTCCCTTTCTCTTGGCTAGCATGATGGTGTTCCTCCAAACGTCCTCGGGCGGCACGGCCTGCCCGGCGACGGGTTATTTTTTCTCGACGCTTTTCAATCCCTTCCATTGGCTCAGGCAGGCAACCAGGGTGCGAACGCCCACGCCCGAAGGCCCTTTGGGGATGTATGATTTTTCAGTGAAATTCCAGGCAGTGCCGGCAATGTCGAGATGCGCCCACGGCGTTTCGCCGACAAACTCCTGCAGATAACAGGCGGCGGTGATGGTTCCGGCGCTGCGGTCGCTGCCGGCGTTTTTGATGTCCGCCACCCGTGAATCGATCTGTTTGCGGTACTCCGGTCCCAGCGGCAGTCGCCACTGGGGCTCCCCAACCTGGGCGCCGGCCTCAAGCAATTGGGCCGCCAGTTGATCGTTGTTGGTCAGCAGGCCGGTGTAATGGTGGCCCAGGCCAATGATCACCGCCCCGGTCAGGGTGGCCATATCAATCACCGCCTCGGGTTGGTAGGTCGCGATTCCGTAGGCCAGGGCGTCGGCCAGGATCAGGCGCCCTTCGGCGTCGGTGTTGATGATCTCCGAGGTCTTGCCGCCGTAGTGACGAATGACGTCGCCAGGCTTGAGTGCCGCCGCGCCGGCCATGTTTTCGGTGGCTGGAATCAGGCCAACCACATTGACGCCCGCAACCCCGATCTCGGCGATGGCCTGCATGGCGGCGAGCACCGCCGCGCCGCCGCACATGTCGTATTTCATGTCCTCCATGCCGGCCGGCGGCTTGAGGCTGACGCCGCCCGAATCAAAGGTCAGCCCCTTGCCCACCAGCAGCAGGGTCGGGTTCTTTCGATTGGTTCGGTATTCCAGAATCACCAGCTGCGGCGGAACCGCCGAGCCCTGATTGACGCCAAGGATGCCGCCCATGCCCAGCTTCTGCATCGCGCCCTTGTCGAGCGCCTTGCACTTGAGACTGGTTCGCTTGCTCAATTTTTTGGCGTATTCGGCAAATTCGGCCGGAGTCCAGTAATTGGCCGGATGGTTCGCCATGTCGCGGGCCGCATTGGTCGCCTCGCCAATCGCCCTGCCGCGTTCCAGTCCTTTGCGAACCGCGCTTTGCGACAGGCCGCCGTCGTGCAGGTAAAACCGCTCCACCCGGGCGGGTTGGTCTTTCTCGTCCTTGGGAGGGCTCTTGTAGAGATCAAAACGATAATTGCCCAACAGCAACCCTTCGGCGAGACATTCGGCAATCTCAACCGCATCAAGGAGATAGTCCTTGGGCAACACCACTAAAACGTCCTTGGCCTTGATTGCGGCCGCCTGTTGGGCAACCACGCCGCCGACCAGCCGCAACCGTTCGCGGCGGACATGGATGGCGTCGTCTTGTTTGCCCAGGCCCGCAAACAGCACCCGTTTGGCGCACACGGCGTTCCCCTCTTCCTGCGCCGCCAGGCTCGGGTACAGCAGGAAGGTTTGCTCCTTGCCGCCTTTGAAATCCCCGGTGTCGCAGACTTGCTGCAGCACCCGGTTCAACGCTTTGCCGGCGTCGCCGAGGTGGAAAATATCCTCCTCGACCAGATACGCCAACAGATCGCCGGCAAATGCTCTGGGTTCTTGGTCGAACAGCTGTATGGTGACGGCCTCGGTGTGCACGGGACTCATTCCTCCCCCTGGGATGGCTGCATAATCCTTTCAAAACCGGTGAGAACTGTTTATTGTAGATTTTTCATACACTAAACCGGGTTGAACCTCAATCGGCAAAACCTCAGTCCGCCGGCCGCCCGGAAAAAACATGCAAAATTTCACGGAGGTTTCCCGTGCTGCTCGTATTCATTCTTGCCGTGAGCACAGCCTTGCTGGTTTCCACCACCTGCTCGCTCTTCGAGGCCGTGCTCCTTTCTTTGTCGAGCTCGCAGATTGAAATGATGGCGGAATCCCATCCCCATCAGGCCGAGAGTTTAAGAAAATTCAAAGAAACCATTGAGCAACCGATCACCGCCATCCTCACCCTCAACACCGTAGCCCACACCATCGGCGCCTCGGTGGCCGGCGCCGCCGCCGTCGCCCTCTTTGGCCCCAACGGCCTGATCTGGTTTTCGCTGATCTTCACCCTGTCCATCCTCCTGGTCACCGAAATTCTGCCCAAAACCATTGGCGTCACTTATGCCAAGCAGCTCGGCCCCTTTATTATCGTTCCCCTTCAGGTCATGATTTTTTTCCTCAAGCCACTCATCTGGCTGGCCCAGTTAATGACCCGCATGGTCCCTAACAGCCACAAGCCCTACCAGATCTCGGCGGAAGAATTGAAAACCATCGCCAGCCTGAGCAGAAAATCGGGAGAAATCGAGGCTGATCAGGAAAAGGTGATCGCCAACATCCTCCAGCTCGGCGAAAAAAACGTGCGCCAGGTGATGACCCCGCGCACCGTCACCTTTTCCGCCTCCCAGTCCCTGACCATCAAGGAGGCGGCGCGGATGGAAGGCAAATGGCGGATGCACAGCCGCGTGCCGGTCTACGACGGCGAGCCGGACAACGTGGTGGGCGTCGTGCTCAGTCAGGACGTGCTGATGGCTGCCGCCGTGGGCCAGGACAGCCTCAAGCTGTCGCAGATCATGCGGCCGGTCCATTTTGTCCCTGAAACCGCGCCGCTGGACCGTATTTTCATCGATTTTTTCGAGCGCTACCAACACCTGTTTGTGGTGGTCGACGAGTACGGCAGCGTCACCGGCGTGATCAGCATGGAGGACATCCTGGAGGAAATCATTGGTCGAGAGATCGTCGATGAATCCGACAAGGCGCGCAACATGCGCGAACTGGCCATGATCAGGAAACAAAAACTGCATACCGCCTGACGCCGCCCCCGAAAAACAACCGGGGACTGCGTCGCGTCTGGCGGTCTTGTGCAATTCATGGTAGTTTGCCGCCGAATGCAGGCGACTGACGCAAGCAACGCGCGTGCATCACATGCTCCCGAAAACAACTGGCGTCTCACCGACTGCCGTCGTCACCGCTCGCGCCTCCATTTCACACCGATACAAACGCGCGGCTGTAGACCTTTGACCCGACTTTTTCCCTGACCGTCCGACCGGACTTTTCACATGAACAGTACACGCTCGCCCCTGCAGCGCCCTCTCTTTGCGGCCTGTTTGCTTTTCCCGATCCTCGCGGCCCATGTTGCCCCGGCCCGCGCCGACATCCTCTATATTAAACCGAGCCTGGAAGTGCTGATGCGCAAAAACCAGGGCGACAGCGCCCGCATCACCGCCAGAGTGCCCATGGGCACGGCGGTGGATTTGATTCAGGGGGGCAAGGAGTGGTCGCACATCCGCCTGCAGGACGGCACCCAGGGTTGGGTGCGCAGCCGGTTTCTCGGCTCGTCGCCGATCATCCCGATCGCCAACATCAAGCCCGGGGTGGGCGCAGACGGGTCGGTCAACGACGTGCAGTCGCGTTTTGTGGATTTGGCCGAGGAAAACGGCCAGTTGAGAAAGGAGCTGGCGGCCTGCGCCACCGACCGCAGCACCCTGGCCGACAAGTATCAGACCCTAACTGACAATCCCGACAGCGCCGTGCACGCCAAGACGAGCCTGGGCGACGCGCAGCGGCAGATTGAAGAGTTGCAGCAGAAACTGACGGCGGCCCAGATCGAATGCACGGTGCTGCGCAAAAACGAATCGATCAAGTGGTTTTTCACCGGCAGCATTGTGCTCCTGCTGGGATGGCTGGTGGGCCGGTGGAGCGGCAACGGCCGAAAAAAACGCGCATCCCTGCTGGATTGAGAGGCGCGGCGCGCATTCAGTTCATCGCTTCCAGCGCCACCTTGACCTCGACGGTCGAGGAATCGCGCATCAGGGTCAGGGTCACGCTCTCGCCGACCTCGTGACGCTCCAGCTCGTCGCGCAGGGTGTCGTAATCCTGGATGGCCTTGCCGTTGACCGCAAGAATGACGTCGCCCAACACCAACCCCTCGCGAACCTGGGTGGCGCCGCGCAACCCCACCTTTTCGGCCGTTGATCCCGGCTGCACCTTCAACACCATCACCCCCTCAAGCCCCAACTCATCGGTCAACCGGCGGTTGGCCAGGGTAATGCCCAGGCCTGGGCGGATCAGTTTGCCCTTGCTGATGATCTGCGGCGCCACCCGGTTGACCTCGCCGACCGGCACGGCAAAACCAATCCCCGAACTGGCCCCGGATGGGCTGTAAATGGCGGTGTTGACCCCGATCAGGCGACCGGCGCTGTCCAAGAGCGGTCCGCCGGAGTTGCCGGGATTGATGGCCGCGTCGGTCTGAATAACGTCGTGGATGGTGCGGCCGGTTGCGGCGGTGATCTCGCGGCCCAGGGCGCTGACCACGCCGGTGGTCAGGGTTTGATCCAGGCCAAAGGGGTTGCCGATGGCAAAAACCTTCTGCCCGACCAGCAGGTTCTTGGATTCGCCGATGGCGATCGGCCGTAGTTTGTCGGCCGGGGCGGAGATCTGCAGCACCGCCAGATCCCGATCCGGGGCCGCGCCCACCAGCACCGCCTTCCAGGAAGAGTGATCGGCCAGGGTCACCTCCAGTCGGTTGGCGTCGGAGATGACATGGTAATTGGTGACGATCCGCCCCTGTTTGTCCCAGATGAATCCTGAGCCGGTGCCCTGGGGGATCTCGTAGACGTTGAGGCTGAACAGATTGCGCCGCACCGCGATGCTGGTGATGTAGACTACCGAAGGGGCGGTGTTGCGGAAGATGTCGATGGTGTTCTGCTCGTCGCTGGCCAGATCGCCCCTGGCCTCGACCGCACGGGACACGGCCTTGGGATCAAGCGGCGTGGATTGAAAGGTTTGGAACGCAAGCCAGCCGACGACGCACGCAACAACAACCAGGGCAAGGGGTTTCATTCGTTTGTCCATGGGGTTAAAAATCCGTCAAGCGCATCGCGCCCTCGGCCGAGGACGGAGCGCGTCACAGGTCACAACCATTTTTTCCGCCTGAAAAACAGCAGGGTCATGGCCGAAGAAAGGATCATCAGCAGGATGGCAAAGGGGTAGCCCCAGAGTTTGTCCAGTTCAGGCATGTGCCTGAAGTTCATGCCGTAGGCGCTGGCGATCAGGGTCGGCGGCATGAAAATCACGGTGACCACGGTGAAAATCTTGATCACCCGGTTCTGTTCCATGTCGACCAGACCGAGAAAGGTGTTCTGCAGGAACTCGAGACGCTCAAAATTAAACGAGGTGTGATCCAGCAGCGAGCCCACGTCCTTGATCATGATCCGCATGTTCTCGTAGTCTTCCTTAGGGAACATTTTACTTTTGAGCAGCGAAGAAATAATCCTTTGTTTTTCAACAATATTCTCCCGAATTGCGATGGTTGTCTCCTGCAGCGAGGTGATCTTGAGCAGCAGTTCGCGGTTGGGATCCTTGTCGCCGATCATCTGCTTGCTGATCTCGGAAATCCGGTCGGTGATGTGCTCGATCAGGTCCGCGTCGTAATCGATCCGGGTCTCCAGGATGGTGAGAAAGATGTCCTCGCCGTCCACCGGCTTGATCGCCCGCAACTTGCGGTAGGTCTCTGAAAAGGAACGGAATTCGCGCGACCGCTGGGTGATGAGGATCTTGTCCTTGAGAATGAACGAAACCGGCTCGCTGGAAAAGGTGCTGTTTTCCGGAATCAGGAAATTGAGGTTGATGCCGATCTCGTCCTCGGTCTCGACATATTTGGAACTGCTCTCGATTTCCTCGCTCTCCTGTTTGGTGAACAGTTCCACCCGGAAATCCCGCTCGACCTGATGAATCTCGTCTTCGGTGGGGTTGATCAAATCGATCCAGAAGATGTTGGGGCTGATGGAACTGTTGCCGCTTTCCATCTTGACCATCTTGTTGTCTAAGAAAAAATAATTGACCATCGCAACGTCACCGGGTCGAGTTTGTAAATAAAAAGAATCAATTGGACATAGGCACAAAGGAACTCGCCATTGCTGACAAGCCTCAAACCATGTAAAGGGAACGTCTGCCGGGGCCGCCTGCCCTGCGCAGTAACGGCCGAAAACAGCGCATTGTACTGACCTGCGGCGAGAAAAGTCAACCGGGAAAAGGTCCGCGCCTGCGGGCTTTCAGTTCATCCGGGAATCCCGGCGCTTGAACAGGGCTTAATCAAAAAGCAGGCTTTTCTGAGCGAGATACACGAGAAAGAAGCCGACGACCATGGCCGCCAAACCAACACGGCGCAACAATTCCGGGTCCATTTCCAGGATCTGCCGGAGCCAGCGTTGCATGGATTCGGGCGAGGCCGCATAGGGCAGGCCTTCGAGGACGAGCACAAGGCCGATGAGCGTGATGAGCAGTTTCATAGGCCAGCAATACCAGAAAGCGGCAAGGCCCGCAAGGCGCCACAAAGGTATTGACAATGGTCGGTTAAAAAAAGTACTTTGCCGGTAAAATGATCAATTTCCTCTCCATTCCATTTCTTGCGCTTGGCGCAGTTCAGCTTCCGGCATCGCTGGTCGTTTGAACGCGGGCGCGAGACACTCAAGACACCTTCATGACGCAAACATCCTCCAAATACACCGAAGCCGGCGTTGACATCGACAAGGGCAATCTTTTCATTTCCCGGATCAAATCCATTGTCTCCGACACCCACCGTCGCGGCGTGCTCACCGACATCGGCGGTTTTTCCGGGCTCTTTGCCATTGGCAACGAGGATCTGAAAAACCCGGTGCTGATCGCCTCCACCGATGGGGTCGGCACCAAGCTCAGCGTGGCCAAACTGTGCAACAAGCACGACACCATCGGCATTGATCTGGTGGCCATGTGCGTCAACGACGTGATCGTCAGCGGGGCCAAACCGCTCTTCTTCCTCGATTATTTTGCCAGCAGCGCGCTTGACCTCGACGTCGCCACCGAGGTGGTGCGCGGCATCGCCGCCGGCTGCAAACAGGCCCAATGTTCGCTGATCGGCGGCGAAACCGCTGAGATGCCGGGCCTCTACCAGCCGGGCGATTACGACCTGGCCGGATTCGTGGTCGGCATCGGCGACCGCAACGCCATCATCGACGGCAGCGACATCCGCGTCGGCGACAAGATCATCGGCCTGGCCTCCTCGGGCATCCACTCCAACGGCTACTCGCTGGTGCGCAAGGTGTTTTTCGAGGAACTGGGCAAAAAGGTCGACGACTATATCGAGGAGTTCGGCTGCACGGTCGGCGAGGAACTGCTGCGGCCGACCCGCATCTATGTGGAAAGCATGGTCAACATCCTGCGCCGCTGCACCATCCACGGTCTGGTGCACATCACCGGCGGCGGCTTCATCGACAACATCCCGCGCATCCTGCCCGCCGGCTGCGCCGCCCACATCACCCGGGACAGTTGGCCGGTGCTGCCGGTGTTCACCTATTTGCAGGAAAAAGGCGGCATCTCGGTCACCGAGATGTATCGCACCTACAACATGGGCATCGGCATGATGGCCATTGTGCCGGAAAGCAACGCCGAAGACCTGCTGCTCCAATTCCGCGCCCACGGCGAGCAACCCTACCTGATCGGCGAGATCAAGGCGGCCCAGGCCGGCAACGACCGCCAGGTGGTCATCGACGGAGTCTGCTGATCGGCCGCTGTTGCCCCGCCAAACCCTGAACGCAAAAAAGCTCCGAGCGACCTGTTCGCCCGGAGCTTTTTTTGTGCCTGTCGCTCGTTGCTTTAGCCGACCTGGCCGCAGTCGGCGTCGCCGCCTTTGAGTTTGTAGATCCCGTGCTGCAAGGCCGGCAAGACCGCCGCCAGATTCTCCCCGGCCGCCTTTTTGCTGCCCGGCAGGTTCAAAATCAGACATCCCTTGCGGATGCCGGCAATGCCGCGCGACCAGACCGCCTGCACGGTTTTCTGCAGGCTGGCCTGCCGCATGGCCTCGGCAAGGCCAGGAATCTCCGTCTCAATCACCGCGCGGGTGGCCTCGGGGGTGCGGTCGCTGGGCGAAACCCCGGTGCCGCCGGTGGTGACAATCAAATCCAACCGTTGTTCGTCCACCCATTGCACCAGGGTTTGCTCGATCAGGGACTGCTGATCCGGAATAATCAAGGCAACGGCAATCTCGTACCCCTCAGCCCGCAGCATCTCCTGCAGCAGCGGCCCGCTGGTGTCTTCGCGCTCGCCGCGCGACCCCTTGTCGCTCAGGGTCAGCACGCCGCACCGGTAGGATCGAGACGGCCCCGCCATTATTCCTCCGCCTTGTCTTTATAGTCGGCGACGATCTTCTCGGCAATCTGGCCCGGCACCTCCTCGTAATGGGAGAACTTCACCGTAAACGCGCCGCGACCGCCGGTCATCGAGGTTAGATCCAGAGCGTACAACAGGATCTCGGCCTGGGGCACATGGGCGTTGATGATCTCGACCTTGTCGGCCGAGTCCATGCCCAGGACGCGGCCGCGCCGGCTGTTGAGATCGCCCATGACGTCGCCGACGAAATCCTTGTGCACCCGCACCTCCAGCTCCATGATCGGCTCAAGTAGGATGGGCTGCGCCTGAAGCACGCCTTTCTTGAAGGCCAGCGAGCCGGCGATCTTGAACGCCATTTCCGAGCTGTCGACGTTGTGATAGGAGCCGTCGATCAGGTTAACCTTGAGATCGACAAAGGGATAGCCGGCAATAACGCCCCGCTCCATGGCCTCCAGGATGCCCTTCTCCACCGCCGGCCGGTACTGCTGGGGAATAACGCCGCCGATGATTTTGTCGACAAACTGGAAATATTCGCCCCGCGCCAACGGCTCCATCTCGATGGTGCAGTCGCCGAACTGACCGCGGCCGCCGGATTGTTTTTTATGCTTGCCCTGGATGGTGACCTTGCCCTTAAGCGTTTCGCGATACGGCACGCGCGGCGAGCGCAGTTCCATCTCCACCCCGAACTTGCGTTTGATCTTCTCGCCGATCACCTCGAGATGCACCTGACCAACGCCGGAGATCAACGTCTCGTGGGTCTGCTGCTCGCGGGTCAGCTTCAGGGTCAAATCTTCGTCAAGCAGGCGGGTGATGGAGGAAAAGAGCTTTTCCTCGTCGCCCTTCTTGGCGCTGACCGCGTAGGCAATCACCGGCGGCAGCGGCTCAACCATCGGATAGATGATGGGGTTGGCCTCCTCGCACAGGGTGTCGCCGGTGGTGGTTTCCTTGAGTTTTGCCACCGCCACCACCATGCCGGGGATGGCCTGCTCCACCGGTTTCTGCTCCTTGCCGGCCATGATGTACAATTGGCCAAAGCGCTCGGCGGTTCCCTTGCTGGCGTTGTAAAAGGCGTCGCCTTTGAGGGTGCCAGAGAAAACCCGGAAGATGGTCAGACGGCCGGCAAAAGGATCGGCCATGGTCTTGAACACCAGGGCGGAGAACGGCGCATCGGCCGCGCCTGGGCGCTCGATGTCGGCCTTGGTTTTGGGATGGATTCCTACCCGGGCCGGACGTTGATCCGGGGAAGGCAGCAGGTTGACGATCGCGTCCAGGACAACGCTGGAGCCCAGATTGACCAGCGAGGCGCAGGCGCAGACCGGTGCCAGTCGGGCGTTTTGAATCGCCGCCGAAAGGCCGGCCTTCAATTCCTCATCGGTCAGTTCGCCTTCTTCAAGGAATTTTTCGATCAGTTCGTCGTCGGTCTCGGCCACATACTCCATCAGGTTGTCCCGCAGGCTGGCGACTTCGGCGGCAAGATCCGCCGGAACATCGGCAACCGTAGCCTTGCCGCCGTCGGCGAACAGCAGGGCCTTGTTGGCGAGAATGTCGACCACGCCCTTGAAGTTGTCCTCGGCGCCGATGGGCAGATACAGCACCACCGGGTTCAAGCCGGTGGCCTCGCGGATGCCGTCGACGGTTTTCTGGAAGTTGGCCCGTTCGCGATCCATCTTGGTGACGCAGATCAGGCAGGGCAGGTGGTTGTCTTTGATCAGGTCAACGAATTTCTCGGTCTGGGCGCGAACGCCCAGCACCGCGCCGACGGTGAGGATGGCGCTGTCGGCCACTTGGGCGGCGAATCGGGTTTCGTTGAAGAAGTTGTCGTCGCCTGGGGTGTCGATGAGAAAGACGTCTTTTTTCTGCCAGGTCAGCTGGTTGAACGCCGCGCCGATGGAAATCTTGCGTTTGATCTCTTCCGGCTCGAAATCCATGGAAGAGGTTCCTTCATCCACCTTGCCCTGCCGTTTCAGCGAACCGGCAGTGAACAACAAGGCCTCGGCCAGGGTGGATTTACCGCTGTTGCCATGTCCAAAAAGAACCACATTCCTGATCTGCTGTACGTCCTGCATGGATACCTCCAGTAAGTGAAACGGATGCTGTATCAATGTTCACGGCAGCATTCGTGCCCGAAAATCGATGAAAAGCCCTTCCTCTTTCGCGGCAAGAATGGTAACCAACGAATCCACAAAAACGAGCCTTTGTTATATTCGTATTAATATTGCAAAGTCAAGCTATAACCTCCTGAAACCTTGATCAATCAATGACCACAGCACCATCGACGCAACCCTCCGGCGCAACCGCTAAAATCGCTCGTTCCGCAGGCGCGGTGAGCATCGCCGTCATGTGCAGCCGGGTCCTTGGCCTGATCCGCGAACAGGTGTTTGCCGGCCTTTTCGGGGCAGGATTTGCCTACGACGCCTTTGTCGTCGCCTTCCGCATTCCCAATCTGCTGCGGGACCTCTTTGCCGAAGGCGCCCTTTCCGCCGCCTTTGTCACTGTTTTCACCGACTACAGCACTAACCGGGGGGCCGAGGCCACCTGGCGACTGGCCGGCAACGTCCTGGTCTTCTTTGCCGCGTTGATCAGCGCCCTCACCCTGATCGGCATGTATTGGGCCGATCCCCTGGTCAACCTGCTGGCCCCGGATTTTCAGCTCATCGGCGGCAAGACGGCCCTGACCGTCAAACTGACCCGGATCATGTTCCCTTTTCTGCTGTTCGTGTCGCTGGCGGCGGTGGTGATGGGCATGCTCAACACCAAGGGCAAGTTTTTCGTGCCGGCCATGAGCTCGACCTTCTTCAACCTGGGCTCGATTGTCGGCGGCCTGGGACTGGCCTGGCTGTTCCCCAAATTCGGGCAACCGGCCATCGCCGGCATGGCCTGGGGCACCCTGATCGGCGGAGCCATGCAGTTGTTGATGCAGTTGCCCGCCCTGCGTCAGGTGGGATTCCGCTTCCGCTTGAATCTCAATCCAACCGACCCCGGCCTGCGACGCATCCTGCTCTTGATGCTGCCCGCCACCATCGGCATGTCCGCCACCCAGATCAACATCTTCGTCAACACCAACTTCGCCGCCTCCTGCGCCCAGGGCTCTGTTTCCTGGCTCAACTACGCCTTCCGTCTGGTGCAATTGCCCATCGGCGTCTTTGGCGTGGCCCTGTCGATTGCCGTCATGCCGGTGCTGGCCAAACAGGCGGCCGAAAAAGATCTCGCCAGCCTCAAGCAGACCTTCACTTCCTCGCTGGTGCTGGTCTTTGCCTTGGCCGTGCCCGCCACCGCCGGCCTGATGCTGCTCTCCCAGCCGATCATCCGCCTGATCTTCGAGCACGGGGCCTTCACCGCCGCCGACACCCTGCAGACCGCAGCCGCCCTCACCTTTTACGCCTACGGCCTCTTTGCCTATTCGGCCATCAAGGTGATGGTGCCGGTGTTCTACGCCATCGGCAACACCAAGTATCCGGTGATCGGCAGCTTTCTCGGGGTGGCGATCAATGTGCTGATCATCTATCAGGTGGTCGATCTCTTCCAGCACCGGGGCATCGCCCTGGCCACCTCCTGCGCCATGATCCTCAACTTTCTCTTTCTTAGCGTGGTGTTGTATCGCAAACTCGCGGGGTATCCGGTCGGTTATCTGCTGCGGGGATTGGCCAAGATTCTCGCGGCCGCCGGTCTGATGTCCGGCTCCATTTGGGGGATGCAGCAACTGCTGGCGCCGTGGGCGAACGGTTCGACGCTGCTCCAGAGCGCGGCCATGGCGGCCTTGATCGGAGTGGGGGTGGGAATTTATGCGATCAGCCTGCAGCTGTTGCGCTTGCCGGAATTCACCCTGCTGACCGGCAAGGTGGCTCAGCGCTTCCGCAAATCGTAGAGCAGTTGCAACTGGGCCAGCAGACTGACCACGGCGGTGTCGACGTGGAGGATGCGGTCGCCCATGGTGAAGCCGTAAAAACCGCAATCAACAAAACATTGCAGCTCATGGTCGGACCAGCCGCCCTCGGGGCCGACCGCCAGCAGGAGCCGCTGCCCCGGTTCTCCTGACACCGGGACGCCGGCCAGGGTTCCCGCCACACCGGGGTGGGCAATCAGCCCCTGACCAGCAAGGGTCGGCAGCACATCCTCGACAAACGGCTTGAATTGGTGATGGATGGTCACTTCGGGCAGCCAGGTGTCCATGGCCTGCTCCATGCCTTCCAGCAGGATAGTGCGGATCTTCTCCGGAGCCAGCACCGGACTGTGGAAAAACGATTTTTCCACCCGACGCGAACGGATGAGATGAAACCGCCGCACCCCCAGCACTGTCGCCTGTTTGAGGATGCGCTGGAGCATGATCGGCCGGGGCAGGGCCAGAATCAGC
>NZ_JAVBXR010000104.1 GCF_030824455.1 Desulfobulbus sp.
GTGGTTGAGGGTGTAGAGCGTGGACATGCCGCACACGCAGCGCACCGTTTTTTTGCGGACCCCTGGCTGCACAGCGACGTGCCGTTTTTTGGCGCAGCGGGCGCAAATGACGCGAATCCGGCCGTCTTTCACCGTACAGGTCTGTGCTTTTCCTTGCATGGGCAACGTCCCTTCACAGGTTGGCTGAGAAACAATATGTTCGAGTACATCCCACCCGCCCGGTTTTGTCAATGGGGGGCTGGTCCGGTGGGTGGGATTTCGGGAAAAAAACAGCCTTGGCGTGTTGCCCGGCGCCCGGATGTCTCCCCGCGCCTTTGCACTCATCCATCGTTTTTGCAGATTCCCGTTGTTCTTGCGGCCAAAGTCCGTTTGTATGGAGACAGGCAGTCGCGACCAAGGCCTGATGGATGGAGCGAACCTTCTGGGAATTCTCAGCGCCTGGGCGGTGGGCAGTTCCCGGGGTGACGCATTGGATTGGATCTAGGCTTTTTTCGATATTGTAAACTTCTGTTCAGGTTTTGAGAGCTTCGGTTATGAGTCCAACACCAGTGTATGACTCCATCGCTATGAATGATCTGCAGGCGCGCACGCAATACGAAGCCTGGTTATTGGAAGCTGTGTATGATGTCGCTGGAGTGCCTGTTATTGCAAATCTCCCTGATCAATTAGTCTACCCGGCCAGTGGTGCGCCTCCAGTGTATACTACCTTTGTCGCCGTCAAGATGGGCGGTAATTGGCGACATCATTTTTTGGAAGCAGGAGCGCCGCTGGTCTTCGTTACCAGCTTCAAATTGCTCGATATGCTGCTGGAATGGGTGCTTGAGAGGAACGGGGCGTCATCAACGTTCAGATTCAGTGAAAAAATTAAATCGTTAAAAAAGGGGGTAACGTTTCCGCCTTTCTTTGATTCAAAACCCTGGATTTCTGATCGATTAGTTGGAATTTACGAATACCTTGAGCCGTTACGCGGAACTATCATTCACTCTCGCCACTTTCATACGTCTGATGGCACGTTATGCGTTGCAAAATCAAAATCAGGCGTTGTTAGCCCTGAGGTTGTGATCAATGCCGATGCATTAAGGAATATCGCTGTGGTGGCCGTTTCATCGTTGCGATATGTTGAAGGGAGTTGGGTGATGAATGCTTACACGGAGAAGCACCTTCGTCATACGCTTGATCAATTAGGCCATCTCCATGGCTTGCCGTCTTTGGGTCAGAAACAGCCCGTTTTTTTAACCGTCAGGGTATGCCTCACCTTGAGTGATGCGGTCACAGTAGATCTTCAACGCATTCGAGACGACATTGCCCGGATATTGCCTGGTCATGATGTGGTGTTTGACCTGCGTATTGTTGCTGTGGCTGAAAACGGGGAGAAGGCTGTCGGGTATCTTTTTCCGTGGGAAGAACTCCAAGATAAAGAGGGTCAGCTTTGTAAATTGACCGCTGACATTCTTTGTTTTGAGAGGCCCTTGCCAGAAAATTTTGATATTCAAGCATATCGCAGCATTTAAAAGCAACCGCATGATTTTCTAACGACGAAAAATTTTGTAAAAACTTGAATGGCAATTTTCCCCGCCGCCTATCACCCGCCCTACACCCTCACTCCGGCCATTCTCCGCCTGGCGGCGGAGATCGGCGAGGCCATCGGCCGTTACACCGTCCTTGCCGAGAGCCGGCTAACGCCCAGGTTGCGGCGGGAGAACCGGATTCGCACCATCCAGGCCTCGTTGGCCATCGAAAACAACACCTTGAGTCTTGCGCAAGTCACGGCGGTCATCGAAGGGCGCCGGGTGCTGGGTGATCCGCGCGAAATTCAGGAAGTGCGCAACGCCTTTGCCGCCTATGAACGGTTGACGGAGTGGCGGCCGACTGCGGTTGAGGATCTGCTCGCGGCCCATGGCCAGCTCATGTCCGGGCTGGTGGATGAGGCTGGACGATTCCGTTCAGGCGGGGTTGGCGTTTTCCGGGGCAAGCAGATGGTGCACATGGCCCCGCCGGCCGAGTTGGTTCCGGCCCAGGCGGCCGATCTGCTCCTGTGGTTGGAGCGAACCCAGGAACACCCGCTGGTGGCCAGTTGCGTTGTGCATTACGAACTGGAGTGCATCCATCCCTTTGCCGACGGCAATGGCCGCATGGGCCGCCTGTGGCAAGCGCTGATTCTGCGGCAGTGGCGTCCCTTGCTCGCCTTTTTGCCTATGGAAACCGTGATCCGGGACCGACAAGAAGCGTACTATTATGCGCTTGCCGAATCGGATCAACGGGCAGACAGCGCGCCTTTCATCGAGTTCATGCTTGCCGCCCTGCTCGAATCCCTGCGGAAAGCCGCAGCGGCAGATCACGCCGCCGACCAAGTAAGCGACCAAGTAGGCCAAGTCATCGAGGCGTTGGCGGGACAGGAGTTGGGTCGCGCCGCACTGATGGCGGTTCTTGGCTTTGTCCATCGTCCCAGCTTTCGCGTCCATTATCTGGACCCGGCTTTGTCGGGCGGCTGGATTGAGCGCACTCAGCCCGAAGCCCCCCGCAGCCCCAGCCAACGCTATCGCTTGACCGAAAAGGGGCGTGTTTGGCTGCGGCGCCGCCGGGAGAACGGTTGAAACAACCGGAGGAGAACACCATGGAAACCATCAACGCCATCCTCAGCCAGCTGACCTTTGCGGACCTGGACCAATGGGCCGGGGAGAAGATCCGGGCCAGAGGCCAGGCCTATGTCAAGCAGGTGGACGGACTGCAGCGCGCCCATGAGGACGATCTGGTCGCCTGGGTTGCGGGGACCGAGGACTACGCGACCCTGGTGCGCCTTGACCCGACCGGTCAGCACGGATGGTTCTGCACCTGCCCCTATGAAGCCGGCCCGTGCAAGCATGCGGTGGCCGTGATTCTGGCGGCGGCGGAGGAGGTCAAGCAGCAGCGGCAAATTCCGGTGCTCGCCGAGGACGACGACCTCCATCTGATGCTCTTTGGCGAACCCGACGACGAGGTGGATTGGGAGGACGGCGAGGAGGTCGACAGCGCTGACAACGCCGAGGAAGCGGCGGCCGAGCCGGCCATTGTTCCCGAAAAGGTGAAAAAAGCCGGCGTCTCCAAGGTGCGCAAACTCCTGGGCGACAAAAGCCGGGAGGAACTGCTCGACCTGCTGGTTGCCCTGGCCAAGGAATATCCCGAAATCGAGCGCCGCGTGCAGGAGGCCGAGCAACTGCGCAGCGGCCAGATTGAGCCGCTGGTTAGATCATTGCGCAAGGAAATCAAAAAGCTGACCGGTGAACCCGCCTGGTACAGCCATTGGAACAACGAGGGCAGCATCCCCGATTATTCCCACGTGCAGCGGCAGCTTGAGGCCCTGCTCGACAAGGGCCACGCCGACCAGCTGCTGGAACTGGGCGACGAACTGTGGCGACTGGGCACGGATCAGGTGGAGCAGTCGGACGACGAGGGACACACCATGTCCGCCTTGAGCGAGTGCATGGAGATCGTGCTGCAGGCGGTGCCGCAGTCGTCGTTGCCCCGTTCGCAGCAGTTGCTGTGGGTGATCGACCACCTGCTGGAAGATGAATTTTCCCTGCTGGAATCCGGGGACGCGGTGCTGGACAACGCAGTGTACACCCCGGCCGACTGGCGCGAGGCGGCGGTTGCGCTCGAGCATCGGCTGAGCGCGGCGGCAAAACCGCGCGGCGCCAATTTTTCCGACGCCTACGGGCGGACGCGGCTGGTCAACCGGCTGATTGACGCCTACCAGAAGGGCGGCGAATCGGAAAAAATTCTGCCGCTGCTGGAGACAGAGGCCGATACTTGTCAGAATTACGAGCAATTGGTGGTCCGGTTGCTGGAAGGCGGCAACAAAGAAACGGCCCGGCACTGGTGCGTTCAGGGGTTTTGCCGCACCCTGAAAGAGTCGCCCGGCATCGCCGCCGGCCTGCAGAAGCGGCTGCGGGAGATGGCGGCGGCCGACAAGCGGGACGACCTGGTTGCCGCCTATCGGGCCCAGGATTATTTCAGGCGCGCCTCGCTCGAGAATTTTCGCGAATTGCGCAAGGCGGCCGAGAAGATAGGCGCCTGGCCGAAGTTGCGGGAATTGGCGCTCGGCTATCTGGAAACCGGTCAGCGGCCCGATCTGCCCGGCAAAAAAGGCGAGGCCGCAGCCTGGCCCCTGCCCGAACCAGAGGTGTGCTTCCCGCCGGAAAAAGGGGTGGGCTTGAAGCAATTCCCGGATCGTCAGACCCTGCTTGACATCGCCATCAGTGAAAAACGGTTCGACGACGTGGTCAGTCTGTATCAGGCGCTGAAGAAAAACAGCCGTTTGGGCTTGCACGGCGGCGATAAAGTGGCCAAGGCCGTGGCCAAGACCCATCCCGAGGTGGCGCTTGAGATCTGGCGGGGCCTGGTTGACCGCCTGATCGCCGAAGTCAAGCCCAGGTCTTACGTCGAGGCCGGTGGCTTTCTCCGTTTGATGCACAAGGTCTATGAGGCCGGCAATCGCCAGGCGGACTGGCTGGCGCTGCTGGCTGAACTGCGGCGCACCCACAAGGCTAAACGGCGTTTGTTGGAAGTGCTTGACGCCTTGAGCGGGGCGAGCAAAAAAATCGTGGGGTGAACTGGCCGGGGCGCTGGCCTGCGCTCTGCAACCGGCGCCGCAACGTGGCAGGGCGGTTCCGGCGCCCGTGAAGAATTAATTTGACGGATTGGCTGCGGTTCTTGTAATCATTACGTTGTTATTTCTGAAGGTTGAGCTGCGGTTGCCGCCGACGGCGCAACCCGCAACTACCCGGCAACAAGCCGCAAGCCCAGTGTTTGCACAGACCCAGGACAGCCCACGCAAACCGGAAGATCCGTTGGCCGCAGGAGGACCAGCGGGGAGCGCCGGCCACCACACAGGAGGACCAGATGGTTCCAGCTCCGAATATTAAAACCATTCTTTACGCCACCGATCTCGGGGAAAACACACGGCCGGTTTTTCGCTTGGCCGTCAGTCAGGCCCGACGCTACGACGCCCAGTTGCTGATGGTGCATGTGGTTGAGCCGCTCGGCACAACCGGCACGGCGATCATTGCCAACTATCTTTCCGGAGAGGCGGCCGACAAAATCAACCGCGACGGCGCGCGGGAAGTTCTCGAGATCATGAAGAAACGGCTCGACGCCTACTGCAAGGAGGAGTTGGAATCCTTTGGCCTCGACCGCACGCCGGTGACCGAGATCGTGGTCGCCACCGGCAAACCCTGCGAGGAAATCCTGGAGCTGGCGAAAAAACGTCAAGTGGATATGATCGTCATGGGCACCTCGACCCATTCGTTCTTTGGCAGCGCGCTCATGGGGACCACTGCCCGGCGCGTCTCCCGCCACAGCGAGATCCCGGTGCTGCTGGTGCCCAACACCCCAAAATAATCCGGCGGATTGTTCGACCTCCAGCCCCGATTTCGGCGTCCTGCCGGATCGGGGCTTTTTTTTTGATGACCACTCCAATGCAGCCGTTTTTTCTGGAGCGCATCCTGAAATCCCTGGCGATTGGGTTGGTTTGGGCTGCGGAGGCGGAGCATCGCAAGAACAGGGACGCTGGAGCGTCCGGGTTTCGTTCCCACGCCGGAGCATGGGAACGATCTCGCTGGCGGGCGTATGCGGAGGGGGAAGGGGGTTTTTTCACGCCGGGCCGGTGTAACGAACGGCGGCTGCGGGTTTTTTTCAGCTGAATCCCGCCTGGCCGGCCTGGGCGGTTGCCCAGAACGCCTGGATCACCGGATTGGCCAGATGTTTTTCCAGGGTGCAGGCCCCGATGATGAAGGGCGGCAGGCCAGGGGCGACCTCGAAGACGCGCACCCGATCCTGGAGCGGGCTCTGTTCCAGCACCAAGCCCGGCGCGACGCCGACGCCAAAGCCGAGGCTGACCATGGCCAGCAGGGCCTCGTTGCCCGCCACCTCGGCGTAAATGTTGGGTTGGACGCCCTTTGCCTGAAACCAGCGGTCGACGCGAATGCGGCTCAAACCCTGCTCAGCCAGAATGACTGGGGTTCGCGCCCAGTCAACCGCGCCGTCGTCGTTGACCAGGGGAACCGCCCCGTCGACCGGCTCAATGAAAACCAGCGGCGTTTGCGCCAGTTCAAGAAACATCACCGCCGGCGGCAGTTGCTCGGGCAGGGCGGCGATGATCACCTCGGCCTCCCGGTTTTTGAGCTTGTCGAGGGCCTCGGCCGCGTCGCCGGTCTGCAGTTTGATCTGCACCCCGGGATGGTCGGTGCGGAAGGCCTGGAGGATGCGCGGCAGGATGGAGGTAGCGGCGGTGACCGAACAGTAGAGCGAGATCTCGCCGCGCAGGGCCTCGTCGTCGGCCAATTCGCGCTGCAGGGCCTGCCAACGGTGTTCGGTCTCTTCGGCATAGCGCTTGAAAATTACCCCGGCCGGGGTCAGGGAGACGGAGCGGTTGTCGCGCCGGAACAGCGGTTTGCCCAACTCTTCCTCAAGGCGCTGGATGGTGCGGGTCAGGGCGGAAGGGGTCAGGTTGCAGGCCCGGCTGGTGCGGCCGAAATGGAGCGACTGAGCCAGATGATTGAAGATTTTGACGCAACGTATATCCATAACCAATCGGGAAAAGAGGGAGTGTTGACGGCGTGAGACGGCGAGGTGGTCATTGTGCGCTGGTGTTGCGATTATTGCAACAATGAATTGCAAAGAAATCACTTTCCGCAATGGAAATATCGGGTATGGTGGGGATACAAACTTTGTCGGAATTTAGCTCGGTTAGTCTGAAGTCCGGGAGGGAGAGACAGGGGGAATGGCGCGCCACGGCCAGCCGGCGGCGTCAACCCATGGGTTTTTCTCTTTGCCCTCACGCCCTGCAGACCAAAAACCGAGTGACTCTTCACCCTAAACACACAGAGAGGAAAACAATGGGACAGAACTATTTCAACACCTTGCCGCTGCGTCTGCAGTTGGAAGAACTGGGCAAATGCCGCTTCATGGACATCTCCGAGTTCGAGGACGGCGTCGACAAACTCAAGGGCAAGAAGATTGTCATTGTCGGCTGCGGCGCCCAGGGGCTGCACCAGGGGCTCAATCTGCGCGACTCCGGTCTTGACGTTTCCTACGCCCTGCGCGACGCCGCCATCGCCGAGAAACGCCAGAGCTGGAAAAACGCCAGCGGCAACGGCTTTACCGTCGGCAACTACGAGCAGCTGATTCCCACTGCCGACCTGGTGATCAACCTCACCCCGGACAAGCAGCACTCCAAGGTGGTGACCGCGGTCATGCCGCTGATGAAAAAAGGCGCCTGCCTTTCCTACTCCCACGGCTTCAACATCGTTGAGGAAGGGATGCAGATCCGCGAAGACCTCACCGTCATCATGGTGGCCCCGAAATCCCCTGGAACCGAGGTGCGCGAGGAGTACAAACGCGGCTTCGGCGTGCCCACCCTGATCGCCGTGCATCGCGAGAACGATCCCAAGGGCGAGGGCTGGGACATTGCCAAGGCCTATGCGGCCGGCACCGGCGCTCATCGCGCCGGCGTGCTGCAGTCGTCGTTCGTCGCTGAGGTCAAGAGCGACCTGATGGGCGAGCAGACCATCCTCTGCGGCATGCTCCAGGCCGGGAGCCTGCTGTGCTTTGACAAGATGGTCGGCGAAGGCATCGACGCCGGCTACGCCTCCAAGCTGATCCAGTACGGCTGGGAGACCATCACCGAGGCCCTCAAGCACGGCGGCATCACCAACATGATGGATCGTCTGTCCAACCCGGCCAAGCTGCGCGCCTACTACCTCTCCGAGGAAATCAAGGAGATCCTGGCCCCCTTGTTCGAGAAGCACATGGACGACATCATGAGCGGCGATTTCTCTCGCACCATGATGGAAGACTGGGCCAACGACGACAAAAACCTGCTGACCTGGCGCGCCCAGACCGCAGAGACCGGGTTTGAGAAAGCCGCCTCGCAAGCGGCCGAAATCTCCGAGCAGGAGTATTTCGATCACGGCGTGCTGATGATCGCCATGGTCAAGGCTGGCGTTGAGCTGGCCTTTGACACCATGGTTTCCGCCGGCATCAAGGAGGAATCGGCCTACTACGAGAGCTTGCACGAGGTGCCGCTGATCGCCAACACCATCGCCCGCAAGAAGCTCTACGAGATGAACGTGGTCATCTCCGACACCGCCGAGTACGGCTGCTACCTCTTTGCCCACCAGGCCGTGCCGATGCTGGCCGATTTCATGAAAGAAGTCGGCACCGACGTGATCGGCAAAGGCCTGAACGAGACGGACAACTCGGTGGACAACGTCGAGCTGATCGGCGTCAACGCCGCCATCCGCTACACCGTGGTCGAGCAGGTCGGCGAGGAATTGCGCTCGCACATGAGCGCCATGAAACCGATCATCTGATCAGTTCCCGCGCCAGCCATCGGTCGTCAGACCGGTTTTTGTCCCCCTCTGCCCTTGCGGCGGAGGGGGATTTTTTTTGTCTACTCCAGTCGTCGGCGGAAGGTTACAGTTCAATTTTGAGATTTTTCAGGTTGGAGAGGCTACTGATGTCGGTCACTTTAGTATTTTTCAAGTTTAAGTCCTTGAGGTTTGTCAGGCCTGCCAGTGGGCTTATATCGCTTACCGGTGTATGGCTCAGGGAAAGGGTAGAGAGGTTGGATAATCCCGACAATGGGCTGAGATCGCTAACCTGTGTGGCGTCTAGGATCAATGCCTCAAGGTTTGTTAATCCCGCTAACGGACTTATATCATCGACCGGTGAATACATAATCATGAGAAACTTTAAGTCGGACAATTCTTTTAATGGACCGAGATTTTTTATTGGTAAATCGAACAAATCGAGTATTTTGATATTTTTTAATTGCATCAGGTCGTTAATGTCGCAAATTGATGACATTAAAATGGTAAGTTCGGTCAAATTTAAAAGCTTGGATAGTCCAATTATATCTCCAGATTTCATAAAAAATAAATTAAGTTTATGTAAATTTTTCAAATCACATAATGGTCTCACGTCAATCACTGATGTATTCATTAGGGTGATTGATTTAAGTTCGGTTAGTTTTGCTAATATGCTAATGTCATATATTAGCTTGCCGCTAAGTTCGATTGCTTGTTCATGGGCAAAAATGTGGGTAAAATTCTCAAGGCTGCCGTGCTGATCCTGAAATAGAAGAGCTGTCACTTGGTTTGCATAATCATTTTCTGGTTCTATCTTGGTTATGCACGGCAAGACAGCCCTCCACCCCCCTTCAATAATGCGATTACGCCATTCCCTGCCGAAGCGGACAGCTGTGTCCATGGCAACATGGGCGGCGACCAACCAGCCAAAGAGTACGTCGTGCGATTTCTCCTTTCCCCTTCCCCCTCTCTTCTGCAAATGCTGCAGATTGGGCCCAAAAAGCAATTGCGCCAATTTCTCCGTTTTCGGCAAAGAAGATTGCAGTTCAAAAAGCAGAATAAAGGTTTCCAGCCAATGCGGTTTGTGCAGAAATTTTCGTATGTTGGCTAGAGAATAGGCTTTGTCGTTGAGTGTAATCTTCTCGTCCAGGGCCAGCGCCGCAAAGTATTCCTGGAAGGAGAGATGGTTGAAAGCATAGACTTCCTCGCCGCCCTCTCTGCCCACTGGCACCAGAAAGCCGCTGCGTTTGATGATATAGTTGAGGATCGCCTCGCATTTTTCGCCGCATTCAGACAAGGAAAGCCCTTTTTCTTCCAACCCTGTTTGCAGAATGGACGCCACCTCACTTTTTCGGGCATAAACAGCCTCATCCCTTTGTCCTCGTCGTTCCTGCATGCGCAGGGCGAGAGCCGCCAGCCAATTGCTCAAGTCCAGGTAGTCGACATTGACGTTCTCGTCCCGTAGCCCCATGCCGCGAGCCCGGTCCAAGGAGACCAGATAGGTTTGCGCGATCCGCTCGTAAAGTTCCGCCCTGCCGTCCGGCAAGCGGGCTCTGCGGGCATGTATGAAACAGATCATGTTGAGCAGCACCGGAATGCGGCTCAATAGCCCTAAGCCGTCGTTCTTTTCCACCCTGCCGACCAGGTTGTCAACCCGTTCGGCGTGGACGGCTGTATCGGGTTCGTATTGTCCGTACCAGTTTGCCACAAAACGCCGCACCTGACTGGTGTTGAATGGGGCCAGGTACGTCACCGCGAAATGGTCGGTAAAATTGGGCTCAATCTGATCAATTTGTTCGTCTGTGAGACTGTTATTGGCGTCTATCTTGTTGCGATATCGCTGTTCCAAGACACTCATTGCCGTTTCTGTGAACTTGGCCCTAAGGTTCACATGGAAAAATTCTTCCAGAGAAAATCCTACAATGCGGGAAGTGATCAGAAAACGACAACGACTGTTCCGGTTCATGCCGTCAAGCAAGGCGCGGGCGAGTCCTTTTCGCGTTTCCGGTTCAGCGAGTTCATCCAACCCGTCAAGAAGAAACACCGCCTGACCGGTTGCGGTAAGTCGTTCTATGCAATCGTGATCGAGCGCGATGCCGGCGTGCTCGGTGAAAATTTTCCACAGGTCCTTCCAGGTCCGGACGCCTCCCAACTTGAGTTCCCGGAGGATAAGGGCAAAGGGAACAACGTTGCCGAGTGCGCCTTTCACGTGGTTGTCGCCGCTGTAGGTCAGCGCCAGCATGAGCCATTGCACCAGAGTGGTTTTGCCCATGCCGGGAGTGCCAAGGATAAGAAGCCGCTGGTGAGCACGAAGCGCATGGTGCACCTCCTGCAAAGGCGGCTTTTCCTTGCCGCTTTCCATGAGGATGATGTCTTCCGGTTTCAACTGCCGGGCGCTTAACAGGGGGGGGACGAACAGGTTGTTGAGCGGCACGGGTTTGCCGGTGGCGTCCCGGTCATTGTCGTCCAGAGCCAGGCCCAGGTTGGAGGTGTAGAGATATTTTTTTCGCACCTCCTGGAAATATTTCAGCAGGGCATGATCGCTGGCGGGGTTGAGATATTCGCCAATCAGGGGCTTTTGTGCAGGGGTAAGTTGTGGCATGGACCGCTGCGCTTTTTCCGAAGAAGAGACTGTTTTCATGAGAAGAGAAAGGGTTTGATTTCAATATCGGTGACTTGCGCCAATTGTTGCAACAGTCGGTGGAGGCGGAAGACATTGCTGTCGCTTGGGTTGACCGGCAATTCCCTTGCCGAAGCCACGGATGGTTGAATCCCCTGCATGGGGGAATCCACATCCTTGTCTATGTCGGAGGCGTCGGCATAGGCAATAACCTCTGAAATGTACGCCGGGTTTTTCTGCAACTGCTCAAAAATGCGGCGATGGAAGCAATAGACAACGGCAGTGACCAGGCAGAAGGCGGCTTCACGGTCAATTTCAGCGCTATCTACTCGCACTGATGGCAGATTTTCAAGTCGCCGAATCATACTGGCAAGCCGATTTGCCAGGGCTTTGATCTTCCGGGGGTTGGCCGGCAGGCAATCATACTGATCGGTGATGCTTTGGATCCTCTCCGCAAATATTGTGTGAGGGGCGTCACTCAGGAGTTTGGCAAGCAATGCAGAGAGATACTGTGATTTTTTTTCCTTGTCGGGCAAAGGCAGGTGGATGATGTCCTGGCATATTTTTTCTAAATATTCCCTGGCGTAATGATCTGCATTCATAGCTGCGCCGTCTTCATTCTTCAAGCCGAGGGCTTTGACGAGGGCACGCTCGACCTGACGTTGGTCCATGCCGAAGATGATCACGCAATTATTGAGATTCAAATAGACCTTGATTCCTTCCATGAGACGAAGTGCTGTTTCCGGTTCACAGCGGTCGAGATCATCGATGAATATGGCCAGTTTATTCATTTTCTTGCTTTTTAAAACGGTGGCGACAGCCTCCTGGAGGAGATTCCGAATGGATTGACCGGGAAGGGGTTGTTGGTATCGTTCCTTCTCCCAGGCATTGCCGATGGCCTGCACCTTGCCGAGTTCCGGTTTGAAAACACCACCGCTTGCCGCCTTCGCCACCTCGTCAAAGGCTGAAAGAACGCCTAAAAGAGCAACCCCGGATAATTTAGCGGCCTTGTCTTGCAATTTTGCCAACATTCCCATCTGGAGCCGAATTTCATTGAGCAGGGCAACGACGGGTTGAGCTTCGTGCTGATATCGCCAAGCTTCAAACCAGATCGGCATGATGGTTTTGTCCACATCCTTCGCCGCTGAAAGTCCCGGCGGCTTGTCGCCGTAGGGGTGCACCCCGGTAAGTTGGCGGCACACCTGCAACAGCATGCTGGTCTTGCCGGTTCCCCAATAGCCATTGACGCCAATACCCTTGGGTGGCGTGCAGTTGCGGATCAGTCCGCAAATTTCTCGAACAAGGCCATTGTTGTCGAAACCATCCTCTAATGTGGGGTCGTCGTTATGCGAGAGAAACATGAACACTTCCTTGTGGTGGGTTCCTTTTGTGGAAAATGCGACCTCACAATCTGATTATCTGTCTAGAAAGTCAAGGGATTTTAAAAGGTAGAGCATGGTGACTCGAAAGCCGAGGATGCCTGGGGCTACGGAAACATTGCTTATGCTTGTTTGTGCCGTATTGGGTGGAACTGTTCCCTGAACATACTGCGTGTCGGAAGACGTGCTCGTCAAATTTCGGAACGTGGCGAAAGAGCATGTTGGTTCGCGCTTTAAATAGTTCTCCGAAGCTCAGCCCCGTTCTGTGTCCGGTTGCATGCAATCGCTCCAATATAAATAGTTGATGTACCTATTTTATGTCCATTCTTCCCTCGTTGCGATTTGCCCCGCGTTTGGCCATACTCTCAACACATCCAAGCAGATTGACGAAACTTGACGAGCCGCTGCGTCATTCGTCTCCCTGCGGCGGCAAACTCCCGGTACTTCAGAGAAAGGAGCACCTGTCATGTTGAACAATCCCCTCTTTTGCAGACTGGCGCCGGCATTGCTCCTGGTGATCGCCGCTGGGCTGTTCCCTGCGTTCGGCGCTCTTGCCGACGAGGCCCGGCTGGTGGTGGACAAGGCGGTGTGGACCAACGGGGTCGAAAATTTAGAGCATATGCAGGTCTACGGCAAGACCGCCCCAGGCGCGCCCTTATGCCTGTGGATGCGGCTCAAGGGGTCGAAGTGGGCCCTGCAGCGGCTGCACAACGCCGGGAAGCTGCCCATTTACCATCAGTGGTTCCGCCACTCCGTAGTCGGCGTTTCGTCGGAGGGCGTCACCGAAGCGATTGACCACATCCAGATCCCGGCGGGCAATGTGCAGCTGATGGAACAACTCGGTAGGGAACTTGATGTTCGCGGTTATTTTGATTGGCGAACGTGGAGCATCAAGGAAAACGTCAAGCGGGGCAAATGGGTGGTCAAGGTGACCTATGCCGACGGCGAGCCGGTGCTGTGCGCCGGCGACAAAGCCTGCGTCTATGAGATCGTGGTTCAATGAAGCCGGGTGCGTCGACCATGGAAAAACCCAACGGAACGCCGGACAGTCCTTGCCTGCGGAGCTTGACCGAACCGGTTCTCAACGCCCAGTTGCTGCTTGCCTACGCTGCGGAAGCCGGGATTGACCTGCAGCCGGAAACCATCAAAGCCATCGTCCGCATGCGGCACTGCTGTGAAACCGGCCAAATTCCAGCGGATTTGGTGGAATTGGAGACCCAGTTCGTGCAGGCGACCAAGACGCTGGCCAAGGCGGTGAGCCCGGTGACGGTGATCAGTCTGCGCGCCAGTTACGACAAACGTCCGGACCTCTCGCTGATCGGTCGCTTTCGAGCCCTGCTGTGGCGGTCGCCCCCGCAGGTGTCGTTGGCAATTCTTTCGGTGCGCAGATTCCGCTTTTTGGCCTTTGTGGTGCTCGTTTTTTTGCTTTTTGTCCAGATTTACTGGGTGATTGGCTCGTCGTTGACCACTGACGTCGATGCAACCTTGAAACAGAAGGAAAAAGACGAGATGCAGCTGACGCTGTTGCAGAAAGAACAGCAGCGATTGAACCGTCAAGAGGAGACGCTGTTTGCGGAATTGCCGGCAAAGAGCGCCCAAAAACAAGAGCAAACCGAGGCGGAACTGAAAAGAATCGACAGCGAGCTGGACAAAAAACGCGATGAGATCAGCACGATTCAAGCACGGATGAACACCTACGAATTGGCCGTCGGTCTGAATTATGAGATCCTTGGCGCCTGGAACAACTGCTGGAAATGGCCGGCGCAACAGGCGGGCCGTCTGGTCGGCGACCGCCAGAATACGGGCGCCGACAACAGCGAGCCCGCAGAGGACCCCTATCAAGGGCTGTTGAGGGCGCAAAAAACGGCAAATTTTGCCCTCAACGCCATGCAGCTTTACCTGCTGCCCATCCTGTACGGGCTGTTGGGGGCCATCACCTATGTGCTGCGCACCCTGGCGGAGCAGATCAGAACGCTCACCTACACCCCGGAAACGGACATCGGCTTTCGCTTGCGGATGAACCTTGGCGCCTTGGCCGGTTTGGTGATTGTCTGGTTCATCAAAAAGGACGGCGAGGCGCAATTGCCGTTTGATTCCTTGTCTCAGTACGCCATCGCCTTTGCCGCCGGCTACAGCGTCGAACTGCTCTTTGCCGCCATGGATCGGGTCATCGGCGCCTTTTCCAGCAACACCGCAGCCCAGGAGAGTCGGAAGGCCCCGGCGTCTCAAGCGCAAGGCGGCGGGCAGGGCAACGGTTAACGCGGCAAACTCGTGACGTCGGCACGACGCGCATTGCATCCTTCTCACGCTACTTTCACGGAGCAACCTATTCATGGCAGGACGCGAATCACTGGATAAACTGATCGAGAGGCTTGCCGGCGCGGTGGTCGAGGCGCAACGCCGCATCGAAAACCATCAGGCCGGCAACTGCCTCAGCTGCTTCACTCCCCAGCAGGAGTATTTATGAGTTGGCAGAGTTGGGTGGGTTGGATGAGACGCGCCATGTCGCTCCGGAACCGGTTGCTTCTGGCCTTGCTGTTCTTCACTGCTTCGATAACCTGCGCCACTGACCAAAAATGGAGTGAGGCCGACCTCCTAGGCGCCTGGAGCGGCGTTGTCGCTACGGGGCAGGTTAATATTGCCGCGGAGCTGACCGTGCAGCAGGTGGAGGGCGGCAACGGGGGCATCCAATACCTCCTGCATTACGGCCCCGGCAGAAATTGTCAGGTTGTTGCCAGGAAAAAATTGCAGGCAAATACAATGTTTGAGCTCAACATTGATGAGGCAAGCGGCGGCTTTTGCGACCCACTCTGGAACACAACGGCATTGTCGCTGGAGGTGTTGGCTGCGGATCGGCTGCGCGTCACAATGGCGCCAAATCCTATAACCCGGCTGACAGAGGTGGTTGAGCTGACAAAAATACCGCGCTCTTGACCGCCCCCAAAATACAGCAGCCGCCCGATGAAAACCAAGCCGTAGCCTGGATGAAGGGCAACGAAATCCGGGAACACGCCCAATCAGCCCTCGGATTCTGCAGGCTGCATACGGGCTACGGCCGCCGGCAAGGTCGTTGCGTTGCCGGGTTGGTAAACCGTCGCACCAAGAAAATCAACCTGTGGACGATGCGGGGATTGTTTTACCGCGCTGCAAACCAAACGGCGCTCCGCAGTTTGGGGCGCGCGTCCTGCCTACTGCGCCAGCCGCAGCCTGGCCTCGCGGGTCAGGTGACACGTCAGGCGATTGAGCGACGGCGCGTCCAGGTTCCAGCAATGCCAGTAGAGCTGCACCGGAACGCTGTGGCCGGGCGCAAGGTCGACAATGCGGCCCTCAAGGAGCGTGTCCTGGCTTTGCTGGTCCGGCAGCATGCCGTAGCCGATGCCGGCGGCAATGCAATCCACAAATTTTTCGGATGAAGGCGCATAGTGGCTTGGCAGGGGAGAGGGCGTTTCTCCCAGCATGTGCTGGAACAGCTTGCAGTGCACCTCATCCTTGCGGTTGAACAGCACAATCGGGGCGCGGCGGCAGGCCTCGGCGTCGATCAGTCCGTTCGGGAACCACCGGGCCGCAAACTCAGGTGCGGCAAAGGCGCGGTAGCGCATGCAGCCCAGACGGGTCGTTGCGCAGCCTTGCATGGGCTGAGGCTGGGTGCTGACGCAGGCCATGACCTCGCCGTCTCTGAGCATCCGATGGGTCTGGTCCTGGTCGTCAACCCGGATGTCCAGCAGGAAGCGCTCTTCCCGCAACAACGGCAGGATCGCCTCTAAAAACCAGGTGGCCAGGCTGTCGGCGTTGATGCCGACCGCAATGGTGGTGAACGCCTCTTCCCCTTTTGTTTGGTTGCCGATTTCGTCGCGAAGATCGTCTTCCAGCCGTTTGATCTGGAGATAGTGCTTCAGCAGCTTCTGGCCGGCTGGAGTTGGCTGGGGCGGGGTGGTGCGCGCCAGCAGGATCTGGCCGGTTTGCTCCTCCAGGAGCTTGACGCGTTGCGATATTGCCGATTGGGTCAGGTGCAGGGCCTTGGCGGCCCTGTCGAATCCGCCCTCCTGGAGCACGGCGGCCAGGGCTTCGATGAGTTTGTAGTCAAACATGGCTGTATTATTAACATTGCTTATCAATCATTTATACAATTAATTTTACTTCAGCTTGATCCGCGTCTATCTTCCCCCTGTTGATCAACAATCAGGAGGGAGAGAGGATGGGTACGGCTTTTTTACAGGGTTTGGGGGTTGGCGCGGGCTTGATTGCAGCAATTGGGGCGCAGAACGCCTTTGTGCTGGCGCAGGGCGTTCGCAAAAATCATCATCTTGTCATTGCGCTGATCTGCATCGGCTGCGACGTGGTGTTGATCTCCGCCGGCGTTGGCGGTTTTGGCCGGCTCGTTGCCATCAGTCCGGGGCTGACCCTGTGGATGACGCGGCTGGGCGCCGCTTTTCTGGTGGTGTACGGCTTCCTTTCGTTGCGTTCGGCGCTGCAGGGCGCAGGCCTGGCCGTGAGCGAACATCCGCCGCTTTCCAGAAAGGCGGCCGTGTGTACGACCCTGGCGGTGACCCTGCTCAATCCCCACGTCTATCTGGATACGGTGGTCCTGCTGGGAAGCGTGAGCAGTGGGCTGCACGAGGCGTCGCGCTGGTTTTTCTGGTCCGGCGCGGTCTGCGCCTCTGCCCTCTGGTTCCTCAGTCTCAGCCTGGGCGGCCAGATGTTGGCTCCCTTGTTCACGAACCCGCGTTCCTGGCGGGTGCTCGACACCCTGGTGTGCGCGGTTATGTGGTCGATTGCCTGGTCGTTGTGGCGCTCAACCGGCGGGCTGGAGTGATGAAAATTTGGGCGGCCGCCCGCAAGCGCATCTCGCCTGCGGGCGTCAGAAACCGTTTTACGGCGCGTCGATGAACCGTTGGGTGGAGTAGTCTTTAATCGGCAGCGGTTTGATCACTTTGTTTTTCCCCGGCAGTTTTTCGATGTACTGCAAAAAGGCCTCGGCGTAATCGAGACCAACGTCGATGCGGCGTTCGCCGGTGATGTTCTTCAGCGCGGTGAACGAATCGTTGCCGTCGGCGAGAAAGGAAATGGTGGCCACCTTGTAGGTTTTCCCCAGGTCAAAGGGCTGGTAGCTGCCGCTGGCGGTGCGGATCTCCAGATGGGAGAATCTCGAGCCCTTGGGTTTGCTCGCGTCCAGTCGCCAGCGCAGGCCGCCGGCATAGGGATAGCAGCCGGTGTTGAGCGCTGGGCCGACCACGCCTTCGACCGCATCCTCGAGCGCCGCCTTGATTTCCGCGCCGGTGGCGTTGAGCTGCACCAGAGTGTTCTTAAACGGCAGCACCGTGTACACGTCTTTGACGGTGATTTTGCCCGCCGGCAGATCGACCCGGACGCCGCCGCCGTTCTGGAGGGAGAGATCCGCGCCGAAGAAGGCCTTGCCCTGCTGGAGAAAGGCCTCGGCCACGATCTGCTGGATGTCGCCGCCGTGGGCGTTGACCCGCTCGTTTTTGTTGCAGACGTCGCCCAGGGAGGAACGCGAGGCGTCGCGCTTGTTGCCCGGAACGCGGCGTAGGCAGAGGTTGTCGGTGGTCGAGCCCACCACGGCGGCCCCCATGGCCTCTTTCTCTTTTTTGTAGGGGCCGAGCAGGGCGGCGGCCTGCGGGTCGGGCGCGGTGATCCGCAACACCTGGCTGGCGGCGATGTCGGCGCGAACGGCGGCGGTTTCTTCCTTAGTCAGAGGCGCGTTGTCGGCGCGGCTGAATTGGTCGCCGATCAACACTTGGGGATTCCCGGCGCAATCCTCAACCTCGCCCTGGGCGTCGAACCGCACCTGCAGTTGGCCGACCACATAAGCGTATTGCCAGGCCTGGACAATGCACACCGGCTTGCCGTCCCTGTCCGCGCTCCGCGTTGGATAGGGGCCTTCGGGCGAGATCCCGTAGGCTTTGAGCGATTCGGGGCCGAGTAGGGAATGGGAGTCGCCGCCCACCACCACGTCGACCCCGGACAATTTTTTCACCAGGGCTTGGTCTGCGGGGTAGCCGATGTGGGTGGAGAGGATGATTTTGTTGACCCCCAGGGCCTGGAGGCGGTCAATCTCCGCCTGGGCCGCCGCGGCCTCGTCGATCAAGGTGGTGTCGCTGTTGGGCCGGGACGAGTGCTTGGTTTTGCCGGCCACGGTCAGGCCGATCACCCCGATCTTCTCGCCGCCGCGTTCCAGCACCACCGAAGGCAGCACTGTCTCCGGGGCCGTGGCGGTCCGCATCGGCGAACTGGGGCCGAAACGGACGTTGGCGCTGAGCAGCGGCGTTTTGCAACCGCCGGTGTGGAGAAAGCCCATCAGTTTTTTGATGCCGGCGTCAGTGTTGTCGAATTCGTGGTTGCCCAGGGTGAACGTGTCGAAACAGATCTTGTTCATCAGCTCGGCGTCGGCCTTGCCCTCGCTGAGGGTGTAGTAGAGGTCGCCGGTGCTGGCGTCGCCGCTGTGGATCTTGAGCACGTTGGCGGTACCGTGGGCCCCGGCCTCTTGCTCCATCGCCTTGATCGCGGCGGTCACCCGGGAAAATCCGCCCCGCTCCACGGTGATTGGCTCCCGTTTGCCGCCGGTGTTCAGTTGCAGGGTGATGTTTTCGGCGTCAAGGTGCGAGTGGTGGTCGTTGAGGTGGAGCAGGGTGAGGGTAATCGGCCGCGAGCCGCCTGCGCCGTTTTCGGCCGGCGGTTGTTCCTGTTTGCCGCCGCAGCCGGCGAGGAAAAGCATCAGGCCAAAGGCCGCTGTTTTTGTCGCAATGCGCATGGTCACTCCCTGGATGTTGAAGGAAAGGTCAACCTACTGGTCTTGTTTCAAATACCGTCATTATACCCAAATCAGGCCAAAGCCCTACCGCTATTTGCCGGAATCCATCGGCAAAAGCTGCTTGAATTTTATCATCCCATCGGGTAGCCTTGGCAAAATTTTTCAACCTTGCCCTCTACTTACAGGCACTTTCGTGGCAGACATCCTCCAGCAGAACAAGAAATCCGCAATCCGGGAGAACATCGAGGCGATCATCATTGCCGTTCTTCTGGCCTTGGTTATCCGCACCTTCATTGTCCAGGCGTTCAAGATTCCCTCGGGTTCGATGCTGCCGACCTTGCAAATTGGTGATCACATCCTCGTGAGCAAGTTCATCTACGGCGTCAAGATGCCGTTCACCGGCGCGACCCTGATCCCGATCAGCAACCCCAAAGCCAACGACATTGTTGTCTTTCAGTTCCCCAAAAATCCGGAACTGGATTACATCAAGCGGGTGATTGCGGTGGGCGGCGACAAGGTGGAGATTCGCGATAAGAAAATCTTCATCAACGACAAACCGTTTGAAGACCTGCACGGGGTGTTCAAAGACCCATTGATCCATCCGGCCAATTTTGATCCCCGCGACAATTTCGGCCCGACAACGGTTCCCGAGGGCAAGATCTTCGCCATGGGCGACAACCGGGACAACTCCTTTGACGGCCGTTTCTGGGGTTTTGTCGACCTCAAGGCGGTTCGGGGCAAGGCCTGGGTGATCTACTGGTCCTGGGATGTGCAGCAGCCCCTTTTCTCACTGGATCGGCTTCAATCCATCCGCTGGAGTCGGCTTGGCGATTTCGTTCACTGATCACCGGAGGCAGCATGGCAACCGGCTACTATTTCGCGCACCGCCACATCCTCGGCATTGAGCAGCTCTCCTGCGAGGATATTGCCCACATTCTCAGCACCGCCGATTCGTTTAAGGAAATCTCGGCCCGGCCGATCAAGAAGGTGCCGACCCTGCGCGGCCACACCATCATCAATCTCTTTTTCGAGCCCTCCACCCGCACCCGCCTCTCCTTTGAGGTGGCCGCCAAGCGGATGAGCGCCGACACCTTCAACATTAGCCCTTCGACCAGCAGCACCACCAAGGGCGAGACCCTGGCCGACACCGCCCGCAACATTTCGGCCATGCATCCGGACATCATCATCATCCGCCACGCCTGTTCCGGCGCGCCGCTGCTTCTCAGCCGCAACGTCCAGGCGGCGGTGATCAACGCCGGCGACGGGGCCCACGAGCATCCCTCGCAAGGGTTGCTCGACATGCTGACGGTCAAGGAGCATCGGGGCACGTTGAGCGGGCTGAAGATCGCCATTGTCGGCGACATTGCCCACAGCCGGGTGGCCCGTTCCGACATCGTCGGCTTCACCCGCATGGGTTCTGAGGTGTACGTCTACGGTCCGTCCACTTTGGTTCCCAAGGGGATTGATCAGCTGGGGGCCAAGGTCTGCACCTCGCTTGAAGAGGCGGTGACCGACGCCGACGTGGTCATGACCCTGCGCATCCAGCGCGAGCGGCAGAATGACCCGCTGCTGCCGTCGCTGCGCGAATATGCCCGCCATTTCGGCATCTCCAGGCAGGTTTTGTCCCTAGCCAAGCCGGACGCCTTGGTGATGCATCCCGGCCCGGTCAACCGAGGGGTGGAATTGAATCCCGACGTTGCCGACGGGCCGCAGTCCGTGATCCTGGATCAGGTGACCAACGGGGTGGCGGTGCGCATGGCCCTGCTCTATCTGGTGATGGGGAATTCCTGATGGCCGCGTCGCACCGTTTGCTCCCCAATTTTTGTTTTTCCGAGGCACGCTGCCGATGAACGCGACCTGGCGCATTGTCAACGGCCGGATTATCGATCCGGTCAACTCACGGGATGAGATAGCCGATCTGCTGGTGATTGACGGCCGGATTGCCGGGCCGGATCAGCCTGTGCCCGCCGGCGTGCAAGAGATCGACGCCGCAGGTTGCTGGGTGGTTCCCGGCCTGATCGACATGCATGTGCATCTGCGCGAACCGGGCGAGGAATACAAGGAAGACATTCACTCGGGAGCGCGGGCCGCGGCCAGCGGCGGGTTCACCGGGGTGGCCTGCATGCCCAACACCAAGCCGGTCAACGACTGCGCCGTGGTTACCGCCATGATTCTGGGTCGTGCCACGGATGCGGCGGTGCGGGTCTATCCGGTGGGGGCGATCAGTCAGGGCAGCGAGGGACGGCAGTTGGCCGAGTTTGGCGAGATGAAGGCCGCGGGCGTGGTGGCCGTCACCGACGACGGGCATCCGGTCCGCGACAGTCAGTTGATGCGCCGGGCCATGGAATACGCCTCGGATTTCGGCCTGACCGTGATCTCGCACAGCGAGGAAACGGCGCTGAGCACCGGGGTGATGAACGAGGGGCCGGTTTCCACCCGGCTCGGGCTCAAGGGCATCCCCACCGCGGCGGAATCAATCATGGTCTACCGGGAGATTGCCCTGGCCGAGTTCACCGGCGCCCGCGTCCACATCGCCCATGTGAGCACCGCCATGTCGCTTGACCTGATTCGCGCGGCCAAGGCCCGGGGCGTGCGGGTGACCGCCGAGACCGCGCCGCACTACTTCACCCTCACCGACGAGGCCGTGATCGGCTACGACACCAACACCAAGATGAATCCGCCGCTGCGCTCGGCCGCCGACCGGGAGGCGATCAGGATCGCCCTGGCCGACGGGACCCTGGACGCCATTGCCACCGACCACGCGCCCCATTCCATCCTGGAGAAGGAGCTGGAATTCGATGCGGCGGCCAACGGCGTCATCGGCCTGGAAACCGCCCTGCCGCTGACCCTGGCCCTGGTGCGCGACAAGGTGATCGACGCCAGGCGACTGGTGGAGTTGATGGCGGTCAATCCGGCGGCTATTCTCGCCGTTCCCGGCGGCGGCTTGAGCGTAGGCGCAGCCGCTGACCTCACGTTGATCGATCCGGAGCGGGAATGGGTTTATGCCGCCGACCAGGTGGTCTCCAAGAGCCGCAACACCCCGTTTCTCGGCTGGAAGCTGCAAGGCCGCGCCGTGCTCGCCATGGTGGGCGGCAGGGTCCGTCACACCCTGCTCAGTTAATCGTCTCGCATATCCCGCTTACACATAGGGGGCCGGATCGACCAATCCGGCCTCGCTGAACCCCTGTAGTCTGAGCCGGCAGGCGTCGCAACGGCCGCAGGCCTTGTCGCCGACCGGATCGTAGCAGCTGTGGGTTAGGCCGTAGTCCACCCCCAATTCCCTGCCTTTGAGAATAATTTCCTTTTTGCTGAGACGGATGAGCGGCGCATGGAAGCGAAACGGCTTGCCGGTCGCGCCCGCCTTGGTGCCGAGGTTGGCCATCTGTGCAAAGGCGTCGAGAAACTCGGGCCGGCAGTCCGGGTAGCCGCTGTAGTCGATCGCGTTGATGCCCAGGAAAATGTCTGAGGCCCCCAGCACCTCGGCCCAGGAGAGGGCGTGGGCCAGAAAGAGGATGTTGCGGCCGGGCACATAGGTGACCGGAATCTCCTTTTCCATGTCGCCAAAGGGCCGGTCCTTGGGCACCTCGATTTCGGCGGTCAGGGCCGAGCCGCCAATGGCGTCAAGATCGACCCGCAGCACCAGGTGGCGGGCCGCGTCGGCGTTGCGGGCGATGACGCGGGCGCGTTCCAGTTCAATCGATTGCCGCTGACCGTACTGAAAACTGAGGCAGTTGCAGGCAAACCCCTGGGATTGGGCCATGGCGAGAACTGTGGTGGAATCCAGGCCGCCGCTGAGCAGGACGACCGCTTGTTGCTGGTTCATAAGTTTCGTCGACTGGTTAGAAAATGGAAAAGGGAATTTTGTGGGTGATGGCGATGGCCTGCGGGCTGACCTCCGCCTGATAGGCGAGGAATCGCACCCCCTGGCCGGCCGCCCAGGCAACGGTTTCGGCGTAGACCGGGTCGATGTGGGCCGCTGGTTTGCACAGGGCGGCGTCGCTTCGCTGGATGCAGAACAGCACCGCCGCCCCGAAACCGGCCTCGGCCAGTCGAACCAGTTCATGCAGATGCTTGGCCCCGCGACTGGTGACGGCGTCGGGGAAAAAGGCAATGTTGTCTTCAGCCAGCGAGCAGTTTTTCACTTCAAGGTAGGCGGCGCCCTGATAGCCCTCAAGGAGGAAGTCCAGCCGGCTTTTGTCGGAAACCTTGACCTCCGGGGTGATGGAGCGAAGGCGGCCGAAATCGTTGATCACCCCGTTTTCCAGGGCTTCGCGGACCAGGTGATTGGTTCGCCCGGTATGGACGCCGATCCAGACGCCCTGATGCTGCACCATCTCCAGGGTCCAGGCGTATTTGCGGCCCGGGTTGTCGGAACGGCTGATCAACGCCGGGCTGCCTGGTTCCGCGCAACCGCGCATGGAGCCCGAGTTGGGACAGTGCACGGTCAGGGTTTGCCCGTCTTTGAGCAACACATCGGCGAGAAAACGCTTGTAGCGTTTGCAGAGGAGCCCGGTTTGGCAGTTGGTCGGCAGGAGCATGGGCGGCAAGCCTTGAAGGCGCGGTGGGCAAGCAGGGTGTTTGCCGGTGCAAGCGAAGCGGGAAAATCTCAGAGAAAACCGGGTGCGGGGCTGGCAATTCTTGCACGAATCATGTACTTTATGCCTCTTTACAGCCTGCAGCCAGGTGGCTTGGCAAAGAGGAGACGTCTGTGAGCGCCGCCGCGAGGTTCTCCGGTTGACTTCTCCGTTTTTTCACTTGTTTTTTTTCGAGAAAAAATAACCGCTGCTCCCGGCGGAAACGCCTGGGACGCAAAGATTTTTCTTTTCCGGCATATAACAAGTTCTCTCCCATAATCCAACCGCAAAGGAGAATCCTGCATGAAACTCGGACTCAATGGTCTTGGACGAATCGGCAAATTATCTCTGTGGCATCATGTCTCCCGCCAGTTTTTCTCTGAAATCGTCGTCAATTTGGGCAGAAACGTTGGCTCAGGGCTCACGGACATCGCCGCCGCCATTGAGAAGGATTCCACCTATGGCCGGCTGGGCATGTATCTCCACGGTCACAAGAGCGGCCGGGTGATTGAGAACCTCAATGAAGAAAAGGGTTCGATGACCATCAACGGCGTGCCGGTCACCTTTCTGCGCAAGGCGCGCAATCCCAAGGACATCGACTGGCAGGGCAACCAGGTGCGGCTGGTGGTCGACACCACCGGCGCCTTCAAAGACCCGACCGCCGATCCCTCCGAGGGCAAGGGTTCGGTGCGCGGCCACCTCCAGGCCGGCGCTGAAAAGGTGCTGGTGTCGGCGCCGTTTAAAATTCAGGCCAAGGGTCTGGACATGCCCGACGACGCGGTGACCACGGTGATGGGCATCAACGACGACGACTACGACCCGGCTCGGCACAGCATTGTCTCCGCCGCCTCCTGCACCACCACCTGTTTGTCGTACATGATCAAGCCGCTGCTCGATCATTTTGGGGCCGAGCGGATGCTGTCCGCCTCTATGGTCACGGTGCACGCCGCCACCGGCACCCAGCAGGTATTGGATCGCATTCCCGGCACCGGCGCGACCGATCTGCGCAAAAACCGCTCGATCCTCAACAACATCATCCTGACCACCACTGGCGCGGCCAAGGCCCTGGGGTTGGTCATCCCGGAGATGAAAGCCATCGGCTTTATCGCCGAATCGGTGCGCATCCCGACCTCGAGCGGCTCGCTGATTGTCCTGGTGCTCAACCTGCAGGATGAGCTCGACAACCCGATCAAGCGGAGCCTGCTCAATTCGATCTATGAAGAATACGGCAAAACCAGCCCCTATCTGGTGTATTCGGCCGAGCAGAACGTTTCTTCAGACATCGTCGGCATGCCCCGGGCTGCGGTGGTGATCGAGTCCACTGAAACCCACACCCGCACCGCGTCCATCCGGGTTAATCTGCAGACGTTGAAAAATTTTAAATTCGAGGCCGGTTCCACGCCGCCTATCCTGGAGGTGCCGCTCACCCAAGCGGTTATTTACGGCTGGTACGACAACGAGTTGGGCAGCTACACCAACATGCTCGGCGAGCTGACCGTTTCGGTGGCCGAACGGATGGTGTGAGAGTCCGTTTGCTCGAGGCCGCCGACCTGGAGCCGATTCTCCGCATCGAGCAACGGGCCATGGCCAATCCCTGGAACGAAGGACAACTACGGGCGGAACAATCGGCCGGCAACGGGATTGCCTGGGCGGCGGAATCCGGCAATGCACTCTGCGGTTACGCTTTTTTCAGGACCTGTGCGCCGGAATGCGAACTGCTGCATCTGGTGGTCGCCCCTGAACGGCGGCGGCAAGGGGTGGGCGCAGATGTATTGCAGCAGGCCCTCGCCTATTTTGCCGGAACCAACTTTGCCGCCTGCTTTTTAGAGGTGCGCACGTCCAACCAGGCGGCGCGGCAGCTGTATGGAAAGTTTGGGTTTGTCCAGGTGGGGCAACGAAAAAATTACTACAATCAACCGGTTGAGGATGCCTTGCTGTTGCGCCGCAATCTTATCGAGAGTTCATGAGGATATGCCGTGAAAACATTGCGAGATATTGAACTGACAGGGAAAAGGGTGCTGGTCCGGGTCGATTTCAACGTGCCCATGAACGAGGCCGGCGAAATCACCGACGACCTGCGCATCCGCACCGTGCTGCCGACCTTGCGTTACCTGCTGGAGCAGAAGGCGCGGGTCATCGTCTGCACCCACATGGGGCGGCCGAAAGGGCAGCGGGTCGAGAAATATTCGCTGGCCCCGGCGGCGGCCTATTTGGCCAATTTGCTCGGTCAGCCTGTGCCGCTTGCTCCGGATTGCATCGGCCCGGAAGTTGCGGCGGCCGTTGCGGCGCTGCAGGACGGCCAGATCCTCATGCTCGAAAACCTGCGTTTTCATCCCGAGGAAGAGAAGAACGATCCCGAGTTTTCCCGGCAATTGGCCTCGGTGGCCGACGTCTACGTCAACGACGCCTTTGCCGTCTCGCATCGGGCCCACGCCTCGGTGGTGGGCGTGACGCTGCATGTGCGGGAGAAGGCGGCCGGTTTCTTGCTTCAAAAAGAGGTGGAATATTTCCACCGCTCGATCGACGCCCCGCAACGCCCGTTAGTGGCGATTGTCGGCGGCGCCAAGGTTTCGGGCAAGCTGGAGGCCCTGCGCAACATGCTTGGCCGGGTGGACAAGATGATCATTGGCGGCGCCATGGCCAACACCTTCCTGAAAAGCCAGGGCTACGGCGTGGGCGCGTCCAAAGTGGAGGACGACCTGCTGACCACGGCGGATGCGTTGCTGCGTCAGGCGCGGGAGAAAAACATCAAGGTGTATCTGCCGGTGGACGTGATCGTTGCCGACCGTTTTGCCCCGGACGCGGTCTGCAAACAGGTGACCGTCCAGGACATTCCCGACAATTGGATGGCGTTGGACATTGGGCCCGCCTCGGTTGTCTGCTTCAACGAGGTGTTGGCCGACGCGAAAACCATTGTCTGGAACGGCCCGATGGGCGCCTTTGAAATGGACGCCTTTGCCCGCGGCACCATGGCCATGGCCCATACGGTTGCGGCTTCGCACGCCCTGAGCGTCACTGGCGGCGGCGATTCGAATGCGGCCATTGCCCAGTCCGGCGAGGCGGACAACATTTCCTATATGTCGACCGGCGGCGGGGCCTTCCTGGAAATGATGGAAGGCAAAATCCTGCCGGGCGTCAAGGCGCTGGATTGATCGCGTTGTCCACGGGCAGCATGCCTTTTTCCTGAAATCTCAGCGTACACAGGGAGTTCCCATGGAGAGACGTCCGTTTATCGCCGGCAACTGGAAGATGTATCTGACCCTTGGCGAGGCCGTGCAACTGGCCCAGGCGGTTGCCGCCACCAGCGCCGCCTGCATGGATCGCGACGTCATGGTTGCGCCGTCGTTCACCTCGCTGGCTGCGATCTGCGCAGCGACCCAGGGCAGCAATCTGTTGGTCGGGGCGCAAAACATTGCCTGGGAGAGCGAAGGCGCTTTCACTGGGGAAATCTCCGCGCCCATGCTCAAGGATTTGGGGGTAGAGTGGGCCATCGTCGGCCATTCCGAGCGGCGGCACATTTTCGGCGAAAACAACGCCATGGTCAATCGGCGCCTGCACGGGGCCCTCAACGGCTCAATTCAGCCGATCCTCTGCGTTGGCGAGACCCTGGCGGACCGCGAGGCGGGCAACACCTTTACCGTTCTCGAAAATCAAGTTCGAGAGGGGCTGGCGGCGGTGACCGGGCAACAGATGGCGCGGGTGACGCTGGCCTATGAACCGGTGTGGGCCATCGGGACTGGAAAAACCGCCTCCAAAGAACAAGCGCAGGAGGTTCACGCCTTTTTGCGTCAACTGTTGGCAAACCTTTATGAAAAAAATATTGCCGAGGCAGTAAGAATACTGTATGGTGGCTCGGTTAAACCTGATAATATTGATGACCTGATGGCGCAGCCGGACATTGACGGCGCGCTTGTCGGCGGCGCTGCTTTAAAGGCCGAATCGTTTGACCGGATTGCTCGATTTACATGACAACCATACTTATCGTCGTTCACACCATTGTTTGTCTGTTCCTGATCTGCATCGTGTTGTTGCAGCACGGGAAAGGTGCGGACGTCGGGGCTTCTTTCGGCGGCTCCAGTCAGTCGTTGTTCGGCACCGAAGGACCCTTGCCGCTTTTAAACAAGATCACGACATTGGCCGCCATCGTATTCATGGGGACTTCCATCACCTTGGCGTATCTTTCCGCCAATAAAAGCACTGGTTCGGTGATGAGTGATCTCAAGGTGCAGGAGCAACAGATTCCTGCGCAGCAGGCTCCGGTAACCATACCGGCGCCAATCGAAAAAACACCTGAGCAAGCCGCTCCCAAAGGGAAATAAGTATACGCTTGCTTTGTGTAACATATTGCCGAAGTGGTGGAATTGGTAGACACACTATCTTGAGGGGGTAGCGGCCCACGGTCGTGCGAGTTCGAGTCTCGCCTTCGGCACCAAATTTTAGTCCAGCGTCATCCGCTGGCATCCATTAACCCCGTGAATTCTTAGAATTCACGGGGTTTTTTCGTTTTTGTTTGTCCGGTATTGTCCTTTTCGATCTGTTGACAGCCGGGTATGAAACCGGGTACAAAGCCGGGTATGGGTAATCGGCAATCGAATACCCGGTTAAATAATACCCGGTTTTTGAGAAAACACCCTATGTTGACGGCATTAGAAGTCAGAAACGCCAAGGCCAGGATAAAACCTTACAAGCTCGCCGACGGCAAAGGTCTTTTTCTGCATGTAGCCACCAGCGGCAGAAAAACTTGGCGGTACCGGTATGAATTGCCACCGGGTACGGAGTCCGTTGTCGTACTGGGAGAATACCCGGTCATGACTTTGGAATCGGCCAGGATCGAGCGGGCCTCTATGCGCGAGCTGGTAAAGGCTGGAATTAATCCGGCGGAATCCAGGAGGCAAAAGAAACGGGAAGCTGTTACTGCGAAGGAGGAACAAAGACAAGCTGCAGAAAAAAATTTTGAGGCTGTCATGATCGATTGGCACCGGCATCAAAAAGACCGCTGGACCACGAACCATGCCGAAGCTGTCTTGAAAAGTCTCATGCGGTATGCTTATGAACCCTTGGGAAAAATCCCGGTCGATGAGATTACCCCGCCCATGGTCCTACAAGTGGTTCGGTCAATTGAGGCGAAAGGCTCATTGGAGATGGCATCGAAGACCCTGCAACGGATCGGTGCCGTCTTTCGTTTTGCGATCCAGACGGGTCGTGCAACCTATAACCCGGCTGCGGATATGCACGGCGCTTTGAAAGCAAAGAAAGTGCAACATCACACCATGATTCCGCCGGAAGAGCTTTTCGAGTTTCTCGAGACCCTGACCAAAAGCGACATCCATCCTACCACCAAGCTTGCCATTTGGTTCACCATCCTGACCGCTGCTCGGTCCGGTGAAGTTCGCGGCGCTACTTGGCAAGAGATCGACTTGGAAAAGC